>JAFLRZ010000040.1 GCA_022511225.1 Eubacterium sp.
CCTTATAAAGTCGCAAAAATTTACGAAGAATGTGATAATTATATAATTTATGATGTTGAGCCAGTGCATCATGGAAACGTTAAAAGGTTATCTGTAAAGGTCATTTTACGTTATCAAAGTTCAATGGAACAAATTGCGGAAATAGCAGACGAAATTAAAAATAAAGTGCTTTATTACGAGGTTCATCAGAACAAAATTGCTGAAGTCCGCTATGCCGGTAAAGCAGCAAATATTGTATGGTGTTACTTTGGATATGATGAAGATGACATGGTAGATTGCAATTATATCTGTCACACCACGTGGGTTGATGATTTACAAGATAAAGAATGGTGGTATCGAAGTTCGAAAAATACCGCTATGGTAAAGGGTGTTCATATTAATGTGCATAGTTCGTATGAGTTAATAAAGAGCCTTAAGGACAACTCCATGAGCGCTGATGAATTAATTCAAATCACAAGAGAATATATTGCAAATCTTATATCAGCGGAAGAACAATATATCAAAATATTTAGAGAATATCTCAATAATACACTGACAGAAGAACAGTTTATAGATAGCGTTGCCCCTCTTAATACTGAAATTTCAAAATGGTTTTTTAAACAAAGCGATTTACCAATACCGCCTAAAGAGTTGCATGATTGGGCGAATGCACACACAAAACTTGCCTGTACCATATATAATTTCTCGCTTTTCTATGATAGGAAAAACTTAAAGACTTGGAAAAGCGAAAATCGCAAATGGCTACTTAAAAATACAATCAAGCAATATGAAATAGAATTAGAGGAACTGAAAGCAGCAGACAATACAATAGGAAAATGAGGAGGGTGTTTTTTTGTTCAGTTGCGCAATAGAACACCGTATGTTAACAAATCAGGAGGTGCTGATAGACGTTTCTCAAACAATAAACGAATTCCAATTTATTTACATGGTGAGCTTGAATTGAGATCGATATCTGGTTTTAATACAATGATTATGTTCTCTACTCCAAATGTGAGTAATAAATAATGAACAATTTTTATTCTTAAAAACAAATCGCCAGTAAAAATTTCAGCAAAGTTTTTCACGAGAGTTCATACCTCTCCATCAAAAATGGGAAATGAATCTTTTTTGTTCGCCCTTGACAATGGAGTATAATCCGAACTTTCTGTTCTTTTCAGAAATGGTATTTGGATATATAGTAAAACACCGTCAAGTTTATACTTTACGGCGTTTTTTGTTTTATTGCTTGTATTGCCTGCTCGCTATATGATACAATAATATATACTGAATTTAACAGCTCTACCTGTATCTCTACACAGCAGGAGGTATCAAATATGGCAACAGAATATGAAAAACTCCCGGCGGCACTTCTGCCCTGGTATCGGGAAAATGCAAGGGATTTTCCATGGCGTCGGGATCGAGAGCCATATCATATTTGGGTCTCAGAAATCATGCTCCAGCAGACGAGAACTCAAACTGTATGCGACTACTTCAACCGTTTTCTCGCCGCGCTTCCGCATATTCAGGATCTTGCTTGTGTGAGTGAAGATCAGCTTTTTAAATTATGGGAGGGGCTTGGTTATTACAGTCGGGCAAAAAATCTGCAAAAGGCGGCTCAGCTGATCTGTGAAAACTATGACGGTCGATTTCCCAATGACTATGCGTCCATACGTGCGTTGCCTGGCATAGGACCGTATACTGCGGGGGCCATTGCTTCCATCTGCTTTGATTTGCCCACGCCGGCGGTAGATGGGAATGTGCTGCGCGTGGCGGCGCGGATCACCAACGACACTACGCCGATTGATTTGCCCGAGATGAAAGCCTATGTTTCCGAGGGACTTGCTGCGGTTTATCCTAAAAATGCTTGCGGCGATTTCACACAGGCTTTAATGGAGCTTGGCTCTACAGTCTGCACACCACGCTCCCCAAAATGTACCCTCTGTCCTGCATCCTCTTTCTGCCGAGCTAAAGAGGCAGGAACTGCCGTATTACTTCCCGTCCGTTTGCCCAAGCAGGAAAAGCGTGTAGAGGAAAAAACCGTTTTTCTCTTTTCATTTGAAGACAAGCTGGCATTGAACCGTCGGACGGAGCCGGGTCTTCTCTCCGGACTGTGGCAGTTTCCCAATGTGCCCGGCTTATTGGACACCCAGGCTGCTTTAGAAACAGCATCCTCTTTCGGCCTCCGCCCCCGAGAGCTTGTGCGGGAGCTGCATTGCAATCATATTTTTACGCATATCCGTTGGGAAATGACCTGTTATGAGATTCTTTGCGATGCCGCGCCGAAGAATTTCACCTGGGCTACCGTTCCTGATATCAGCGCACATTACGCTCTCCCCACTGCTTTCCGGCAGTTTTTGACATCTGAAAATAACTGAATCAAAGTCTTTGACTATAACAAGAAAAGATATTTCCTAATAGTTTTTAAAATCAATAGATGTGAGGGTTCAAGTCCACTCTTCTTCATCATAGCAAAAGAGGTTATCGTTACGATAACCTCTTTTTATCTTTTAATAAACAAGTGATAGCTATTTATACGAACTCACTTTCTTGTGATTCCATTGTATTTAAGAATGTAATCGTCTGATGCAGGATAGTGCATATCATACGAAAGAAACAATGAACCGCTCTTATCCTTGATTACAGCAACGTTTGCGTGTTTAACTTCAACAAATACGCTCATATGGTAATCGGCAGAAATAATAGTCTTTGTCTCAGGGTCGATAGTTACTTTGCCTGTTCCGCCCCGGTAATCAACAACACAGTTTTCCTGAGTTGTTCCGCTTGCCCATGAAAGCATATCGTAATCAGTGAAAAGATTATCAACAGTTTCACCTAAATCGTTCAAAACCGAAAAGAAACTGCCTTGTGAATCGCCTCCGCGAGCAGACATTGATGCATCTTTAGGCTGAATAACGATAGTGATAGTTCCGTCTGCATTTTCAGTAACGTTGCTTGCAAGACTGTATTCTGGTTTAAAATGTGTTACTCTTAAATCGTATTCACCGGGATCTGTCTCATTTTGATTTGTATTATCAATCAGAGGATTCCTGTTGTTGCAGGGTGGGAGTCCGTATGAGTTGTATGCGAAAGCAGCGGTAACCATACCCGGTACAGCATTGTTGAGCATCTTGTTTTCGGTGCCTTCCACAAGTATTTTGTCGACTATCAATTTTTCATCACCGAGAAGTGCATAATACTCCTTAGTGTTACCGTCCTTGTCAACATAACTTGCGGTCTGTGCCTTCGTATTGTTGTAACACTCAATATAGTAATTTACAACATCGTCCGGAGTTGCAAAGTCTATTCCGCCGTATGTACCTGCAACAAACGGTTCAATTACAACCTCAGAAGGTTTATTGGCGTCAATAGTTTCCTGCTGTTCTTCCTTCCAGCTTCCGTCATTTATCTCCTCAATAGCTGTTATAGCACCGCCCACTACGTAGATGATTTTTGCACAGCCTGTAAGTGCAAAAATCAAACATATTACCACAACGGCACAAAGCACTCCTTTTAACGTCTTTTTCATTATACGAGTACCTCCTTCAAGTACAGACTGCAAAGAAATATGTACGTCAAATTGTATTACTAATTTTAGATTATTATAGCATCAGCAAAAAGTCAATACCAAAAGCAGAAAATCTCAAAGAATAATATGCACGAATTGAATATCTACAAGGATATTATTAAGTTAATCCTTAACTATAACCCGATGTCGGTGGTTCAAGTCCACTCGTCTTGCGTTTATTCTTTTCTCTTTTATCTAAAATAATCAGTATGAATTAGATGTATATATTTAATCACTATATGATTTAATTTTTCTCACTAAACGAGGGGTGGAATTAATACTTTGTATATGATACGCTATTAACAGAAAGGGACGTCACTTTCAATAATAATTAAGGGAGATATATATGAAACTGAATGTTGGAGAAATAATAAAACATTTAAGAAAAGAAAAAGATATTACACAGGACGAACTTGCAGATATTCTCGGTGTTTCATCTCAATCTGTATCACGCTGGGAATGTGGTATGTGCTATCCTGATATGGAATTGCTTCCTGTAATTTCAGAGTTTTTCGGAGTTACCGTAGACAAACTTCTTGGAATTAACGAAAAAATTGAGCAAAACAAGGTTAATCAATATTTGAAACGATTTCAAAAGGCAATAAGCCAAGGAAGAGTTTATGACTGTATTGACATTGCACGAGAGGGCGTTGCAGAATATCCTAATAACTATGCGCTTCTTAACAAGCTGATGTATGCATTATTTGTTTCGGGGGACAGTGACGGGAATATTCCTGAATGGAAAGAAAATATGGAAAAGCACGATGCTGAAATAACTGCCTTAGGCGAAAGAATTATGAAATATTGCCCTGATCAAAATATTCGCCTTGAGGCTACGGCAAGGCTTGCTTTTAATCACTGTGAGATGGGCAGAAAAGAAATTGGAAAAGCCATTTACGAAACACTGCCTTCGTCTGAATTTTGCAAAGAAAATCAAGAGTGGTGGAGTTTGGACGACGATGAAGAATTGCCATATTTAAGAAATAAAGTTAAACAGGATTACAATGCATTACGCAGTTCCATATGGTTGTTGGCAAATTCAGGTCGTATTTCAGACGAGCAGTCTATTGTTGCAATAAAAAAAGTGTTTGAGCTTGAAAAATTGGTGTATGATAATACCGTCACAGCAGAAGGTTGGGGTGCTTCCAAACTGCAGGTGGATATGGCAGAATTATATGCAAAACTTGGTAATAATACTTTGGCACTTGAGCATTTAAACTATGGGGCAGCAGCTGCGAAAGCCTTTGATACAAGACCTGATGAACAATCATTTTCCAGTGTATTACTTGGAGATATTATTGCAAGAAGAATAGATTTTGAAACAGCCGACACAAGACCGCTTACTGAAATCATGCGTGATAAATGGTTATCATCTTCACATTTTGATAATCTGCGTAATACGGACGAATTTAAAGAAATAATAAATACTTTGAGTTGATTTTCAAGAGTTCAAGTCTCTTCGCAGATTAGAGAAGTTCATCTTTTTATAGCCATTAGACATAGAAGAAGAGGTTATCTTTACGATAACCTCTTTTGTCTCATTTTTATAATCAAATAATAGTAAGACAACAACATCTTTATAATTATTATAGCTTATCGTATAATATTTAAAAACATTTCAAAAAAGGAGATTTGAATATGAACATATCTGTTTGCGGAATTGATTGTGATACTTGTAAGTTTAAGGTTGAAATGGGCTGCAGTGGTTGCAAAAACATCAAGGGTAAGGTGTTTTGGGGAGAATGCGAATTATATCAGTGTAATGCCCAAAAAGAGCAAGAACATTGCGGCAGATGCAATCAGTTTCCTTGCTCTAAACTAAAGGAGTGGGCATCTTCAGAAAATCCCGAAAGGATTGATAATTTAAGAGCTTTGATTGCTGATTAAAATTGTTAGTGCTTTTTCAAGGGCTTTTTAGAATTTAATATTTGCACAAATTGACACTTTGTAAGTAATTATCATTATGGTGATAATTGAGAAATCAGAAGGTGAATAAAATCAGAAAGCTAACAAAAAATCAAATAAAAAAGATGGACGAATGGATGCAAGTAAACGCACGTCCATATGATAGAGCCAAGTGGAATTATCTTTTTAACAACGGAAGAAAAGAAGACATCGTTTTTGAAATGTTAAAATATCAAAACGCAGACGGTGGCATGGGAAATGGGTACGAACCAGATGGACTGTTGCCGTTATCGGCAGCAATACCAACTGCTGAAGCTATTTTTCAAAGTTATGATTTCAATTTAGATTGCAATTCCGAGTGGTTTAAAAGAATATTGTCATACTTTGAGAACTCAGTTCAGGATATACCTAAATACTGGGAGGACTGTCCAAAGGAAGCTATGGACTATCCGCATTCACCTTGGTGGACATATAAACCTTGTTTAGTTTTTAATCCTAATCCTTGTGCTGTAGTTGCATCTGCCTTTATTCGTTACGGAACAAAGCAACAAAAGGAACTTGGATATAAAATTACCGAAGATTGCCTTAGTTTATTAAAAAGTAATGATTTCTGCGGTGACCATGATTCTTTAAACGTTATGACTTTAGTTGAACAGCTCTATGCCATTGATTCACCTTTGATTACGGCTGAAGTTATTGATGCAATGAAGCGAAGAATATTAGAAAACGTTTGTTTTGATTCATCAAAATGGAATGAATATTATTTTCAGCCTCTTGATTTTGTTGCCAGCCCCGATTCGTTGTGGTATGACCTTGTTCAAAAAGGTATAGAAGATAACATCAATTTTTGGCTTGACAATATAGGAGAGGATAATGTTTGGCATCCGAATTTTTCTTGGGGACTTGATACCGAAATTTCAAGAAAAGTAACAGAAAACTGGAAAGGATATTTCACAGTAAAAAGAGCAAAGATTCTGCTGAATTTTAACAGAGTAGAATTATAAATATATAAATTTTTACTTAAGATGCAATCCAATATTGCGGTAGAAGGAGCTACCCTCAGCAAACTTGCGTTTTCATCTTTTTTGCAGCCAATAGATATAGCAAAAGAGGTTATCATTTTGATAACCTCTTTTGTCATTTAGAATAAGGCAACACTTAATATATTACTTTGCTTTTTTATAAGCAGTATGGTATAATATTCAAAAGAATATATTATTGAAAGGTTAAAGCAATGAGTAATATTGAAGAACAAAAAGAGCTTATATGCGATATTTGTCATAAGATGTGGCAGCTCGGATGGGTTGCGGCAAATGACGGCAACGTGAGTGTAAAGCTTGATGACGGCACGATTCTTGCAACACCTACGGGTATGAGCAAGTCATTCATTACCCCTGAAAAGCTTATTCGCATTGACAGCGAGGGCAATGTTCTTGAGGCAGCAGAGGGTTTGCGCCCTTCAAGTGAAATAAAAATGCACCTGCGCTGCTATGACAAGCGTGATGATGTAATGAGCGTTATCCACGCACACCCACCGGGTGCAACAGGCTTTGCTGTTGCTCACAAGGCGATGGATATGTACAATATGATTGAAGACGTTGCCGTAATGGGTGCAGTTCCTCTAACCCCGTACGGCACACCGTCAACTGCTGAAGTACCTGACGCAATAGAGCCGTATCTTGAGGAACACGACGTTATGCTGCTTGAAAATCACGGTGCACTTGCTGTTGGAAGCGACGTTGTTACTGCGTTTTACAGAATGGAAAGTCTTGAGCTTTGGGCAAAAATTACAATTAACGCAGTTATTCTCGGCGGCAGCTATGATATAAGTCCTGAGAATATTCAAAAGCTTATTGACCTCAGAGGCTATTACGGCGTAACAGGAAGGCATCCGGGATATAAGACTTTTAATCCCGATGACGAAATATTACACAAGAAAGATTAGGAGAGTGATAATATGCTTAAAGGAATATCGCCCATTATTTCACCTGAGCTTTTAAAGGCTCTTTGCGAAATGGGGCACGGTGATGAGTTAGTTATTGCTGACGGAAATTTCCCAAGCGAAAGTGTAGGCAAAAATGCAGTCGTTGTTCGTGCTGACGGCCACGGCACAGCCGAAATTTTAGATGCAGTATTAAAACTTATTCCGCTTGACACGTATACCGAAAAGCCTGTTGCCCTTATGGAGGTTGTTAAGGGAGACACCTGTCCTACTCCTGAAATATGGGAAACGTATGACGAGATACTCTGCAAGCACGAACCTGATCATCACGAAACAGAAATGATGGAGCGTTTTGCCTTTTACGAAAGAGCAAAGAATGCTTATCTTATAATTGCAACGGGTGAAACTGCAATTTATGCAAATGTTCTGCTCAAAAAAGGAGTTGTGACACCGTGAGTACAGTTATTGCATTTGATTTCGGTGCTTCAACAGGCAGAGCGTTAAGAGCTGAATTTGACGGCAAAAGCCTTAAATACAAAGAAATACATAGATTTGAAAATGTACCAACGTATGAGGGCAATCGTCTTTGCTGGGACTTTCCTTATCTTTTAGGCGAGGTGAAAAAGGCGATTGATATGTGCAAAGATGTTGATGCGCTTGCCTTTGACACTTGGGGCGTTGACTACGGACTCCTTGATGAAGATGATGAGCTCATCGGTCTGCCTGCAAATTACCGTGACACTCGAACAAACGGAATGCCTGACAGAATATTCGAAAAGATTTCACCATATGATTTGTATAAAATAACAGGCAATCAGATTATGCCTATCAATACACTTTTTCAACTCAAAGCCGAGGAAAAGAAAAATGCAAAAACACTTCTTTTTATGCCCGATCTTTTTGTCTGGGCGCTCTGCGGTGACAAATCTGCCGAAAAGACGATTGCCTCAACCTCGCAGATGTATGATTTTGAAAAAGGTAATTGGAATACTGATATAGCCGATCTTTCGGGTATGGACACAGGTATTCTTCAAAAGCTTGTGAACAGCTCAGTTGTTGTCGGAGAATACAACGGTATCAAGATTATTAAGGTAGCAGGTCATGATACGCAGTGTGCAGTTGCGGCAATGCCTGCTGACAGCAAGAACTGTCCGGCGTTTCTTTCCTGTGGTACTTGGTCACTTATCGGATGTGAATGCGATAATGCAGTTCTGACTGAAAAAAGTATGGCAGACGAGCTATCTAATGAGCTTGGGGCAAACGGCAAAATAAACTATCTGAAAAATATCAGCGGTCTATGGCTTATTCAGGAGATTCGCAGGAACTTCAAGGCAATGGGGAAGGACTATTCCTTTAATGATGTGGAGCAGCTTGCAAGATCTGAGGAACAGTTCGTTTCTTTTATTGATCCTGATGCACCTGAATTTGCTACGGCAGGGGAAATGCCTCGAAAAATCAGCGAGTATTGCATAAAAACAAATCAGCCTATACCAAAAAGCGACGGCGCTTTGGTGCGCTGTATTTATGAAAGCCTTGCAATGAAATACAGATTTGCCATAAGTCAGATTTCAGATAATACAAAAAAGGCTTTTGACGTTCTTCATCTTTTAGGAGGCGGCACAAAGGACAGCTTCCTTTGTCAGATGACGGCAAACAGTCTTGGTATTCCCGTTGTTGCCGGTCCTACCGAAGCAACAGCACTTGGTAATATTCTGCTGCAGCTTATTGCTCTTGGTGACATTAAGGATATTGATGAAGGCAGAATGATTATTAAAGAGCAGGAAACAGTTAAAGAATACCTACCTGATGATATCGACAACTGGGAAAAAGCATATAAAAAATTTATCAACGTATTAAATAATAAGGAGAGGTAAAAATTATGAATTATCCAAGGATTGGCATTAGACCGGCTATTGACGGACGTTGGGGCGGTGTAAGAGAAAGCCTTGAGGCTCAGACAATGGGAATGGCAACAGCTGCCAAGGAGCTCATTGAATCAAACCTTCGCTATCCTGACGGTACACCCGTTCAGTGCGTAATCAGCGAAACAACTATCGGCGGCGGTGCTGAGGCTGCAAAATGCGCAAATCAGTTTTCTGCCGAAAACGTTGTTGCCACTCTTACCGTTACACCCTGTTGGTGCTACGGCTCAGAAACGTTTGATATGGATTCGCAGACTATTAAGGCGGTATGGGGCTTCAACGGCACGGAGCGTCCCGGTGCTGTTTATCTTGCAGCAGTTATGGCGGCACACGCTCAAAAAGGTATTCCTGCCTTCTCTATCTATGGGCACGACGTTCAGGATATGACAGACACAACAGTTCCTGCTGACGTGGCTGAAAAGATTTTGCGTTTTGCAAGAGCGTCTGTTGCAGTTGGCTGGATGAAGAATAAGGCATACGTGAATCTCGGCGGCGTGGCAATGGGTATTGCAGGCTCATACTGCAATGCTGATATGTTCCAGAATTATTTTGGCATCCGTGCAGAGTGGGTTGATATGACGGAGATTGTTCGCAGAATTACTCTCGAAATTTACGACCACGATGAATATAACAAGGCGCTCGCGTGGGTTAAAGAAAACTGCAAGGAGGGCTTTGACCTCAATGAGGGAAAGAAGCTTCCTGAAATTATCACAAAATCTAAGGTTGTGCCTGCTGACAAGGACTGGGAATTTGTCACAAAGATGACTATGGTTATGCGTGACATTCTCTACGGTAATGAGAAGCTTGACGAAATGGGATGGCACGAGGAGGCACTCGGTAAAAATGCCGTAGCAGGCGGTTTTCAGGGTCAGCGCAACTGGACTGACTGGCT
>JAFLRZ010000041.1 GCA_022511225.1 Eubacterium sp.
AGTCGCCCCACACGCCCCTCAAACGTGCGCGTCTGCCGATTCCGCCACTCTCGCTCAACGATAAGAATTATAGCAGAGTTGATTTAATTTGTCAACACTTTTCTGCATATTTTTTTATAAATATTTGCTCTGAGTTTTATTATATAAGTTTTACGATATAATCTGCTGAATCAATGATTACTGACGGTTCTGCTGCCATAAGAGATTCACGGCTTCTAAATCCCCAAGAGCACGCAACTGCTTCTATACCTGCATTTTTGGCGGTATAGACGTCTATATCGCTATCGCCGAAATATATAGCCTCACTCGGCTTACAGCCTAAAAGAGCAAGTGCTTTATTTGCTGGATAAGGATCAGGCTTCTTTGGGGTATCTTCTGCAGCACCTACTATTGCGTCAAAAAAGTCATTTTTGAAAATACTTTCTACCATAAGAACCGCTGAAGCTTGCGGTTTATTGGTGACGACCGCAAGCTTTATCCCCTTTGCCTTAAGCTCTTTCACGGCTTCAATTATTCCGTCATATGCTTTTGCGTTATCAAGGAGTATAGCATTATATTTCTCTTTGAAGAGCTCATATGCCTTATCAAGCTGAAACTCGTCTATAGTATGAGAAAAAGCCCTGTCAATAAGCTTTTTGGCACCGTTTCCAACAAAGCGTTTATAGTCATCAACAGTCCATTTCGCGTTACATCCGAACTGCTCTAAGACGTAATCGACTGCTCTGCCTAAATCTACTATAGTGTTCACAAGTGTTCCGTCAAGGTCGAAAAGAGCACATTTAATCATATAAATCACTCAAATCCTGTTCCTTTTTCTTCTTTGCATTTGAGATAAGCTTTGCAGTAATTACAACTAATACTACACCTGCGAGGACTGCACATTCGGTATATATTTTGATATCCTGCTGCTTGCTCGAAACTGAAAGTTTACCGCTTTTAACCTGAGTCCAAAGGCTGTTTTCAAGCTCTATAATATTCTGCGGAAGATTTTTGAAATACTGATACTTAAGCTTCTGTGTAGGATAAATTACATCTTCGCCGTAAAGTGAGCTTTCCTCATTTTCCTCAACTGTTACGTTCGCGGAGCGGTAAAAGATATATTCAGTATTTTCAAATGCTACCTGTGGCTCGTGCATAAAGTTGATAAATGCCTCGGCACCTGCCTTATTCTTTGAGCACTTCGGAACGCAAAAGGCATCGTAAAAGAAGTTTACACCCTCTTTTGGGAAGCAATAATCAAGGTCCTCGTTATTCTCAACCATCAGCAGATAGTCGCCTGCGTAGTAGGTGCAGAGAGCGTATTCGCCTGATTCCATAAGGTTAAAGACCTCGTCCATTACGTAGACGGGATTTACGTTATCTCTCTGCTCAGCAAGAAGCTTTGCACTCTCTGCCCAATCTGCCTCGTCTGTTGAGTTAAAGTTCTGACCCAAAAGAGACTGTGCTATTGCAAAGGAATCTCGTGGATTATTAAACATAAGCACCTTACCCTTGTACTGCTCATCCCATAGTACGGACCAACTGTCCGGCTCTTCACTGACCATTGTTTTGTTATAGATAAGAACAGTTGTACCGACGTTGAAACAAACTGTATATTTCTGCTCGGGGTCAAAGAAAAGATTAAGACAATCATCTGCAATATATTTCATATTAGGAATATTGTCATAATCAAGCGGCAGGAGCATATTCTCCTCCAAAAGCTTTTCAATCATATAATCACTTGGAACTATAACGTCGTAGGATACGCCGCCGCCTGAAAGCTTTGAATACATATTTTCGTTCGACTCAAAATTTGTATAGTTGACAGTTGCACCTGTAAGTCTTTCAAATTCCGATACGACGTCCATACTATCGTCTTCGCCGTCAGAGATGTATTCACCCCAGTTATATACGTTAACCGTTGTGCCCTGAAGTCCGAGATTTTTGTAATATTCAATCTGCTCAGGTGTAAAAACCTCATCATTGGCAAATGCAGTGATGGGACAAATGCAAAGCACTATGGCAACACAAAGAAAAAGGGTTACAAGCTTTTTCATTTTGAATCACTCTTACCCTTTCTCTCCGCCTTCGTCTGTGTTATATTCATAAGAACGAGAAGCACTAATATTACAACAAACATAAGAGTTGAAAGTGCATACATATCAGGCTTAACTCTTTTCTTTGTCATTGAGAAGATATAAATAGGCAATGTCTGGAAGCTTGGTCCGTTTGTGAAATAGCTTATGATGAAATCATCAAGTGATAGAGTAAAGCTCATTACTGCGCCTGTGATTATACCTGTAACTATTTCAGGAAATACCACTTTGAAGAAAGCATTTACAGGCTTACAGCCCAAGTCAACCGCCGCCTCATATATATGAATATCAAGCTGTCTGAGCTTTGGAAGAATATTAAGAATAACATAAGGAAGCGAAAATGTTACGTGGGCTGCAAGAAGAGTCCAGAAGCCGAGAACGTCACTTTTTCTTACAAGCGCTCCTGCAAAAACAAAAAGCAGCATCATTGCGATACCCGTTACAATTTCCGGATTCATCATAGGAATATTTGTAACAGTCATCAATGATCTGTTATAAAGCTTGTTTTTTGAATTAAAAATACCTACTGATGCCATAACTCCCAAAACAGATGCAACAACAGTAGTGCACACGGCAAGAACTACCGTATTTTTAAGCGAGCTCATTGCAGCGGCATCATTAAACATTTCCTTATACCAATGAAGTGAAAAACCGCCGAAAACGTACGTGCTCGTTGTAGAGTTGAACGAGAACATAGTCATTACGGCAATCGGCGCATAGAGAAATGCAAAAACAAGTAATATATATAATTTTGAAGCAAGAGATGTTTTCTTTTTCATATGATAACACCTCCGTCGTTTTCATCATCGGCACCAAAATAATTCATTACACCGAGGCAAACAAGAATAAGAATCATCAGCACGAATGAAAGTGCCGCGCCGAGGTTGTAATTATTTGCCGATTGGAACTGCGTTTCAATAACGTCACCGATGAGGACAATCTGACCTCCGCCAAGCTTCTGAGTAATATAAAACGTAGAAACACAAGGCACGAAAACCATAGTTACTCCGCTTAAAATTCCCGGCATAGAAAGAGGCAGTACTACCCTTCTCATAACCTGCAGACGGCTTGAGCCGAGATCCTGTGCGGCTTCGATAAGGGAATTGTCCATTTTTGATATAACGGAATAAATCGGCAGAATCATATAAGGCAGGAAATTATATACCATACCCAAAATTACTGCACCGCCTGTATTAATAAGCTTTGCAGGCTCAAGACCGATTGATGTAAGAAACGTATTTATAATACCCGTTTCGCCTAATATTGTCATCCAGCTATACGTTCTTATGAGAAAATTCATCCACATAGGAAGCATAACAAGAAGCATCATCATACGCTGTCTTTTTACGGAAAATTTTGAGAAAATATATGCAAACGGATAGCCTATTAAGAGGCATATCACGGTTGCAGTGAAGCCGTAAAGAACAGACAAAAGGATTGTTGGGATATATGACGGTATCTGCGAAATACTGCCAAGCGAAAATGCACCGCTGCTATCTGTAAGCGCATAATATGCGACCATAATCAGAGGTGCAATAATGAAGAGAAGTGACCAAATAAGGTACGGCTTATCAAGGAATTTAGTGAGCTTAGTTTTCATCTTCTTCCTCCCAGTTGTATGAAGCATCCGAAATGTGCTCCATCTCATCAGAGAAGCAGGAATAATCGCCAAACTCGCCTGAATACTCACTTCTGTTCATAATATGAATTGCATCGGGCTCAATATACATACCGATTTCTTCACCGACGTTATGATGCTGAGTAGTCTGTATCATCCAGATAAAGCCGCCTACGTCTACAAGGATTTCAAAATGAACTCCCTTGAACGTAACGCTTGTAATAACTCCCGTAAGTGCCGCCCTTGCACCCGGCTCAACAATCTGAATATCCTCAGGGCGCACTACTGCCTCAACAAACGCATTCTCACCGAATCCTGAGTCAAGACAATCGAAGGTAACACCGCCAAAGGAAACAACATAGTCCTTAAGCATAATAGCGTCAACGATATTGGATTCACCTATAAAGTCGGCAACGAAAGCATTAACAGGTTCATTATAAATATCCTCCGGTGAGCCTATCTGCTGAATTTTGCCCTTATCCATAACGACCACGGTATCGGACATAGAAAGAGCTTCCTCCTGATCGTGTGTTACGTAGACAAAGGTGATACCGAGCCTTTTTTGTATAGCCTTAAGTTCGGTCTGCATATCCTTGCGAAGCTTCAAATCAAGTGCGCCGAGAGGCTCGTCAAGCAAAAGCACGTGGGGATTATTGGCAAGAGCTCTTGCAATCGCAACTCTCTGCTGCTGACCTCCCGAAAGAGAATCAATGCTTCTCTTTTCAAAGCCTTTAAGGTTTACAAGCTCAAGCATTTCAGCAACAATTTTTCTGATTTCGTCTTTCGGCTTTTTCTGGAGCTGAGGACCGAAGGCAATATTTTCGTATACATTTAAATGCGAAAAAAGAGCATAACGCTGAAAAATGGTGTTAACCTTTCTCTTGTGGGGAGGAACGTTATTAATCTTCTTCCCCTCAAAAATAACCTCGCCCTCGTCAGGATCAATAAAGCCCGCAATGCAACGCAGGGTTGTGGTTTTGCCACATCCTGAAGGACCAAGCAGCGTTATAAACTCTTTTTTATTTATATATAAATTCAATTTATCAAGTACAACATTGTCACCATATTTAACGGTGATATTCTTAAGATCGATTAACTTTTCCAATTTTCACATCCTCTTTTTATTAAGCCAGATTTATGAGCAAAATTCGTGTCATTCTGCACATAGATTACAGACTAATTATATAAAGCACTTATAAAAAAGTCAATATATTTTTTTCAATATTTCCTCGCCGTTTACCGCCTTATTTATTGTGTCCTCAACTGACGAAAAATCGCACACCATTGATCGAGGTTTTGCCTTATAATTATCCATACCGTACGGCACAAAGTAATAATTTTTGTAGTTAAGAAGCGCACCTATATTTTTTGCGGCACTGCCGAGAGCATCATTAGTAGAAACACCGATAACCACCGGCTTACTGTTTCTGAGGTGGCTTTTTGCCGCCATTGTAACTGCTGTGTCGGTTATGCCTGCTGCAAGCTTTGCAAGAGTGTTTCCTGTACACGGTGCTATGCAAAGCACGTCAAACATATTTTTGGGCCCTATAGGCTCTGCCTGATCGATCGTATGAATAATGCTGTTGCCCGTTATTTCGATTAATGTATTCTGAAAGGTCTTTGCCTTGCCGAAGCGGGTATCAATACCATAGGCATTTTCACTCATTACAGGTGTGACGTTGTGACCTGATTTGACTAATGCTTTAACAACTTCTATTGCCTTATCAAAGGTGCAAAATGAGCCAGTAAGACAATAACCTATATTCAAGAAAAATCCCCCTTTATAATTTCAACTACTGCCTTTCCAACGAGAAATCCGGCAGTCTTTTCACTATACCTTGAAGGCAGTCCCCTGCCGTTAATAAGCTTTATATTTTTTGAAGATGCAACAAGTGTGTCTACGCCGCCCGGAAAAGATGCAAGGTCGATAATCATTGCTCCATCCTTAAGTGCCGAAAGCTCAGGCTTTGTAAATACTATATGAGGCACTGTATTGAAAACAAAATCAAAGTCATTTGACCTTTTAAGTACATCAAAGGCAATGTGGCTAAGATTATTGAACAGTACCTCTACCCTGCTGCTTTCGCTTCGGGAGCAGACAGTTACATCTGCCCCCATTGAAGCGAGATATTTGCAAAGAGCCTTTGCGATTCTGCCGTAGCCCGTAACAAGCACTTTTGAGCCAAAGATTGCAATATCACTGTTTTCCTTGCAGAGTGCTATGGCACCCTCTGCCGTAAGATAAGCATTTGCAAGAAGATAGCTTTCGTTTTTATTGTAATCTCTGCCCTTGTAATCTCCCATTCCGTAAAAAACGAGCTTGTCGTCAAGACCGTCAAGCATATAATCCTTTACAGGAATCGGAAGCAGTACAAAATCGGCATTACTGTTATCATCAACACAGATATAACCCTTCTCTTCAAGATATTCCTTTGCGTAAATCATTCGCTTATCATCACTGAAAGGAAGCGAAAACGTATTAAGCATAACAGCACCCCTAAAACTCTTTTTACATTCTATGAATTAAGTCAATAATAGTTAATGATTGTATGAATTAAAATGCATAAAAGAATTATTTATATATTAGGTATTTATTTTTCAGCGAAGAAGTAGTATAATAATATGCCGTAACAGACAATAAGGAGGATTTCTTTTGACTATAGATGAATTACTTAAAAAAGTGAAAAATATACATTTTATAGGTATCGGCGGAGCAGGTATGTGCCCCATTGCAGAGATAATGCTTTCGCTCGGCTACAGGGTTACGGGCTCAGACAACAATGACACCGAGACCTTCAGGAGAATTGAAAAAGAGGGTGCAAAGGTATTTCTCGGTCAGTGCAAGGAAAATATTGCAGATGACGTAGAGCTTGTTATATACACTAATGCAATTCTGAAGGGAAATGAGGAGCTTGAATATGCTAAAGCCAACTTCCCTTGCTTTGAAAGAGCTGATGCTCTCGGAGCAATAAGCAGAATATTCGAAAACTGCATCGGTGTATGCGGTACTCACGGAAAAACTACGACTTCTTCTATGATTACGCAGGTGCTTCTTGAGGCAGGACTTGATCCGAGTGCCGTTATCGGCGGAAAGCTCCCTGTTATAGATGCATACGGAAGATATGGACACAGTCAGAACTTTGTATGCGAGAGCTGTGAATTTAACAACACGTTTCTTAAAATGAATCCCGATATGGCTGTAATTCTCAATGTTGATGAGGATCATCTCGATTTCTTCGGCAATCTCGATAATATCAAAAAATCGTTCAGGCAGTTTGCTGATAACACCACTAAAACTATCATATATAACGGTGATGATGAAAATACTGTTGATACTCTTAAGGGTATCGAGGGCAAGAAGCTGATTAGTGTAGGAAGAAAAGACGGTAATGAATGGGTTGCCAAGAACGTAGTAATACCCGGTGGCTTCAACTCGCATTACGATGCGTATCATAACGGTGAATTCGTTACGAGGGTTGAGCTTTCAGTACCGGGTGAGCACAATATTCTAAATTCCCTTTGTGCCTTTGCCGCAGCATTTGAGAGCGGTGCTGATGTCAGGTCAATTTGCAGAGGGTTAAAAGCATTTGGAGGTGCAGGAAGACGCTTTGAGCTTCTTGGTGAATACAAGGGCATAACATTTGTTGATGACTATGCACATCATCCCGCTGAGATTAAGGTTACGCTCGAGGCGGCAAAAAAGATGGGATATAATAACGTATGGGCAGTTCACCAGCCGTTTACGTTTACAAGAACTCATCTGCTGCTTAACGACTTTGCCGAGGTTTTGAAGATTGCAGACAAGTGCGTTATTTCGGCAATTATGGGAAGCCGTGAGGTAAATGAAATCGGTATCAAGGCTACGGATTTATCTGAAAAAATTCCGAACTCCGTTCAGCTTGACACGTTTGAGGAAATATGCGACTACGTGCTTGATAACGCAAAGACGGGTGACCTTGTTATCACGCTTGGATGCGGTGACGTTTACAAGGTTGCAAGAATGATGGTTGACAGGTTGAAGTAGAAAAAGAATCCCTCCGCCACTGACGTGGTCCCCCTCCTTTAAACAATAGAGGCTGCATAATGAAATAGAAAAGCTCGCTGTTGGGACGACCTACAGCGAGCTTTTCTATTTCAATAGTTTTGGGTCTAATTTTTTCTGATAAATTATCAGAATTTTACTCAGAAGTAAATTATATGTGACAAACAGCAGATTTAACAGTACTATAAATATGACAACAAAAACTGCTGTGAAGTCAGATTCATCAAACGGGATACCGAAAGCATAGACGAGGACAAACTGTATACCTGCCATTAGTGCATTGAATATTAAGAGTTTAATAATAATTACTAACGGTTTATTTTTGATTTTTTCGAGTCCTGATTTGATTATAGGATAAAATCCAAAGAACATTACGTACATCAGCATACATTCCCGATCAGGAACAAGAATAAATGACAGTATCGAGGTTGAGAGGTACGTTATCCACGCGACAGGTGTACCGAAGGTTTTTTTGACCATAAGAGTAAGCGCTCCTGCAAGCATGGGCATAATATAGGCAAACACTGCAATAATTCCACCGAGAAACATAATCACGATGGAAAGTGCAGTTGTAATTCCGCAAAATGCAATTTTAAGAGAATTTTTCATAGCTGCATCACCGAGATAATTTTACTACTTGGTGCAAATTATGTAAATAGTGTGAACATGGAGTTAATTATTTGTTTAAATTTTATTATTTGTGTTTACATTTTATAAATAAATATGTATAATTTATTCAGTTAACATTGAGAGGTGTTTATTTTGAAAAAGGTTATTGTTTTATTGTTGGCTATAGTTGTGATTATATCGAGCGTCTTTATCTCCTGTAAAAAGAAAGATACAGCTGATGAGAACACTACTACCGAACCGGTTGGTATTGAAAGTGCTGACGATGAAATAGGCTTCGAGCCTCAGGACGTTACCGATGACAAGGGTAAGCCCGTAACCGATAAGAACGGTAATAAGGTAACTACTATGGTTCCGGTGCAGTACACCACTGATAAAAAGGGTCATACTTTCGGTTATGTTCTTGACGAGAATGGCGACAAATCAGATGTTACTGTTTCAGTAAAAGATACAACCACAAATAAAACAACGACAAATCCAACTTTAAAGGCAGAACAAACTACCACTACTACTCATGCTCCTACAGGAACAACAAAGAAGAACGTTCCTACAACCAAGAATAAAGAGACTACTTCATATGAGGGTACGGATTCGGTGCCTGATACAAACGCAACAGGCAAGGAAATAAGCTTCAGCATTGAGGATCAGGAAGCAATCAGCTCTATGCTTGAGGTGCCTTATCTCTATATGGCAAGCTACGAAAACAGGGACGGTGTGCCTATTTCGATTGCAGCTCACGTAGCAGTATGGATGGCAGAGCGTGATGGCGGAACTGTTAGTATCTATCCGTCAAGTCCTGTGGTGCTTAATCTTTTCAAATACTTTGGTCAGACTGTAGTAAACTTCAAGACGTACTGCAATGCTCAGAACACTTCGGGCGCACCGATAAAGTATATAAACAAAGATGACACGTTTGAAATTTCAGGCTTTACAGAGAAAAAGCAGACGGTTGTAATAAGCAAGATTGAGGATCTTGGTAATAATAATTACTACAAGATTACAGGCGATGTTTCCAATGCCGGCGGAAAGAGCAAGGTTGTTGCAATCGTTCAAAAGAACAGACTTGACAGCACGCTTGGATTTTCTATTAAGGCGCTTAAGTGGTCGTAAAGATAAACAAGATATAAAAAAATCAGGAACTTGGGACGACCTGCATAACGAGGCATAGGTTTTGACTTTCTGTTTTTGCCCGTCTTAAGCAATGAAAAACTCCACTAATACGGCAAGTATTGGTGGAG
>JAFLRZ010000042.1 GCA_022511225.1 Eubacterium sp.
TTGATTGGATGCACAGAAGAAGAAAAGCAAATCATATATCAAACTCATAATGAGACAGAAAATATGAAGGGCATTTTGATTAGGCGATAAATTTCAGCTTACCACTGTCCTGTTTTTTGATTTTAGTTTGATATAAAAAAATCTCAAGGTAAGAAGTGAGAAATTGATTCTTACCTTGAGATTTTGTTTGTCTTATCCTAAATCCGGCTTATCTGTAAACTCAATTTCAGGTGTTGATTTGATGCCGTCGGAATCAAAAACGATTATCTCATTATTTCCCTTTTTCAAAAGAGATGCGGGAACGTAGAGCGTTTTTTGAGGTCCGATTTCCCAATATCTGCCGAGGTTAAAGCCATTAAGAATTACGAAGCCTTTTGTGAAATTATCAAGCCTTAAGAATGTATCTGCTGTTTCATCAAGCTCAAAGCTTCCACGATAAAATACTGATTTCCCAGAGGAGTTTTTGTTGTAATCAAGCTTGTCGAGATTATTCATCGGAAGCGGATATACATTCCATGCAAAGTGGATTTTATTGCCGAGGAGCAGTCTTCCGGCAATTCCCTTTTTACGCATCATCTTAGGACCGAAATTTACTCTTCCCATATTCTCAGCGAGGATTGTAAGGGTTTCTCCTGCTTTGGCGTTTATATTCACACAAAGCTCCTCGTCATTGATATAAACTATTCCTTGCAGTCTGTCCTCAACGTAAATATGCGCACGGTCGCCAATACTCTCAAAAGAGAGTTTTGTATCTGAATAGTCACGGTGAAGCGTGCTCTGATAGGCGATGTATCCGTAGCCGATACCGTACTTTTCCATACAATGCGGAATATCACTGAATAGCGGAGAAGAAAGATTGTCAAGATTATCAAGAAGAGAAGCACTTTGTGTAAGCTTCACCTTGCCGAATGCCTTTTTTGCTCTGTTTGCAGGAATTTCGGGAAGCTCCTCATCAACGAAGTTTTTAATAACGTCACGAACAGCATAATACTTTGGCGTAACGTCGCCGCATTCGGTAAGCATAGCGTCGTAGTCATAGCTCGTAACGTCGGGTGCAAACTTTTCATAATGATTAGCACCCGAGGTAAAGCCGAAATTAGTGCCGCCGATAAACATATACATATTCACACTGCCCTTTGTGAGCATATCATTGATGACATTCGCATAGCTTTCTGCCGAGGTCGTATGGTGTGCTTCATCGCCCCATGCATCAAACCAGCCGTTCCACATTTCCATGCACATTTTGGGAGCGTCGGGGAAAAGTCTGTCGTGTGTCTTAAAGCGTTCTTCAACGTGACTGCCAAAATTAAGTGTCGGAATACAGCCGTCAATAGTTCCGTCAAGAAGCTCGGATTCTTCAACGCCATCCGACGTGAAGAGGGGAACGTCAATGCCTCTTCTTCTGTAGCCGTCCCTGAGATATTCAAGATAAGCCTTATCATCACCGTAGTAGCCGTATTCATTTTCACACTGAAGCATAATGACAGGTCCGCCGTTAGTTGAAAGTAAAGGGCGGATTTCATCAAAAAGATGATCGAGATACTCGTCAAAATACTTTATGTACGTTTCGTTCATACAGCGTATTTCCATATCCTCCATAGTCTGAAGCCACCACGGAAGTCCGCCGAATTCCCACTCGGAGCAGATATATGGACCCGGGCGGACAATAACCATCAGCCCTGCCTCACCTGCGGTTTTTATAAACTCTGCAATATTAAGGTTCCCCTCAAAGCAGAATTTATCGGGAGATGGCTGGTGCATATTCCATGCGCAGTAAGTTTCAACACAGTTGCAACCCATTGCTTTCATTTTTTTGAATATGTCAGTCCATGTATCAGGCATATTTCTGAAATAATGTACTGCACCTGAAATAAGCTTTATGGGCTTGCCGTCTTTGTAAAATTGATTTTTTATAACCTTGAATTCCATAAAAACACCTTGTATTCAAAATTTTGGATATTCTATCATAGTGCAGTAATAAAGTCAAAACAATTTTATTCTTTTTTATTAATCATATTGATTGACATTGCGTATTTGAAGTGCTAATATAATATACAATATAATCAGTAAAGGAGAATACAATTCATGAAAAAAACATTAAGCTTGGTATTATCGTTAGTAATGCTTTTCAGTGTTGCTTCAGCTGTTGATTTTTCAGCTTTTGCTGCTACAACAGTTAAAAGTATATCACTCTCAACAACTTCTTATGTCTACAACGGTAAAGTGAAAAAGCCAACAGTTACTGCTAAAGACAGCAAGGGTAAGAAAATCCCTGCAAAGTATTACACAGTAAAATACCCAAAAGGAAGAAAAAATGTAGGTAAATATACTGTAAAAGTTACTTTCAAGGGAAAGTATAAGGGTACTAAGAGCAAAACATTCTCAATTGTACCAAAATCCACTTCTATTAGCTCTGTAACAGCTACTTCTAAAGGATTTAAAGTAACCTACAAAGCACAAAAGACTCAGACAACAGGTTATCAGATTAGATACTCAACAAGCAGTAAATTCACCAACGCAAAGACTGTAACAGTTTCAAAAAATACAACAACTTCAAAAACAGTTTCAAGTCTTTCCGCTCACAAAAAGTACTATGTAAAAGTAAGAACTTATAAGACTGTTAAAGTAAACGGTAAGTCAACAAAGCTTTATTCTTCATGGTCTAAATATAAGACTGTAACAACAAAAACAGGTCTTAAGATTGATGCATCTACTTATGCAAACGGTTACGTTAAGAATGCAAAGTCTGTAACTATTTTCAATGGCGAAACAGGTCAGATGGGTGTTGTTAACACCAGCAAAAAAGTTTCATGGTCATCAAGCGATACTAAAGTCGCTGTTGTTGATCAGTCAGGTAAAATAAAAGCAGTTGGCTCAGGAACATGTACAATCAAGGCTAAAACAGCTGATGATTACACTACTTGTAAGGTAGTAGTTCCGGAATATAATCCTGAAAACTATTATGTTCCTGATTTTGGTTCGTATTTCAGTGTCAGACTTGTTGATTATGATTACGATCCGGATACCAATATGGTAGTTAACGTTTATTCTTCATACAGTGTTAACAATGTTACCACAACTTGGTTGGAAGACTATGCAAACAAGCTTAGCTCATATGGCTTTACTTATCAGGGCGCTTCTGCCAACGAAGAAGGAACTATGTACTTCTATTACTTCACCAATATTGATAAAGGAATAGATATGATGGTTGCCGAAGACAGCGAATACATATATGTTATGTATGAGGATATACAGCACTATAACAAATAATAAATAATAAATAACAGAAACGGATCTCCTGAGTTTTTAGGAGTTCCGTTTTTTGCATTGCAGATAAATCTTGTTAGTGACTTTGGCTAAGAATTGTGGTAGAATTAATAGGGTAACAAAACTTGAATATAACAAGGTTTAAACCGTCGCTTTTCCGCTCGTACTGTGTTGAAAAGCTTCGAAAGGCGGCACTAAGCATAGTTCTTGGAGAGGAACTCGAAAAACTACTACTTTTATCACACGAGGTCAATCAAATTGACTAAGAAAAAATTTTGCCTGATTGCTTCTGTCTGTCTTGTTTTTCTCACGTTAACAGGCTGTAGTAACGGTACCGAAGCGGATTCATATTCTACTACCGTATTTGCGATGGATACGGTAATGGAGCTAAAGGTGTATGGCAATGAAGAGCCTTTGGAAGAAGCTAAAAACCTGATACTTGAGCTTGAAGAAAAGCTCTCGGCAACATCTCCTCAAAGTGACATTTACAATCTGAATCAGAACGGAAGCGGAGCAGTAAGCCCTGACACGTATGAGCTTTTGCAATCCTCGCTGGCACTTTGTGAGCGTTCAAAGGGTGCTTTGGATATATCAATTTATCCTGTGGTGCAGGCGTGGGGCTTTACTACTGATGAAAAAAGAGTTCCGTCTGAAGCAGAGCTTGCTAAACTGCTTAAACTGGTTGATTACAAGGCTATCAATATAGATAAAAAAAGAATAGTTACGCTCGCACCCGAAATGAAAATAGATCTCGGCAGTGTGGCGAAGGGGTATACCGGCAACAGACTCGTTGATTTGCTGTCTGAAAGAGGTATAACGAGTGCAGTATTGAACCTTGGAGGAAACGTTCACGTTATCGGCACAAAGCCGGACGGCACGGCGTGGAGCGTAGGTATAAGTAATCCTGCGGGAGAAGGTTATGCCGGAGTGGTGGAGGCTGTGGACAAAGCAGTAGTCACTTCCGGCGGATATGAACGCTTTTTTGAGCAGGACGGTATTCGTTATCACCATATTATTGATCCGTCAACAGGATATCCTGTAAGCAACAGCCTCCTTTCGGTTACGGTTGTCGGAGATGACGGACTTGTGTGCGATGCTTTGTCGACAGCACTTTTTGTAATGGGGGAGGACAAAGCAGCAAAGCTCTGGAATGAAAGCAACGACTTCGAGGCGGTTTTTATCACAACACAGGGAATTAGTATAACCGAGGGGTTAGAAGATGCGTTTTCTCCTCTCGGTGATTATGAAAATACAAAATTGACGGTGCTTCGCCGTGACGGAAAGTAAAAACAAAAGCCACCAGTTCAGCTGAACTGATGGCGTTTGTTTTTTATAACGATTGTACTTGCTATCTCTTTTTAGTCGTTGCCTTTTTTGTCGTTTCTGATTTTTTGGTAGTAGTGGTTTTAGCTTTTTTGTAAGTGCTGTAGGTAGTGTAATTCGTTACACCGTCTACTGTTCTTGTCAAAGTATATGAATCTCCGTTTTTAGTTATGTTAATCTTAACATCACCAACGGAAACGTCATCCTTTGCATATATCGAGCAGGTAAGCACGCCGTTATCACTGCCTACCTTAAGCTTTATATCGCTTCCGCAGTTATTCCTGAACTGAAAATCCTGCGAGTTCCACTGAACGGTAGCATCTCCACCGAGAGGAACGTAGCTGATTTCGAGTGAATGGCAGGCACGCACTGTAATATCAAGATTTGCCCTTAGTGCCGCCTGAAAGATTGTTGAGCTGACCTGACAGATACCTCCGCCGAGACCCTCAACAAATTCATCACCCTCAACTACAAGTGCTTCCTGATATCCTGCAAGCACCGTTCTCTTGCCCACAACCTGATTAAACGAAAAGACCGAGCCATCAGGTATTACAACGTTATTGAGCTTCTTTACGGCATTATTTATATTGACTGTTCTCGTGGCATTCGTTGCTAGGTAGTATGTAGTGAATTCTGAAAGCTTATAGTAATAATCATCGCTCGTATCTTTGTTAAGTGCAGGATGGATTTTTGCAGTCTGCGCTTCCTTGAAGGTTGTTGAAAGATTCTCGGTAGTTCTCATAGTAGTTGTTGTGGTTGTAGAGGTGGAAGGCTTTGTGCTCTCAGTTGTTGCAATTGCAGCCTCCTCACCGCCGCATGCTGTCAGCATTGTGAGAATCAAAATGACAGCAGAAATAATTGACAATGTCTTTTTCATTTTATATTGATATATCTCCTCGGTATTACTTCTTCTCTTTGTAAGGCTTTTTTATGTCAACCCAGCCTTCTTTATTAACCTGCTTTGCTCTTGCGATAGACAACGCCTTGTCGGGAATACTGTCTGTGATAGTTGAGCCTGCCGCTATATAAGCCTGCTCGCCGACTTCAACAGGAGCAATAAGGTTTGTGTTACACCCAATGAATGCACCGTCACCGATAGTACAGCGCGATTTCACCTTGCCGTCATAGTTACAGGTAACTGTTCCGCATCCGAAGTTGACGTCTTTACCCACGTCACTGTCACCGATATAAGTCAGGTGTGCACTCTTTGAGCCTTCACCGACAACGGAGTTTTTAACCTCAACAAAATTGCCGATATGAACACCTTTTTTAAGAATCGAGTTAGCTCTAACTTTAACGAACGGCCCTGCATCAACACCGTCCTCAACAGTGCTGTCGAGGATTTTGCAGTTGTCAAGAATTACGTCATTTCCAACTACGGAATCTTCTATCCATGTATTAGGACCGATAACGCAGTTATCGCCTATAACTGTGCAGCCTTTAATAATCGTATTCGGCAAAACTCTTGTATTCTTGCCGATTTTAACGTCTCTGCCAATCATAACGCCGTCTGTGCAGGGAATATCAACGCCGTTTAACATATGTGCGTCATTGATATTTCTTCGCATAATATTATTCAAAGTGTTAAGCTGTTTTCTGTCGTTTGCACCGAGTATAACCTCACTGTTTTCACAAACATAAGCACCGACGTTTTTACCTTTGTTAATCAAAATTTCAAGGCTGTCGGTCAGATAGTATTCGTTTTGAACGTTATTGTTGGTTATATTATCTATTGCGTATAAAAGGTCGCTTCCGTGGAGCCAGTAGGTGCCTGCATTTGCCTCGCTGATTTTTTTCTCTTCTTCCGTGGCATCCTTGTGTTCAACGATTCTCAGCAGATTTCCTTTATCATCCCTCTTAATATGACCGATTCCATCCGTATCGTCAACAATCGCACTTACAAGAGTAATAGCATTATTGTTCTGCATATGATAATCATATGATTTATTGATAGTATCCTTATCCATAAGCGGTCCGTCACCGTTGAGAATAAGTATTTCATCATCGAGATGATCGATTATAAAACCTCTTGCCTGCATAACTGCGTGACCTGTACCAAGCTGTTCTCTTTGATATCCGTGTGAAATATTACCCTGAAGTGCCGAAATGTATTCTTCTACTATTTCATGCTTGTAACCTGTTATAACGCAGATGTCTTCAATGTTAGCCTCAAGAACAGAGGATATTACATGATAAATCATAGGGTCAAAAATAACCTCACACATTACTTTTGGCTCTTCGCTTTTCATTCTTGTTCCTTTACCGCCTGCAAGAATTATTGCACACTTCATAATATCTACCTCGTAAAATCTATTCATTATATAATATTTTGTACGCTGTGCTATAATTATGCAACAATTAAAAGCATTTTTCAAGTTAAATATACTAAACTTTTAAAATTAGCAAAAAATGTT
Organism: Eubacterium sp.; assembly: GCA_022511225.1. Taxonomy (GTDB): domain Bacteria; phylum Bacillota; class Clostridia; order Oscillospirales; family Acutalibacteraceae; genus Eubacterium_R. The sequence goes on from JAFLRZ010000042.1 coordinate 7,005, forward strand.
TGTATTTAAATGGAAATTGTGTTATAATGCTTGTGCTGTATACTGTACAAGTATATTAACCAATAAACAATTATTTTTAGGAGGTTATTCTCAATGGCAAAAAAGTATTGTTACCTGTTTTCCGAAGGTAATGCTGACATGAGAGAAATTCTCGGCGGTAAGGGTGCTAACCTTGCTGAGATGACAAACATTGGTCTTCCTGTACCTCAGGGCTTCACAATTTCTACAGAAGCTTGTACTCAGTACTACGAAGACGGCCGTGAAATCAATGATGATATTATGGCAGAAATCAACGAATATATTGTAAAGATGGAAGGTATTACCGGCAAGAAGTTTGGCGATAAGGAAAATCCTCTTCTTGTATCAGTTCGTTCAGGTGCAAGAGCATCAATGCCAGGTATGATGGATACAATCCTCAACCTTGGTCTTAACGAGGACGTTGTTAATGCTATTGCTGAGAAGTCAGGCAATCCAAGATGGGCTTGGGACTGCTACAGAAGATTTATCCAGATGTATTCTGACGTAGTTATGGAAGTTGGTAAGAAGTATTTTGAAGAGCTTATCGACGAAATGAAGGAAAAGAAGGGCGTTACACAGGACGTAGAGCTTTCTGCTGATGATCTTAAGGATCTTGCATATCAGTTCAAGGCTGAGTACAAGGATAAGATCGGTGTTGATTTCCCTGATGATCCTAAGGAGCAGCTTATGGGTGCTGTTAAGGCAGTATTCCGCTCATGGGACAACCCTCGTGCAAACGTATATCGCCGTGACAACGACATCCCTTATTCATGGGGTACAGCTGTAAACGTACAGTCAATGGCATTCGGTAATATGGGTGATGACTGCGGTACAGGTGTTGCTTTCACTCGTGACCCTGCAACAGGCGCAAAGGGTCTCTTCGGTGAGTTCCTTACAAACGCACAGGGTGAGGACGTAGTTGCCGGTGTTCGTACACCAATGCACATTTCAGAGATGGAGCAGAAGTTCCCTGAGGCTTTTGCTGAATTCACAAAGGTTTGTGAAACACTTGAAAACCACTACAGAGATATGCAGGATATGGAGTTCACTGTTGAGCACGGTAAGCTCTTTATGCTTCAGACTCGTAACGGTAAGAGAACTGCACAGGCTGCTCTTCAGATTGCTTGTGATTTAGTTGACGAGGGTATGAGAACACCTGAAGAGGCTGTTGCTATGATCGACCCTCGTAACCTTGATACACTCCTTCACCCACAGTTTGATGTTGCTGCTCTTAAGGCTGCAACTCCTGCAGGTAAGGGTCTTGGTGCTTCTCCAGGTGCTGCTTGCGGTAAGGTTGTATTCACAGCTGACGACGCTGTTGAGTGGGCTGCAAAGGGTGAGAAGGTTGTTCTTGTTCGTCTTGAGACTTCTCCTGAAGATATTACAGGTATGAAGGCTGCTCAGGGTATTCTTACAGTTCGTGGCGGTATGACTTCTCACGCTGCTGTAGTTGCTCGTGGTATGGGTACATGCTGTGTATCAGGCTGCGGCGACATCGCTATGGACGAGGCTAATAAGAAGTTTACACTCGCAGGTAAGGAATACCACGAGGGTGACTATATTTCAATCGACGGCTCAACAGGTAACATCTACGATGGAATCATCGCAACAAAGGATGCTGAAATCGCAGGCACATTCGGCAGAATTATGGGTTGGGCTGACGAATTCAGAACACTCAAGGTTCGTACAAACGCTGATACTCCTGCTGATGCTAAGAAGGCAAGAGAGCTTGGTGCTGAGGGTATCGGTCTTTGCCGTACAGAGCATATGTTCTTCGAGGAAGACAGAATTGCTGCATTCCGTGAAATGATTTGTGCAGACACTGTTGAGGAGAGAGAGGCTGCTCTTGAGAAGATTCTTCCTTATCAGCAGAGCGACTTCGAGGCTCTTTATGAGGCACTTGAAGGATGTCCTGTAACAATCCGTTTCTTAGACCCACCACTTCACGAGTTTGTTCCTACAGAGGAAGAGGATATCCAGAAGCTTGCTGACGCACAGGGCAAGAGCGTTGAGGATATCAAGAATATCATTTCTTCACTTCACGAGTTCAACCCAATGATGGGTCACCGTGGTCTTCGTCTTGCAGTTACTTATCCTGAAATTGCAAAGATGCAGACTAAGGCTGTAATTCGTGCAGCAATCAACGTTCAGAAGGCTCATCCTGATTGGACTGTTGCTCCTGAAATTATGATTCCTCTTGCTTGTGATACTAAGGAATTAAAGTATGTTAAGAATATCGTAGTAGCTACTGCTGATGCAGAAATCGCTGCAGCAGGCGTAGAGATGAAGTATGAAGTAGGTACAATGATCGAGATTCCTCGTGCTGCACTTACTGCTGCTGATATCGCTACAGAGGCTGAGTTCTTCTGCTTCGGTACAAACGACCTTACTCAGATGACATTCGGCTTCAGCCGTGATGACGCAGGTAAGTTCCTTGA
>JAFLRZ010000043.1 GCA_022511225.1 Eubacterium sp.
AACGGGCGGTTAACGGCGATAGAGAATCTCGTAAAATTCACGCCGCCCGATGTGGAAAGCGCTTCGGGGTCGCGGACGAGATTGCCTGTCAAAATTATTCTGTTCATGAGGGATTTTCTCCTTTTTCTGAAAAAACTTCATCGAAAAGTTCAATACTGGATTTTCTTTCAATTACTGCGAGATTTTCTATCGCAGAAGTGGCAAGATTGATTACTTGCGCAAGCGCGTCCGTGTATTCAAGACGTTCTAGGTATGGCATTTCTTCGTACTTTTGGGTGTCGTGGTTCCGTATTTCGTCGCGTATAAGCATAACCTTTGCTATCGCCTCGCGGTCTGTCATTTTCTTCCACATTTTGCTTGTCGTTCCTCCACATTTTTTGCTTTGCGTTGTGCCTCGCGATAGCAACCCCAAGAGCAATAATACTTACTGCCTGTGCGATAAACATACCCCGTAAAGTCTAACCGGCATATTTTTTCGCCACAAACCGGGCATACTTTTGTTATAAAATGATTCATTTTTCACATCCTTCTTTTTTGTTCGATTTTATAAAACCGAATATGATCTGAAACGAGTTCGTAACGAAAGGAGAACCCATTCTCCGATAGCATTTCTACAACTTTATCGGCACCGTAGAGTGATAAAATCCGCGAAAAACTGCGCAATGAAACACCAAGCAGTTCTGCAACGTGTTCTTGATTTATCACTCGACCTAATGGCTGAAACCGATTACACTCGGATTCGGGACGATTTAACGGTCGACAAGTGTTTATGTAACGACAATTCCAACACGCATTACCTTCTTTGAACACTTGCACATCAATCTACTCCCCGAATGCCTTGTAGAATTGCTTGTAGGAATCGCCGAGAGCAATCAAATACTGCCCATCAAGCCCTGCCTTTATCTCTTGCGCTCGCGCTACCTTTAAGTAACTGAATGCCGCTGCCCAAAATGTTTGATTGGCTCGTTCAGCTTCCTTTTTGTCCTTGCAAACATAGTACCCCTTAGGTGAGCTTCCAATAACTTTACGCAATTCGTCCGAAGTGCGAATAATGCTTATATAGTCGCGTAACGCCCGTTCGGTAATATCGAACCGCGCCGCCAAGTCTCGCGCCGGCATGGCATTATCCTCGCCTACGCAGTATTCACTAAGGTATTTGTAAAGGTCGTACACAATCGGCTCGTGGTGTTTAGTCTCGATAGCCATATCGCCCCCCTTTATTCCCTACCAGCAAGGTAGTCAAGTGATACGCCCAACACTTCTGCCAAAGACATTAGCATAGATGTATTTGGGATTTTCCTGCCTTTTTCAAACTGGCAATAAGCAGGCTGAGAGATGCCAAGCTCTTTCGCGATTACTGATTGCGGCATTTTTTTCTTCTCTCGCTGCTCTTTCAGTCTTTCTCCGATAATCTTCGAGTTAATCAAAATTTTCTTTACCTCCATTGTTTTATCTTTACAATAATTCATCAATAGTGCATTCAAAAAATGCCGCCATTGCTTTTAGTACTACATACGGCGCCTGCCTACGGCCATACTCATAGTTACAATAAGTTTGAAAGGCAAGCCCAAGTTCTCTTGCCATTTGCGCAAGAGATAATCCTTTCTCTTCTCTTTTTGCTTTAAGTCCGTTCATTTGACTACCTCATTTTGTTACATTTTGTTGTAGTGGCACTTTTGCTAAACATTTCATTTTGTTGTATTTTACTGCATTTTACAGCGTAATGAGATATATGTCAAGCATTTTGTCCCGTTTTGTTGTATTTACTTTGGTTTTTCCTATTGCCTTTTGTCCCAAAATGGGATATAATAGCAAAGAGGTGACGAAATTGGATAAAAAGGAACGATCAAAAACACGTTTAGCTGAATTGCGGGGAGACAGGACCCAAGAATATATCGCAAAACATACCGGTCTTACTCAACAATCCTATCGCAATTACGAGAGTGGAGAACGTCAAGCAAATTACGCTACGCTTATTCGTTTAGCGGACTACTTTGGCGTAACACTTGACTACTTGCTTGATAGGCAATCGCCTACCATTTCTGATAATCGCCAAAAACTTCTCGATAAAGTTCAAGCGCTTTCGGAAGAGAATGTTCTGCTCATCTTAGGCGTTATCAACCAACTTAAATAAGGAGTAACAAATGGAATTCCCAAAGAAATGTCCGTATTGCGGAAAAGATATTGTACCAAACGAAAAAACATCACTGGGGGAATTAGATGGGAAAAGTCCATCTCAACCAATGTTTGGACTTTCCGTTGAAATACACAGATGCATTCATTGTCATAGAGCCATATTTGTAATTAAAGAAGAATTAAAGAAAGAAAGTTATTATTTACAATCGAAAATTATCTTCTACTATCCAACAATTACCACTGTTGACTTTCCCAAGCGCATAAAAGAACTCTCACCTAACGCCTATAATACCTATGAGCAAACTATAAAAGCAAAAGAGCAAGGTTTCGATATGCTTGTAGGCGCCGGTCTGCGTATTGCGCTCGAATGGCTTGTTTGGGACTATCTCATCAAGATCAAGGATTGCAAGGAAGAAGACATTGACAAGCTCACACTTTCCAAACGCATTGAGAAAATGAATAACGATTTTTATACGCAAGTCTGCGCTCGCCTTATTCGCTTGTTCGGAAATGACAGCGTACATATCATTAAGCAACTTGACTTCTCTTCCGACGAAGTAATTGAAGTATTCGATATGCTCTGCGCTCTAATTGACAACGAGTTGCAGATCAAAGAAGTGAACGATCGGCTATCCGCTACTAAACCAGCTAATGGAACGTAACAAAGTACGACCAAAAGTCGTTTAGACTTGCGCATTGCACAGGTGTTTCGCCTTCTTTATCAAGACTGATGTCCCACTCAAACTCCCACTTATCAAGAAAATTGCGTATGATTTCTTCTTTACGCTCTCGCATCTCTTCCGGCGAAAGATTACAAACGAATCGCATTCCGAAACCACCGCTATTCTCTTTTATCATGAGAACATCTCTATCGGATTTGTACCTCACTTAACACCTCACAAAAATTATTTAGGAATTATATATGGAAACAAGTTTACACCCCACTAACGAACATAGAGCTTTGTTGACGGTGCTTCGTCAAAATAGAGATAGACGTATGTCTTACAAAGAACTCTATGATATGGGATTCGATTTAAGCGACCAAGGACTTCGTCCTATCAAACACCTAATCAGCATTGATGGGTACAATAGTAAAAATTATACCTATTCAATCACTTCTAATGGGATTGGTTATTTAGAAGAATACGAGCAGGCAGAATTAGAACGTCACATAGACCTAAAGTATCAATCTAAGACAATCGCAATCGCAGAAAAAGCCAACAAACTATCTGAAGATGCCAATCAACAATCAAAGATAGCAAATCAAATTGCAAAAAGTGCGAACGGTCTTTCAAAAAAATCAAATGCTTTAGCAGAAGAAGCAAACAAGAACTCTAAATTTTCAAATAAGTTGTCAATAGTGGCCATTTGCATTTCTGCTTTTTCGACACTTTTAACAATCGGATCGTTAATCGTCGCTATAGTCGCTTTGTGTAAATAAAGCACACTCTGCTTGCATTTCAGCATTTAACTGCTGTATTTCATCATTAAGCGCTTGTATTTCTTTATTTGTCTTTTGAATATGGATGAAAAGCACTACCGATACAACCCATGCTATTGTTGCGTATATTGCTGCAACGATTCCACAAATAAATAAAACCATTTACCCCACCCCATGTTTTTCCAAACACTACCTCGCATTATGTATTTACCTACCCTTCTGCGATAAGCATAGTTATAGTATAACTGAATATTTTCACCGTGTCAAGCATTTAGGTGAATATTTTCACCGCAAATATAAAATAATCAAGGAGAAACTTTTATGATAGACTTCTACGAACAATTAAAAAGGATTTGTCAAGAACATCACACATCTATATATGCTGTCGAAAAGGCTACAGGCGGAAGCAAAGGAAGTTTTATAAAATGGCGCACATCCTCTCCTTCTGCTGAGAAGTTAATTGAAGTGGCAGATTATCTTGGCGTATCTATGGACTACTTAATAGGACGTGTCGTTCCACGAAAAAATAAGCCGTCCATTATTGAACGACCTGAAAAAAATATTATAGCGTTAGGAACGCTAATTGACGATCCACGATATGTAGAAATAACAAAAGTCTATGCCGGAGCACCTAATGATGAGGCAAAATCTTTCCTCAAAGGAAACTTTGTTGAAACAGCTAAACAGTACGGAATTGATACAGTTCCTCTTATCGGATATTAAAGGAGAAAAATATGAAAGCTTTCAAAAAAATTTCAATAATCCTAACTGTCATCACAATACTTACTATATCTTTTGCAACTATCGGGTGTACAGATAAAAAAGAGCCGCAAAAAATCTTAGAATTTAAAGAAGAAGTTATAGTCGAAGTTAATGATGCCGGATTCGCGCAACAGCTTTTAGATTATTACAAAAAATACAAAAAGAATTTTGACCAAGAAATTAAAACTGATACATATATTGAAAACAGCTATTTAGATGCTATGTGGAATACTATTAGCGATAAGAGCAAAACACATATGCAATATTTACAAAAGAATTATTCTGGGAAAGAAATGGATCAATTAACACGAGCATATGCTAATTGGATTTTGCCATTTTCAAACCTTGCAGCGCTAAGAGCTGAATTAAATTGGAATTTGATTTTTTCCACAACAAAAAAACTGACAACTAAGTATAAAGATGGCACTAACGAGCAATTTGAAATACTTAAAAAAGATTACTTTAAAAAATAAATTACATGTGGGAGGCTCAAAATGAAGTCTTTACTAACTAAAATAATCAGCGTATTTACTATCTTTGTGCTTTCTGTAAGCCTAATCGCATGTAGCACGACTGCGGACAAGTGTTCTAACGGCCATACTTGGCAACTCACTTCTACTACTGCCACTTGTTATGATGCCGGAACTGAAAACTATACTTGCAAAATCTGCAAATCAACTAAAACTGAAAATGTTGCTGCATACGGTCATGATTTCGTAACGGTTTCTTACAACGCTCCAACTTGCAAGACAACGGGATTAGAATTAAAAAGGTGTTCGCGTTGTAATTTTGAAAGCAGTACAACGCTTTTACAAGTAGATCATGACTATGAAGTCAAGTCCACTACCCCGTCCACTTGCACAACGCACGGTAGTCAAACGCTCGAATGTTTAATGTGCCACGAAACCAAAACAGACACATTGCCCTTGAAAGACCATGATTATAAACTCATCAATGAAATTCCGTCTACTTGCACAGTAAAAGGTTCGCAGACTTATGAATGCAAAGATTGCACGGACAGTTACACCAATGAGCTGGATTTATTAAAACACGATTATCAACTTAATAATACAATACCATCCACCTGTGCAGTACCCGGCTCAAAAGAATATGAATGTTCGTATTGCCACGACACATATTCTGACGAATTACCGCTCGAAGAACACAAGTTTTCCGAGATAACCGTTGAAGAACCTGCCGCCACTTGTTTCACAAAAGGCGAAATTGTAAAGAAGTGTGATGTTTGCGGAGATTCTTTGAAGCAAAGCGAAATTCCCCTGCTTGTACACGAATTTGGCGCAGACGGTTATTGCATTAAATGCGGAATTTTTGAAACCCTATTTGATGAAACAAAACTAAATATTCGACATACATCTGCTACTTCGCTTGGTTGGATCGGTGGCGAATTAGCACCGAAATTCAAAGATACTGGCACAATTTTCGATAGTTATTGGAAAGACCATAGCGTTATTGTTACCGTTTATTTGTATGATCAGGATAATGAGTTGCTTGGAGAAAAAGATTTTGCTTCACAAATTGATTCTAACGGAAAAATAACAATTCAAAGCACTCAACAAACTCAACTTCAAGATAGTCGTCCGAACCAAATAAGCTTACGTTTGCAAGCAGACGGTGCTTTCTCTCTCGATATACTAAACGCGTGCAAGTCATACAAAATTAAAATTTTCTGCGATGGCTACAATCCAATAGAAAAAACTTACAGTATTTGAGATAAATCCGTAATTAAAGTATAATTTCCTTATCAATTACAATCATTGGAGGAAATTGTACTATGGATGACATTCACTTAACACATGAATTGCATATTATTGCACAAGCAGTTAAATCAAGCGAGCAATCTTTATATCGGTTAGATTTGCTCGAACGAGAAATCACTGAAATAAAATATTTGTTACATTCCATAAATATCACAATTCGCAACTCAATTTGCACCTTACTTGGGGGAATTGCTGCAAGCAAACTTTTTAACGATACCACCACATCATATTACGAGTACGAATATCAATCTCCCACTTTACAACTTTCACAACAATTTGTTGGGTACGGCAATCAAAACACTATAACTGAGGAGATTAAAGCAATGATTGTCGAATTACATATTAAAGGCTCGGTTAGAGAACGCGCCAACGGACTAATCGAACTTCGCACACAGGCTCTCGGTTCTATCTATGGGCGCTCTCGTGAAGAGATAGAATTTAAGCTCAACCAAAAATTAAAGGAGGCAAAATCAAAGAAGAAAGATTCAGTCAATAAGAATAAAGCTCCGCTCATGTCGGAGTTTTTTCATACGGAATACTTACCGTATAAGAAAAATCAAGGGCGATCGGAGGCAAGTTTGTTAAGCTACAATAGTTTATTTAGCTACATAACTCGCGCCGGCTTCGATAAACCAATTACAACCTACAAGGCGAAAGAAATTGAGGACTTCCTTTACTCCATTCCGCATAGCCGGACCCGGCAAATGTTACAAGGGTTTCTCAATAATGTTTTCAAACGCGCAATAGCGCTTGGAGTACTAAAAGTCAATCCATGCTCGGCGATTGAAAAAATGCAACATACGCAAGAACAAGGAACCGCGTTTTCGTTTGAAGAGCAAAGAGAGTTTTTCGATAACCTTACTCGGTCAGATTCCCTCACCTACATGGAAAAATGCTATTTCTTTTTTGTGTATCTGACAGGAACGAGAAAAAAGGAAGCTCTTTCCGTGACGGCGGAAGATGTGGACTTTAAGAATAAGGTTCTTTCGATTCGAGGCACAAAAACCGAAGGCTCAAACCGACAAATTCCCCTTACGCCAACCGTAGAAAAAATGCTACTATCTTTACAAACAAAAAAAGGCGCTTACTTTCCTATTAACGAACACCGTGTAGAAAAATTATATAACAAAGTGCGCAACCGCCACAAATTACACGATTTAAGGCACACCTACGGCACGATACAGATATGCGTCGAGAAAGTAGACGTTAAAACTGTTTCGCTCGTTATGGGGCATTCTACGGTCAATACGACGCTTGCAATATATACGCACCCGGAGCAACTCGACAAAGGCATATTCTTACGCGGAGATTTAACCGCAGACGAAAAGTTAGCCATGTATAGAAGCAACTACCGAGAAATCAGTTGCCAAATCGAGCAATTTATTCAGTAGCATACCCACAATATACCCAAATTTTTGGAACGAAAAAAGCCGACTCTCGGCTGTAATACCATTAGAATCGGCTTAAATCTGCCATAATAACCACAATTTGTGTCGATATTAGACTTGTCCTTAATTACAAGTCAGTTGCTCTACCGATTGAGCTACTCCGGCCGAAGCGTAGATTGTGGTGCCTCGGGGCGGAATCGAACCACCGACACAGGGATTTTCAGTC
>JAFLRZ010000044.1 GCA_022511225.1 Eubacterium sp.
TTATTGTCGCTTGCCACTCATGTCCTTTATTACATTTCCACCATACTTTTTTATGACTTCCAATGGTTAATTGCGATGGGGTAACATCCGTGTTTCTTTCCCAGTTCCATTCTGCCATCAGTTCGGCATTATCAGTTACGTATTTCTTTTCAGCCATAAAATCATTCTACCCTCAGTTAACTTTATCGTTTTACAAATGAAAGGATTATTCTATAAATTATAGTATCATAAAAAATGAACTTTCACTATATAAATACAGCCATTCATTTGTTTATGACACGCATTTGTCGTAAAGTTTTGGATTTGATAATAAACCATTTGTCGTAAATCTGTCGTAAAACACATTTTTGAGCATTCCTTTAGATTAAGAAAATGCCGCAAACGCTGGCAAATAGGCGCTTGCGGCATGTTTTTACTCTGCGAGTGGCTTCATAGTAGGAAACAATAAAACGTCGCGGATTGAGTAGCTGTCTGTAAGGAGCATTACAAGACGGTCAATACCGATACCGAGTCCGCCTGTTGGCGGCATACCGTATTCAAGGGCGGTAACGAAATCGTTATCGATAAGGTTTGCCTCGTCATCACCGGCTTCGCGGAGTTTCATCTGTGCTTCAAATCTGCCCTGCTGATCAATCGGATCATTAAGCTCAGAATAAGCATTGCCGTATTCACCGCCGAGAATAAAGAGCTCGAATCGCTCTGTAAGTGCAGGGCAATCAGGTTTTCTCTTTGTAAGAGGTGAAATCTCAACAGGGTAATCAATGATAAACGTCGGCTGAATAAGGTTCTCTTCAACGTATTCCTCAAAGAAAGAATTGAGAATATCACCCCAAGTAGCCTTGCCGTTTTCTATCTCTATTCCCTTTTCTTTTGCAATTTCAATTGCCTTATCATTATCGCTCATAAATTCAGCAAAGTTAACACCGCTGAACTTTTCAACAGCTTCAATCATTGTCATTCTTGCAAACGGAGTTTCAAGGTCAATTTCCGTGCCGTTGAACGTAATATGCAGGCTGTCGCACACTGTGTTTGCGGCGTTGCGAATAATATTCTCTGCAATATCCATCATTCCGTGATAATCAGTATATGCCTGATAAAGCTCAATGCAGGTAAACTCAGGGTTATGCCTTACGTCCATACCCTCGTTTCTGAAGTTTCTGCCGATTTCATAAACTCTTTCCATACCGCCGACGATAAGACGCTTTAAGTAAAGCTCTGTAGCGATACGAAGGTACATATCCATATCGAGAGTATTATGATGAGTAATGAAAGGCCTTGCCGCTGCACCGCCTGCTATGACGTTTAATATCGGTGTTTCAACCTCAATAAAGCCGAGATTATCAAGATAATCCCTGATTGAAGAAATAATCTTTGAACGCTTGATAAACGTATCCTTAACATCAGGATTCATTATCATATCAAGATAACGCTTTCTGTAGCGTGTATCTGTATCAGTAAGTCCGTGATACTTTTCGGGAAGTGGAAGAAGTGACTTTGAAAGAAGTCTGATTTCCTTTGCGTGGACGGAAATTTCGCCTGTTTTTGTTTTGAAAACAGTACCCTTTATCTCTACAATATCACCGATATCCCAGGTTTTGAATTCCTTGAATACGTTCTCACCAACGTCATTCATACGAACGTAAGACTGTATTCTGCCGTTTCTGTCCTGAACGTCAATGAAATTAGCCTTACCCATATCGCGCCAAGTCATAATTCTTCCGGCGATAGTGACTTCCTTTTCCTCAAGCTCGTCAAAATTATTCTTGATTTCGTCGCTGTGATGGCTCTGGCTTGCAAGAGTGATTTCAAACGGATCTCTCCCCTGCTCCTGCAATACTCTCAGCTTATCTATACGAATCTGCTTCTGTTCGTTTTCGGACAAAACGACCTCAGCCATTGTCATCTGAGCGGCATTTGCATTGTTGCCGATTTTTTCTATAGCGGCAAGCGCATCGGCTTCACTGTCTGCAACGCCTTCAAGAGCCACTGCTCCCGTCTGCAAAAACAGTGTATATTTAACCTTGTCGCCGTCAGCCTCAACAAGATACTTAGGATTAGTCTTTTCCTCGTCATTCGCGAGCGTATTCTGCACCTTCATACGGCTGTTTTTCTTGACTGCCTTGACACCTCTCTTGCAGGCATCCTCCTTGTCAAAAACAGGGCTCTTGCCTACAACGGCATCGTCTATAATTAATTCGAATGTGAAAGTACTGTCACCCGACTTGGTGATTTCAAACTTTCCTGCCATAATTTTTACCTCTGCAATTATTAATCAATAGAAAGAATTTCGATTTCAAGATTTCCAATAGGTGCTTCAACATTTACTGTGTCGCCTACCTTGGAACCCATAAGTGCCTGACCCACAAGGCTTTCGTCAGAAATTTTGCCCTCTGAAGGATTTGACTGACTGTAGCCAACGATTTCATACTGAATTTCTTTATTATCATTTTTACGAAGGACCTTAACCTTTGAGCCCATGCTCACCTTGTCGCCTGAAACGGCATCAACGATAACAGCGTTTTCGAGCTGATACTCAAGATCTCTGATACGAGCCTCAATCTTAGCCTGCTCTGACTTTGCTTCGTCATACTCACTGTTTTCTGAAAGGTCACCATATGAACGGGCAACCTTAAGCTTCTCTGCTATGTCAATTCTACCTTCTGTTTTGAGGTAATCAAGCTCTTTTTCAAGCTCTGCCTTACCTGCTGCAGTCATCTTAAACACTTTGCTTGCCATAATTAAAATCTCCTTGTCGCATTTTTTAATCATTTAATTATAAAATACAATTATATTTATGTCAAGAAAAATTAGTTGAGCAGTTGTAACAAAGACACGATAAAAGAATTGTCCCCTCGAATTGCTTCGAGGGGATTTGCGTGTATTTAGATTATTTCTTCACTGCCTGGGTTACGCCCTCTGCAAGACCTGCAAGACCCTGAATTTCTGACGGAATGATAATCTTTGTTGCCTGACCGTCTGCAGCCTTCTGGAATGCCTCGAGTGCCTTGAGCCTTATAACTGCATCGTTTGCATTTGCATCGTTAAGAAGCTTGATAGCATCTGCCGTAGCCTGCTGAACCTTTAAGATTGCGTCAGCCTCACCCTCTGCTTCACGGATTTTTGCTTCCTTAACAGCCTCAGCTTTGAGGATTGCAGACTGCTTTTCAGCCTCAGCCTCAAGGATTTTTGACTCCTTATGACCCTCTGCAACGAGGATTCTTGACTGTTTTTCACCCTCTGCACGAAGGATAGACTCTCTTCTTTCACGCTCAGCCTTCATCTGCTTTTCCATTGCGTCCTGAATTTCACGAGGCGGAATGATGTTTTTAAGCTCAACTCTGTTTACCTTGATGCCCCAAGGGTCTGTTGCTTCGTCAAGGATAACTCTGATTTTTGCGTTTATTGTGTCACGGGACGTAAGTGTTGAGTCAAGCTCAAGCTCACCGATAATGTTACGAAGTGTTGTAGCAGAAAGATTTTCAATTGCAGAAATCGGGCTTTCTACGCCGTAGGTATAAAGCTTCGGGTCTGTAATCTGATAGAATACTACCGTATCAATCTGCATTGTAACGTTATCCTTGGTGATAACAGGCTGTGGCTTGAAGTCAACTACCTGCTCTTTAAGTGATACGATTTTTGCGATTCTGTCGATAAAAGGTATTTTAACGTGGAGGCCTGTGTCCCACGTTGCATAGTATGTTCCGAGTCTTTCAACAACGTATGCCTTTGACTGAGGAACAACCCTTACGTTTGCAAGGACAAGTGATATAAGTAATACAACGATAACTAATAAAATAATGATTCCGACAAATTGCATAATAAATTTCTCCTTTTTGTTTTTATATTATTTTTTATTTATTAATCGGCTTAACAATAAGCTTAACTCCGCTGATTTCGGTTACTTCAATCCGTGCATCGGGCGGAATGATTTCACCGTTTGTACTTCGTGCAGACCATATTTTTCCGTCGACCTTGACGTTACCTACAGCATTAAGATTGTCAATTTTTTCAGTAACTATACCAATCTGGCCGATAACTCTGTCTGCATTTGTGCTTTGCTTCTTCGGGTGAATATATTTCTTTACCAAAGGTCTTGTGATTGCAAGAGCCACAATAGAAACAACGATAAAAATTATAATCTGCAGATAAAGCGGAGCATTAAGTATATGAGCCACAAGCGCTGCAATCGAGCCTATCACAAACCATACAGAAACGAGCTGCGCCGTAACCGCCTCAAAAACGCTGAAAATAACTATCAAAGCTATCCAGACTGTGAGTATTAAGTTTTCTGGCATTGTAATCACCTCCTGTTAATTTGTTCACATTATATAATGCTGATATATGAAAAATCACCCTGACCGTCATTTTCCATATCGTGTGCTTATTATACCATATTTCGACGATTTTTTCAATATATTGTGTTTGTGTTTTAGCGAATTTACAATCTGTTAATAATCGATACAAGGACTTGTGGTGCAAAATATCCGATGTTATTCCTGTAGTATATCTTGTGGATAAGCAAATTTTTCCGCGCAAATTTTGTTTACATAGCGAAAATATTATGGTATATTTAAATTGCAAAATTTTTAATAAGTGAGATATTGATTATGAAAAGAGTAATTTGCTTATCACTTTCACTAATTATAATGATATGCTCGATTGTATCTGTTGATTTATCGGCATATGCAGTTAGTACGGAAAGTGATGATTTCAAAGTAGTATATGTCAACCCCATGCTTAAAGACTACAGGCGAGAGATTTTAGACGAGCTTAGTGATGTTGAAGATGAAGCTTTGAAGGAAGAAGCTCAAAGTGCAGTTTCGTACAGTTCATTGAAATTTGCATCCACCTATCCTACTCAGGCTCAGGCGGCTGATACGCTCAGAGATGCTATGATAAGCAGAAAGAAAAGTATAGATATACAATTTGTATCCGGTACAAGCTCAGTCAGTGCAATAGACAGCGTATTTAACGAAGCTGTTGATCAAAGCAACTCTGAAAACGCAGTGGGCGGCGACTACTTATTGTACCATATTGAAGCTGCAAGCTATAGGGGAACAAGAAATCCTGTCAGTGGAAAATGGCTTTTTGACGTAACTTTCGCCGTGACGTATTTAACTACAGCATTGCAAGAGGAAAGAGTTACATACGAAATCAACCAAATAAACAAAAGGCTTGATTTATCAGGTAAAAGTGACTACATAAAGGCACTTGAAATTCACGATACAGTCTGCGACTATA
Source organism: Eubacterium sp. (assembly GCA_022511225.1). Taxonomy (GTDB): domain Bacteria; phylum Bacillota; class Clostridia; order Oscillospirales; family Acutalibacteraceae; genus Eubacterium_R. The sequence goes on from JAFLRZ010000044.1 coordinate 5,242, forward strand.
TTAAATACGATTATGATTACGTATTCGCCATTGATCAATATGGAATAAATCCTATTAAGCATTCTGTGTACGGAGGACTGTTTTCTTCTCTCGCAGTCTGTCAGAGCTACGCTACTCTTTATCATAGGCTTTGCTACGAAAACGGACTTAAAAGCAGAGTAGTCACAAGCTATGACCACGCGTGGAATATTGTAAACGTGTACGGAAAGAATTACTTTGTTGACTGCACGTTTGATGACGGTATTTATGACAATATTGATGACGAAAACGGTAATTACTGGGCAGACGTATACAGTTATATTTACTTCCTGTATGGTTCAAAGGAAGTTCCCGACACTAAGCATATTCTTGAATCTAAGTACAATAAATCCGACTTCAAAAATGCTTATCCTATAGAAGCTTACGGATTAAACGGAAACAACTGTCCTCACGAAGCTTCGGAAAACGATGCGCCTGAAAACGCTTCGTGCGCTGAGGGATTTACAGGAGATATTCGGTGCAGGGTTTGTCTGTTTTGGCTCGGGAATTACGACGTGCCTGCAGGCTCAAATCATTCATATATAAACGAAGTTGTAGCACCAACGTGCACTTCAAAGGGATATACGAGCCACATATGCGAATACTGTCAGTACAGTTATACTGACAATTCTACTGCTAAGCTCGGACATAATTACAAAGACAGGATTACTTATGCGACGCTCACAAGCAAAGGCAAGGTAACGCCTGTGTGCACTGTATGCAAGGTATCAAAAAGTTCAACGACTACTTATCCTGTAAAAACCTTCACCCTCTCCTACACAAGTTATACCTACAACGGCAGTCAAAAAA
>JAFLRZ010000045.1 GCA_022511225.1 Eubacterium sp.
CGCTACCTCAACCTTGGCAAGGTTGCGCTCTACCGGGTGAGCTACATCCGCAAATGCAAATGTATTATACACAGAATTTTTTTATTTGTCAACTCTTTTTGCAAAAATTTCTTGCTATGATTTTATCAGCATTTTTTATTTACATAACGACAAAATTTTGATACAATGAAAATTAATCTTTAATATCACGAGGTAATTATGAAATACACTGCAGTCCCTTTCAGCGAAATGTGGAAGGACGGAATATTCACCGTTCCGACTCAGCTTATAGACAAATATCTTAAGCTTACAAGTGAATATCAGCTCAAGGCACTGCTCTTTATTTTGCGAAGTAACGGTCAGGCGAGCGACGAAGAAATTGCTTCCGTGCTTTCTATTGATGAGGAAAGCGTGGTCGACATTATGGAATTTTGGTGCGATGAGGGAATACTCGCAGTTGACGGCAAAGAAGCAAAAAGCTCCCCTATCATTGAAAAAGAAGCTGAGAAAAAGCCTAAAACAGCCAAGAAATCAGCGCCGCCTCGTTTATCACGAGAGGATATAACAAAACAGCTTGGCTCAAACAAGGCACTCAAGCAGCTTATAAATCAGGCTCAGCTTGTGCTATGCCGTCCGCTTGCAATCGGAGAAATCGAAACGATAATAAATATGGTAAACTACTACGGCCTTACTGCCGAGGTAGTTCTTATGATTTTCGAATATTTCCGTGCCGAAACACAAAGAGGCTTTAAGCTAAGCTTTTCTTACATAGATTCAATGGCAAGAAATTGGGCTGAAGAGGGAATCGAAACTGTTGAAGATGCCGAAAGCAAGCTCAAAAAAATTGAGCAGGGCAACAGGCACTGGAGCGAGGTTGCCGCAATTGCCGGAATCAAGCGCAAATGTCCTACGGATAAGCAGAGAGAAACTGTCAGCTCCTGGTTTGAGAGCTTTGATATTTCTATGATAACTCTTGCGGCAGATATTATGAATAGGACTGAAAACGTTACTCCGAGTGTCAACTATATGGATAAAATCCTAAAAAAATGGAAGAAGCTTGATATTCTTACTACAGAAAAAGCAATAGAGTACCAAAACAGCCTTAAGGATAAAAGCAGTAAGCCAAGCGACAAGCTACAGAGCAATCCCACTTATGATTTGGATGAAGCTATGAGAAAAGCGATGGAAATAAGAGATATATTTTAAGAGGTAGATTATGTCATACTCAATTGAAGTGTTCAACAAGGCAGAGGAAATTCTTGCTCACAGACGAGAGCAGGCAGAGGCCTCTGCCGAATTCAGACTTGAAGAAATCAGCGAAAAAATCCCTGAGCTTCTTACGATAAAGAAGAAGCTCGGTCAGATAGGACTCAGCATATCGAGAGTGTTTTTTGAAAGCAGTAACAAGCAGGCTGATATTGAAAAGCTTAAGGAAGCAAGCCTTGAACTGCAGGAGCAGAGAAAAAATCTGCTTATTAAAAACGGCTACGATGAGAACGCTCTTGAGGTGCAGTACACCTGCTCTCACTGTAAGGATACGGGAATACATAACAACAGAATTTGCAAATGCCACACAGAGCTTTTGAAAAGCATTGAGCGAGAGAATTTGCAGAAGCATGCACCGCTTGACGAATGTACTTTTGAAAGCTTCAACACGCTTTATTACCCCGAAGAGCCTGAAAACGGAATTTCACCGAGGGCAAAGGCAGAGTCTATTCTAAGCAACTGCAAAAGATATGCTTCAAAATTCACGTCGCAATCACCGAGTATTTTATTTATGGGCGGAACAGGACTCGGTAAAACTCACCTTTCGCTTGCAATTGCAAATGCTGTAATCGACCACGGCTACAGCGTTGAGTACGGCACGGCACAAAATATACTAAATGATCTGAGCAACGAAAATTTCGGCAGAACAGACCGTCTTAAGTACACAGAGGAAAGAATCCTCGAATGTGATTTGCTCATACTCGATGATCTTGGCACAGAGTTTAAGACAAGCTATTCCATTGCCTGCCTTTACAATATTATCAATACTCGTCTCAGCGCTAAGCTTCCGACAATTATCTCGACTAATTTTTCACAAAGGGAGCTTGAGGAAAAGTACGATCAGCGAATCACCTCACGCATTACAGGTGAGTACAACACGCTGATTTTGCTCGGCAAGGATATAAGATATATCAAATAACACAAATACGATGAAGGCTCTCTGTCAAAGAGAGCCTTTATTCTATTGCTGTTAAAATTGCATATATTTAATATAGTTGATTAATATTTCACTTTATGATATAATACTATGAATTAACAAAGCAAAGAGGTGAGATGCGTGAGATATAATTATTTTGATGACGATGAAGAAAACGAAGCTCGAGAGCTTCGAAAATCAGAAATGCTGCGTAATATCAAGGCAAGGTTAAATCTGCGCACTATTACCCGTGAATTCAAATACAGCTACAAAGAAATCGGTAAAGGCGAGCTTGTAAAGGCGTTCAAAGAGCTTCCGAATCTGCGCGATATGATGTTAAAGATTGCTGCCGCAATTTTTCTCGTAGTCTTTGTGATTGCACTTATACTGACAATTGTACTTTCGGTAAATTCACAAAGCAAAAAAGCAATTAAGTTCAATGCTGATGCCGGCAAGATTTGCACAGACATAATTACGAAGTACGGCTCTGTTAAGTGGGAAAAGCTCGACAGCGAAACGTACGGCGAGGACAAGGCAAGGCTTATCGGACTTTGCTATGCACGCCAGATGGATTTTGACAACAACGGCAAATCCGAGCTTATGGTATGCTACAACGAAAACAACAAGTATATGCTTCAGATTTACGGCTACGTTGACGGTAAGCTTTCGCCGATTTACACCGAGGAGGCTAACTCCACAAGTTCAGCACTTGACGGAAGCTGGATAAGCTTCTACCGAAAAAATAACAAGTATTACATCTGCAAATCCGAAAAAGAAAATCCCGAGAAAGTGACCTTCTACAAGCTTAAGGGAAATAAATTTAAGGAAAGCGGCGGATGCGATTACGATTACAAAAACAATATCTATTCCATTGACGGCGAAATCAATGCAGATGATTTTGAAACCATCAAGCTTTCTGTTATCAAGCGTTCAAGAGCCGAATACATAACCGAAATTGTTACAGGAAATTTAGAGCAATTTTCAAACATTTCTCTTTCGGCAATTAACAGCCAAAAATCTGAAAGCGAGCTCAAAAACGAAGCCTACTTTGAAGCAATCAGCAAGCGAATTAATCAATATGGCGAGGGCAGTAAGAAATCTGAGGATAACAAGTATTATCTTGACGGTGTTGCATACGTTGATTTGGTAGACTTCAACGGTGACGGCAACGAAGAGCTCATTTTAGCTTACAGAAAGAACAAGAAGCAGAGTGCTACCAATTACTACACAGGTGAGGCAATTATCATTGAAGAGCCTACCTACTGCATAGAGGTATACAACTGGAACGGCGCAATTGCCAAAAGGATTTTCAGCAAGGATTCTGTTTCAAACTATTTAGAGGATGATACGGTTAACTACATAATGCTTAATAATTCGGGTGATAAGGTTAAAATATGCTCAAACAGCTACACCTATGATAACCCGCAGGTTTACTCTGCAATCTCACGAATATACAGCTATAGTGCTAAAAAGGAAAAGTTTAATACAACCTTTGAGGCAAAAAGAAAATATAACTACGGCTACAGCGATTATTACATCAACGGTGAATACAAATACAGCTACGACTTTGAGCGGGAGGGCTACAAGGTTCCTCTGTTCCTGAACGATAACGGCAGTGTTGATAAAGACAAGTATTCTATTATATACCTTTCGGGTAAAGATAAGTTTGATTATGACAAGGTGCTTTCAGACACTGTAAAAACAATTCAGAAAATTAATTCAAGTTATTTACCGAAAAATCAGGAGTAAATTTTATGTCACAATGGGATAAAGACTATTTAGACTTATGCAAAAAAATACTGGATGATGGTATCGAGGTAGAAAACCGTACGGGAATCAACACAATCAAGGTGCCGTCACACCATTTTCATTTTAATCTTGAAAAGGAATTTCCGATTTTGACGACGAAGCAGCTTTTCATTCGTCAGGCTGTACTTGAAATGCTCTGGATATATCAGGCTCAGTCAAACGACGTGCGCTGGCTTCAGGAAAGGGACGTTAAAATCTGGAATGAATGGGAGATCGACGAAAACGGAATCTGGACTGCCGAACAGATGATTCCCAATGAGGACGGAAAGCTCATAAAAACCAAAATTCACAAGGACTTCGGCAAGGAATATGCGCATACGATAGGTACTGCCTACGGCTATATTGTAAAGAAATTTCATATGACGCAAGAGCTTATTGACAAGCTTAAGAATAATCCTCAGGACAGACGAATGGTTATGACACTGTGGCAGAATGATTATCTTGACACGGCAGTTCTGCCAAGCTGTGTATGGTCAAGTGAATGGGACGTTACTGACGGAAAGCTTAACTGCTGGGTGCATCAGCGTTCCTGCGACGTTCCGCTCGGTCTGCCCTTTAACGTAACACAGTATGCGGTACTTCTCTCAATGCTTGCACAGGTTTGCGGGCTTCAGGCAGGCACAATTGACTGGAGTATCAAAGATGCTCACATCTACGTAAATCAGGTTGAAGGAATCAAGGAGCAAATTAAAAGAATGGACGAGCAGGGTGATCTGCCTGCCCCGAAGCTTTGGCTTAACCCTGAGGTTGACGATTTCTTTAAATTTGATTCATCAAGAGACTGCAAGGACGTTAAGCTCATTGACTATAAGCATTTAGGGAAAATTACATTCCCTATTGCTCAATAGCGAATACGATTAAGGAGAAGCTATGACTATTTCAATGATTGCTGCCATAGGAAAAAATCTTGAACTTGGCAGAAGCAACGACCTGATATGGCATTTCAAAGAAGATATGAAATTCTTTAAGGAATCCACCACAGGTCACACAGTTATTATGGGCAGAAAAACGTTTGAATCTCTGCCAAAGGCACTGCCAAACAGACTTAATATCGTAATCAGCAGTAACGAGGACTACACTGCTGAGGGTGCACTCGTCGTCACCTCTGCAAAAGAAGCACTCGAAAAAGCCGAGAGTGATGAGGTGTTCATCATAGGAGGTGGAAGAGTATACAGCGAATTCCTGCCGATAGCAGACAAGCTTTATCTTACTGAGATAGATGCCTCCTGCGAGGATGCTGATACGTTTTTCCCCTGCTTTAACAAGGCACTGTATGCCAGAGAAGAGCTCACTCATTTTGATGTCGGCGGCATAGAATTTTCACATATTTTGTATACTAAAAGATAACAAAAAGAATCAGGAACTCAAGGGACGCCCTGCATAACGATGTACAGCCTCACAATTTTGATTTTTTGCGAAC
>JAFLRZ010000046.1 GCA_022511225.1 Eubacterium sp.
TGAATTTATAAAAAATACAGGTGGGTATATTTATGCTTTTATCAGATAAATTTATAAGTGCAGGAGACACATACAGTACCATTTCAAAACGCGTTTCTGCTCCGATTTTTAAAAAAAATGTATTGATATCAAGTAGTTTTAAAAAAGCTGAGATAACCGTATGTGGTCTCGGTTTTTACGAGCTATATCTTAACGGTAAAAACATTACTAAAGGTAGGCTTTGTCCTTATATCACAAACAGTGAACAAGTAATGTACTACGATAATTATGATATTACCGAACTACTTAAAGAAATAAATGATTTTGAATTTCTGCTTGGCAATGGTATGCAGAATTCCTTCGGCGGTTTTATCTGGGATTTTGAAAAATCCGAATTCCGCTCTGCTCCCAAGCTGGCTTTCGCCATTGAAATAACATATTCTAACGGCAAAAAGGAAATTATTGAGGCTGATGAAACGGTTATGGTTGCAGAATCCAATATTCTGTCAGATGATCTGCGCCTTGGTGAAATATACGATGCAAACAAGAATGAAAGAAAATGGAAAAATGCGACTGTGACCGACACTCCAAACGGAGAAAAAATGTTATCTTTCGCTAAACCTATCATTGCAAGAGAAGAGCTTAAGCCTGTTGAAATCTTCAAAGAGGAAAGTGCTTTTATTTATGACTTCGGTATTAACACAGCCGGATTGTGCAGATTAAGTATCTATGCCCAAAAGGAGCAAAAAATCAAACTGACATTTTGCGAAATATTAAAGGATGGCAAGTTCCTTGTTGATACAACTACATTTGATCATTCAAAAGACATTTACTACCAAAGCGATATATACATTTGCAAAGACGGATATAATGAGTGGATGCCAACATTTACATATCACGGTTTCAGATACGTTAAGGTTGAAGGAATAACCGAAGAGCAGGCAACGAAGGACTTATTGACTTACGTTGTATTTAATACCGATTTAGGCAAAAAGGGCGACTTCGTTTGTGATAATGAAATCATAAACACTCTGCATAAAATGACGCTTAATTCAACCCTTTCAAACTTTCATCATTTTCCGACTGACTGTCCGCAAAGAGAAAAAAACGGCTGGACGGCAGATGCGGCGCTTTCATCTTCACACACTTTGCTTTATTTTGAGCCGACTGATAACTACAAGCAGTGGTTGATAAGCATTTGCAAATCGCAAAATGAAGAAGGTGCGCTTCCGGGGATTGTTCCCACTTGGGGTTGGGGCTTTGAGTGGGGCAACGGTCCTGCCTGGGACAGCGTTTTGGTTGAGCTCCCATATCAGATCTGGCAAAAGAGAAATGATATCTCTGCTTTTGAAATATGTAAAGATAATATCATCAAATACGTGAAATATCTTGAAACAAGAAAAAATGACAAGGGACTTTTGGAAATAGGACTCGGCGACTGGTGCGCACCTGAAAATCCGAGAAAAACACCGCTCATTTTAACCGACAGCATTGAGTCGTTTGATATTGCAGATAAAGCCGCCCAGATGTTTCGTTTTATAGGCGATGGTGAGCACGCTGAATATTGTTCTGACTTTGTAAGCAGAATCAGAGCGAGCATCAGAGCACACTTATTTGATAAGGACACCTGTATCTTTGCCGGTGGCTCACAAACCTCACAGGCTATGGGAATTTACTATGGCATTATTAATGAGGATGAAAAGAACAAGGCATTTGACTATTTGCTTGACGTAATCAAGATGGATGATTATCATATCGGATGCGGAGTGCTTGGAGGCAGAGTATTGTTCCATGTCCTTGCGGAAAACGGCGAGATAGACACGGCGCTCAAAATACTTACGAATCCTACAGCACCGTCATATATGCAATGGGTGCTTGAAGGTGATACTGCATTATGTGAGGGATTTGGTGAGTATGATGGATTAAGTTCGCATAACCATCACTTCTGGGGGAATATCAGTGCATTCTTTATGGAGCAAATTTGCGGCATCAAGGTGTGTGCTGATATGATCAATATTGAACCGCATTTTCCAAGTGAAATAAGCAGTGCCTCTGCAAATTTTGACAGCGTATACGGAACGGTGTCAGTAGCGTGGAAAAGAAAAAATGATAAGATTATTTTTAATCTTGAATATCCTGAAAAGGCAAATGGTATTTTTAAATATAACGGATACGTTTGTCCGGCAAACCAAATTAAAACGGAAATATGTTTATGAAAATAAACGGCTGAAATAACATAAATACAGATAAAGACAAGGGGTATTTATCCCTTGCCTTTGTCTGTCAAAAGATTCTCAACGAGTTGGCATTATTTTACGAGTTTGTGATCTTCGAAATCCCCGAATGCTCTGTAAAGCAAAATGCACACCAAATTTAGTGCCTAAAATTCATCAAAAATCAGTACTAAAACACGCAAATATATGTAAAAAGAGGAAAATTAGTAAAGAATTGTCCTTTTGTTGGCAGAGGTATGAGAGCCTGACTTGCACAGCAAGTCAGAACCTCGGCGTTCACAAGGCCTTGCCTTGCTCGGCTAAAGGATTCGAACCTTAAATGACGGAGTCAGAGTTGAAAAATCACTTTTTGAAACCTACCGTTTTAAGCCGAATTTTTACTTTACAGTCTCTCAAAAATCTCGCTCAACGCATTTTAAAATTTAATTTAGTGTGAATATAAATTTTTAATAACTCCTACCTCAAAAACTTAATACTAATAAGAGAAAAGGTAAAAGTTTTTCTGGAATTTTTAAATTGTTACTTTCTGACCGCCCAAAGCGATTGATTTGTATCCGACATTGCTGACGCTGTCATAACCGATTTTCCGTTTTGAGTACCGATACAGAATACGCCGTAATACACCCTACTGTTAAGGTCAAGCGTAAAGGTATATGAATTATTATCAAGATTAATAGTCCCTTCTTTTCCGTCAATACTCACCTTGCCGTTAGCATCAATTACTGCTGTAACAGTAGGTTCAATGATATCGGAAACCTTGCTCCAATCTTCCGTTTTCTTCGTTTGACTTGAAAACAGTATCATTTCGTATTCGCCTACTATGTCTGAAAGAGTGACTGCTGCTGCGGTCTCTCCGTTATATGCAGTAGGAAGTACAGTGAGCCAGCCGTTAGTTGTCCTGAGCATCTGATGAATCTGAACATTGAAGAAGCCCCCAACACCGTCGTTATATCTTTGATGATACGCCTGATAAATCTTGCCGTCATCGTCGATAAGACAAGAGGAATGACCTGCTGAAAGATAAGCTACTTTGTCTGATGAAAACTGATAATTGGGGATAATCCTTATTCCTGTGCTTTTCATATCACATGCGTCATTGCCTGCTGCGTCTATGTATGGTCCGTCGGGATTTTCGCTTCTGTATTCGCGGATATTATAACCCTCAAGCGCACTCAAACCGCCGTAGGTCAAAAACAGATAATAGTAGCCGCTTTGCTTGTCATAGACAATAAAAGGTCCCTCACCTGTGTTTTCGGTTTCCTCATTCGTGCAGGATATCTGCTTGCCGAAATAAATATCGTAGCCCTCGGTATCGCGCATTTTTTTGTAATCGGGCAAGCCCGTTTCCTCAACGATCGGCATAATATAAATACCGCCGCTGAACGAGCCGTATGTAAGCCACAGATTGCCGTCCTTATCATAGAAAAGCGCGGGGTCAATAGCGTTTGGATATTTGCCGTAAGAGCAATCGTAGTTGCCCCACTCATCAAACCACGGCTGGGCGTTTATTTCCTTTTTGGTAAACGTGCCTTTTTTAATAAGCTCAGCAATATTCGTATAGGAATAATGAAGCTGATTCAAAGGCTTTTTATGATCGTCAAAGCAATTATTAAAACCGCTGTAAATCACCGTGTCTACAAACTCGAAAGTACCCTCAGGGTCGTCCGATACGGCAAGCCATATAACTGACATCGGTGTTCCCCAAACGGAAGCGCAGGCATAGTAGCAGTATTTGCCCATTGCTTTGTTATAGATAACGGTTGACGCCCATACGTTTGTCTGCCAATCATCTTCTGCAGTCTGCCAGAGTGTTTGCGCGGCATCACACCAGGCAAATGCTTTGTTAAGACTTTCTCTGAGCATTGATCCCTCTTTTACAAGCGTTCTGTTGCTATCGTATACGCCTGCGCTGACTGTGTTCCAGTTGATCAGATCCGTACTTTTTGCCGATGCAATATGTGAGCCGGTAACGTAATACACACCGTTCTCCGACTTGAATAGCGACGGATCGTGAACCGAAACTCCGTTTGAATCATCAAAAATGTATGCATCTCCCTCAATTGGTTTCATAATTGCCTCCAACTTTTCAGATGAGCAGCTACTAAAAGCGGCGCTGATAAAAACAACAGCCAAAAGCAAGGCTAAAGCTTTAACTGATTTTTTCATAAATTTTCCTCTTAGTTACTTATATCTGATATAACTTTATAAATATCTGCATTAATGCAGATTGACTGATGCTCGATTTCCTTTGGGCAAACTGCCTGACCGAGATTTATGCAGGCATAGGTTGCTTTTGGATTTTCAGCCGTCATTTGCCAGAACGGATATTTTATTATAACAGGAGTGTTATAGCCAACGCCGAGCTCCAAGTAAAGAATATTCAAATTCTTGTGCCTGTGTAAAAATTCCGAGTATCTTTCGTTTGCCACATACCAACCCTCGTCCTCTACAAAACGATTATCAGAGCGTAGATTCATCGTCATAGGCTTTCCGCAGTGAGAACATTTCGGTATAAGCTCACTTGGAATTTCCATATCACTTTGCTGTTCAACCATTGCCTTGATAATATTCTCATTATCAAAGGTTTCATTACAGCAGGGCTCACTGCACTGAAAAAGACCGTAG
>JAFLRZ010000047.1 GCA_022511225.1 Eubacterium sp.
TAAAAAAATAGAGCTTATCCCGTCATGGAATAAGCTCTATGATACTGATTATTGTAATTCTTTATTAGTAATCCACTAATTAGCCGTAACTATTACTTTCTCGGGTTCTTGATGTTCGCCTGTGCTGACGCGTTACCCCGTAGGGCGATATAAATTGAAGTTTTATCAGTAACACTGCATTTCCAGTATGACATTGTTAAAATTGCGGGCAATCAAATCTTTCTCTCGAATATAGATGTAAAGCAATCCACAATCGCCCCACATCAATTCCTCGTCAAAGTTTTGGGACGACTCACTTTTTATCTGCAACAGCAAAACCCATTTGTCGCCATCAATTTCCTCGCAGATTTTTTCAAAACTGCCCTGTAAGTGACTCGGCCAACCACCGACAAGGTGACTCTCCACATTCTTTTCACTAAGCGCATCATATTCGTCATCCATTCCACCGCAAGGTCGGTTACACCATATTTTAAACGCCTCGTCACAATCTGAAACGTCGGGATAAACTTTTATGTAATTTGGCTCAACGAAAAACTCAATATATTTTTTTTGTAAATTATTCGGCACATTCGCACACGACAACTTACTCGCTTTGTCAAAAAATAAAATTTTAGGTATATAATCAAACTCCGGCTCAAATGCCTCTTCGACGAATAAGTACATAAGACCGGAAGACGGAAAGCTTTTCAATCTACCGTCCGAATTGATTTCCGAAAAGTCAAGCTGCAATACAAACGGTATTGGACTGCCATTCAGTGTCGGCCATTCGAAATTGTCAGGAACAGTAGGCAGTCCACCAAATTTGGAAAATCCTTTCTTGTCGCCGTCAATACAAATAAGCTCGGCGGCGGTTTTTGTAAACGGCTCGAACTCCTTCAGCCATTCGCGGAATTTCTCTTCAAACTGTCTGTCGGCGCGCTGTTTGTCCTTTATTTTTTTTATCTCTATGCCATATAAAATCCAGCATATTACAGCCGCAACGGCAATAATTCCGCCAACTACAAGGAGAATGGCGTTTGCATACGGATAAAATGCGGCTTCGAGGATAAAATGCGCAACAATAAGCACCGCCGCCATCACAGAAAAAATAATTGCCAGTTTTTTATATCGTTTGATTATTTCATTCATAACATACTACTATTAAGTGAATAAAAATTACTGTTTCAATTATAGCGTAATATTGCTATTTAATCAATCAAATTAGTGTTAAACTTGGGTGGAAACAAGCCGTAAAAAAGCACTTTTAACTCTATTTTAGCTATTATTTTGCAAAAAATTAGAGCCTATTCTTAATTTGAATAAGCTCTATAATACTGATTATTGTAATAGCTTTATTAGTAGCCCACTAATTAGCCGTAACTGTTACTTTCTCGGGTTCTTGATGTTCGCCTGTGCTGACGCGTTACTCCGAGGGGCGACATCCCACCGTCATTTACAGTCTTCTCCTTCGACGAATGAACCATGAGGCGATACCACATACAACTCCGGCGCCAACAACGCCGGTCGTAACGCCTACCGCCACAGCAGCTGTATGGTCGTCTTCGTCTGTGGGTTCATCGCCATCGTTAGGATTGTTTTCTTCCGAGTTGTTCTCCTCATCGGGCTCGGGGTCCGGTTCAGGTCCGGGTTCGGGTCCGGGTTCAGGTTCGGGCGCAGACGCCTTATATCCACAAACAGAACATGCGCCGTTTGCGCCGTTGCTGTCGTGAACAGTCATTTCGGTAGGTTCGTTACAAACTGCGCACACTTTCCAATGTCCGTCTGCACTACTGTTCCAATCAACGCCCGTATAGTCGTGGGCGGCAGGAATTATAACAGTGCTTTGATCTGTAATTTCCGTTTCGCCTTTATCGTCCTCAAACCATTTTTCGCAACCGTTACAGGTATAATATGCCTTGTTTCCGTTTGCCGTACAGGTCGCCTCTGTGCGAGGAACAAGCGTAAGTTCGTGTTTGTGTTCAGGCTCGGGGTCAGGCTCGGGAATCAGGTCAGTATTCACTTCAACGGCTTTGATTTCAAAAGTTTTTGTTGCAGTTCCGTTATACTTTCCTACACCCGTAACGGTAATAGTAGCCGTACCGGACTCGGTATTATTTGAATACGTAACTTTGTAGTCGGTAAAGAAATTCAGCGTCTGCCCATTTAGAGTTACCATAACAGGCGGTGTAATAGCTGTTCCTGAATAGTAAAACTCATAGTCTGCTATTTCAACCGTGCAACCACTAATGCTCGCTTGACTTGTCTGAACCTGTTTAGTAACGTAAAGTGTACCTGTAGTATATCGGTAATAATTCGTCCCCACGTATGTAATATAAGCCGTTTTCTGAACGCCCACTTCTAACGTTACATCCAAATCAGGGTTAAACGCAGACCATTCCCAACCTTCGGGCATTTCAATATCCCTTATAGTTTTCACGTCATCGTAAACATATAACTGATACGTCGGTTTATTTGGCGGAATGTAATCTTTTCCAACAAAAATTGACTCCGTTCTTGTTCCGCTATAATTTCCTATACCCGTTACAACTACCTTCGCATCGTTGTTCGGATCGTCAGTTGTATTGGGCGCAACGTTGTTTACGTATTGTAATTTATAATCCGTACCCTCTATCAGCTTGTCATCGCCAAAGTATACTTTCACTTCTGGGCGAAATTGCGAACCGTTGCGATAGTAGGTAAATCTGTCCTGTATAATAATAAGCGCATTGTTCATTGTTTTGGCAAGCGTTTGGGTTCTTGCCTCCGTGCTGGTGAATGCCCTTATTCTTGCAACTTGGTGGGATTTTGCATCGGCGTAGGGATACGACGTACTTTCATACTTAAAACTTTTCCATACATCCTTTTGACGGTAGTAAGTCATATCGTTCATGGAACTGTCGGTTCCCAACATTATTCTTGCATCGCCAGCTTCGTTTGTAAGATGCACGACTATGCTGAACCACTCGCCTACGTTAAGTTCAACGGGATTGTCCAGCTTGACTGTATAATGACCTGTTTCTATCGGATTTGCAAAAAATGCAGTTTGCGTGGATTTCGGAGTGCCTTGCGTGGGAACGTTCACAGAAGAATTGACGTCTCCTGCCTGAACGGTAAGACCCTTGTAGATGTCTACTGTACAAGTAACGTTTTTTCCACTAATTCCAACGTAGACTGCATCTAAAATTTCTTTCTCGGTAGCGCCGGCTTTTTTTGCCTGATAAATCGCCGCAAAATCACCTTGAAGATCGGGGAATGAGGTTCCGTCACCTATCAATCCGTCGTAGTAGTAATAGTTTTCATGATCGGACGTCAAAGCAAAATCAGCGGTATGCAGCAAGCCAATAACCGAATCGTAGGATAAGTAGAAACAACACGTTCCGTTTTTTTCGATGCCGTGATGAGTCCAACTGTTTTTGACAATCCACGCACCGTTTCGGGTTGCCTGCCCCTCAAACTCATCTTTGGAAATAGTATCATCCCAACCTACAATAACACTTTCGTGGTTGTGATCGCCTTTTGAAATGTGGTAATTAACGTAACTCTCCGGTGCCCGATATGAAAAGTCTACTGCGCCGTATTTTATTAAAGCCTCTTTAATGGCGTCCATATCGTTGGGAAGTCTGATTATATTTTCCGCTCTGTACTTGGATTTTGCGAAGGCTTTTGGCGCACCTTGACTAAGTGGCGCATAGTCTTGACTCATTACCGCAAAAGCGTCCATCGGGAATCCGCCCTTGTCCCAATTGGGGTGAGAAGAAGTATCGTCTACCGTATTGCCGAGCGGATCGACGCTACCGTCCCTGTTGTCCCTTGCCCAAGCGAGTTGTTCCTCATCCAAGTCAAGAGTATTTTTATTGACAGACGGGTCAATTCCCTTTCGCAAGATATTTGCCTCGGCAACCCCAATAGCGGCATACGCCCAACAAATATTTTTATTACCTTGACTTTTATCGCTCGTTATATAATCGTAATCTCGTCCGTCAAACTGCGTTAAAACGTCCGCCCAATGTGCAAGCTGACCGTCGCTTGCCGCTTGAAGAGCTTTCAAGTCGCTCGGTGCTTCATCGGAATAAATCTCGCCAACATTATCGTCGGTAGCATAAGTACTGATTGCTTCTGCATGCGTAACAGCTCTATTGTTGACATAGAGAAAAGCCCCTGCCAATACACCAAATATCATCAAGGTTGACAACATAACGGTTATTAACTTCGTATACTTTAACCTTGCCACTACTCTTTTCCTTATTCAATGATATATATGTTAAGCACTTCTTTGGCTAAATTATAATTGTAAGCATATACATTATAACACATATTATATAAAATTGCAATATAAAAGGTGAAGCTTGAAGTACACCCCCAATATCACACTTCAAATTAAAAGGATTTGATTCCATAATAGCCCTCCTTACGACTATATTTTTTCTGTAAATTCAGACAAAATGCAAATGTTCAATTTGGGTGGAAACATGCTGATAAAAAGCAATTTTCGCTCTTAATAAACCCTATTTTTATAAAAAAATAGAGCTTATCCCGTCATGGAATAAGCTCTATGATACT
>JAFLRZ010000048.1 GCA_022511225.1 Eubacterium sp.
CGCGTGCCCACGATACTCGGAGGGTCGCCTCCCGGAAAAATAGGTAATGCCGACACTTAAACCTCGTACGATTTGTACGAGGTTTTTATTTTGCAAATTTTTCTTGACAAAATTTATCCTATCTGTTATTATTCATCTTGCTCAGTTCACTCGTTCCCATCTCGAACACGATGTTAAGACGGGTAAATAATATACATAGATGCTGTTACATCGAGACTATTGCCAATGGCAGTAGTCTTTTTTGTTTTATGGAGGGAATTATGGACTTAACTTTTAAGACAGAAAACGGCTATTTTAATTACAGGGCTTGTGCAATTATTATTAATGATAACAAGCTTCTTGCTATGAAAAATGATCTCACGCCCTATTATTATCTTCCGGGAGGAAGAGTAACTCTGCACGAATCCGCCGAGAATGCCGTATTGAGAGAGGTGAGAGAAGAGCTTGGAATCGAAGCAAAAATTTCAAAACCACTTTGGTTTGCACAGCAGTTTTTCATCGATGATGGTTCAGGAGACAAATTTCACGAGCTATGCACATATTTTCTTATTGATACAAGAGGTACAGATTTACTTGCAAGAGGAAATAAATTTGACGGTCTCGTTACAAAGCATCACGAACGCTTTGAATGGCTTGAATTTGATAACTTGAAAAACGAATATCTGTACCCACTGTTCATCAAGGAAAAAATATATGCTCTGCCACAAAATTTTGAAATATTAACCGAGTGCGAGTATTGATGAGAAAGGATATATTGTGAAACAGAATATTTATGATAACGAAGAATTTTTCATTTCATTTAAGGCTTTGAGAGAGTCTGATAATTGCTACAATGAGTTACTTGAACAGCCTGCTATGATGAAGCTTCTGCCGAATCTCAACAATAAATCTGTCTTAGATCTCGGATGTGGCTTAGGTATAAATTGTATTGATTTTGTAAAATCGGGTGCAAGTAGAGTTACAGGTGTTGATATTTCTAAAAGAATGATTGATGTTGCAAAGTCTAAAAATGCTAACGATAAAATTTCATATATCAATATGGCTCTTGAGGATATAAGCAGCTTCGACTCTAAGTACGATTTCGTTTACAGCTCGCTTTGTTTTAATTACATTTACGATTTCGATAAGCTTATAAAAGATATTTTTAATTTATTGAATGATAACGGTATACTTTTATTTTCTCAGGAGCATCCTATTGTAACTGCTTCTATAGGAAATAATATCGGTTATCTCAAAGATAAAAATGATAAAGAATACGCTTACTGTATTTCAAATTATCAAAACGAAAAGGTGCGCAGAGTTGAAAAATGGTTTGTTGACGGTGTAATTAAATATCACCGTACTTTTAGTACGATTATAAATACTCTTGCAGATTCAGGATTTGTAATCGAAAAGGTTATTGAACCTGTACCTGATGAATATGCGCGGAATAAACGAAGCGGGCTTGCAAAAGAATTTATAAAACCGACTTTTTTGATTGTAAAAGCAGTAAAGAGTGGTAAACAAATATGAATTATAATAAAATAATAGTAGTTGGTTGTCCGGGCGCAGGCAAAAGTACTTTTTCACGAAAGCTTGCAGAAAAGACAGGCATACCTCTTTATCATCTTGACGCTCTTTACTGGAAAGAGGACTGGACTCATATCTCAAGAGAGCACTTACGATTTATTCAAAAAATATTCAAACGTAAAGGTAATCACTCTAAAATCAAGAGAAGATGCCGACATGTATCTGGATGAATTGATTATATAAAGAAAAGGAGAGAAACAATGTCAGAATTTTGGGATATTTATGACAATAACAGAAATTTTACAGGCAGAACTGTCGAGCGCGGCAAGCCTATGAAATCTAATGAATATCATATCGTAGTTGAGGCAATTATCAGAAATTCAAAAGGCGAGTTTTTGATTTCAAAACGCTCTGCCAATAAGCATTTTCCACTGATGTGGGAGTTTACAGGAGGTTCTGTTCTTGCGAGCGAAAGCAGTTATGACGGCGCAATCAGGGAAGCTTATGAGGAATTAGGCGTTGATTTGTCAAAATCTCCATATAAGCTCTTTGCTTCAGGCATCAGACAGTTTCGCAGTTTTCCTGATTTTAATGATATTTGGCTTTTTGAATTTGATTGCGACATCAACGATATTACGCTATGTGAGGGTGAAACGTGTGATGCTATGTGGGCAACTCCTCAGAAGATACGAGAAATGATTGCAAAAAAAGAATTTGTCGAATATAGCGAATTTAATTTTGTTGATAAACTGCTTGGATTGTAATATTTAAAACATAATTGTTTCAAATTTTTACAGCATAGTACTTGTAATAATAGGTACATATGTAGTACAATTATTTATAGCAGAGAGTTTTATGGTTTTAATCGACTGTAAAGCTGTGTGTTTTATAAAAAATTTTAGATTACCGGCAAGAAAGGAGTAATTCTTATGCTGTACTACGTTGTGCTTGTGATTGGTGTTGCTGTTTCATTCGTGTTTTGCTATCAGAGAAGATTAGGCTTCAGTCTCAAAAATCTTATTTTTAAGACTGTGTCGAGCCTTTGCTTTTTGCTCACTGCTGTTTTTGCTCTGATTAATAATCCGCTTGCACATACCTATGGCTCGCTCATCATTATGGGCGGCGCACTCGGATTAGTAGGGGATATGCTCCTTGACCTTAAGGGCGTCTATAAAAACGACGAAAGAGTTTATCTTAACGGCGGGTTCGTATTCTTTTTAGTAGGTCATATTTTTTATTCCGGCGCAGTTATCTATAACTTAAAATTAAAGTGGTGGATTGTGCTTTGCGGTGCACTCGTATCGGCTGTTATAGGCGTTGTGACCGTTCTTTCAGCTAAGCTGATGAAAGTTGAATACGGCTCATATAAATTGATTGTAGCCTTTTACGTGGCGTTTCTGTCAATGACAATGGTTATGTCGATAGCAGCAATGCTTGTCAGCCATTTTGAGAAGAGCTTTATTATTATGACTGTAGGCTCAGTGCTGTTTCTCCTTTCAGATGCAGTGCTTTCTAACACGTATTTCGGCAAGGATAAAGACAAAAAGCACCATCTGTTTATAAATCATTTTTTATACTATGCAGCACAATATCTGATAGCTTCGTCAGTTCTCTTTATAAAATAAAGTATTGACAACAGTATAATTTGGTGGTATTATATCATAGTCATCGTTGTAAGATACTATAGCGATGACCGATGTGGGCCATTAGCTCAGTTGGTTAGAGCCACCGGCTCATAACCGGTCGGTCCGGGGTTCGAGTCCCTGATGGCCCACCATATATTAAGGGGTATAGCTCAGTTGGTAGAGCAGCGGTCTCCAAAACCGCGTGCCGAGGGTT
>JAFLRZ010000005.1 GCA_022511225.1 Eubacterium sp.
ACGAGGCGGTCTTGAAAACCGTTTGTCCGAAAGGGCGCGTGGGTTCGAATCCCACCCTCTGCGCCAAAAAAATCCTGCCGACGAAAGTCGGCAGGATTTTTTTGTATTATTCATTTTTTATTATTCATTCTAATGGTGCTTCGCACACGAAGCGATGCGGTCATTGCTCCCTACTTAGCGTATTGGTCTGATTTGTAGTAAAGACATATCCATCCGCTCGGGATTCTTGCCCAGATGTCATCACCATCATTTTTAAGCTCAAGAACTGTAAAGCGAGTACCCTTATTGAGAACTGCGTAGTAGCCTGACTGCGCATTTTTTTTGCCGTCTTCGGTAAGCTCAGTACGCTTTTTTTGGCTGTATTTTGTGCCTGCTCCTGTCCTTACGTTGACTGCAGTTGTGAGGGTGTAGACATTACCTACCTTGAAGATCGGAGCTGTAACGCTTCCGATTTTATCCTGCGCTTTCGGGCGAAGAATACCGGTTACAGTGGATGACGAATACGTTTTAGTCTGCAATTTCATTGCATCACCGTTGCCGGTTGCATTCTGGTCATAATACTTGATATTGCCGTTTTCCGTAGGCTCCTTTACAATAAAAATGTGACCCCAAGAGCCTGAGGTGCGTACACCTATATCGCCTGCTTTAAGCTCGCCGTCCTTATATTTTGGTGTGACAAAATCGAAATTATTTTTGAGCCAAGAAGAGTCATTTCTCTCTGTCCACCAATTTTTTGCATCACCGTAAAATCCGATTTTGAGCTCAAGAACCTTTTCGATATAAGCATCTATCAAATCAACACACTGAACTCCGTATGTGCCGTCCCAATCTGTCTTTTTGCCGAGATAGGTTTCAACAAATTTACTTAGTTTCACTGTTTCTTAACTCCTTTAAATATTCATCTGCCTGCTTAGCATGGCTTGTAAAAGAATTATTGTGCCACCAGCTTGAAATTGCACTATATAGCAAAAAGCCGACTGAAACAACGTCGTTAACTGTTTCGTCGCTGATAGGCAGTGCTTTAATGCCGAACATCTGAAGCACAATATTTATGAGCGCTAACAATAGAATTACTGTTCTTGCGATTGTTGCTTTATCAATCTTCATTTTCATGCCCTCTTTCAAGGTCACTTAACCTGTGACCGAGTACCTTTATCTTTTCCTCAAGAACAGGCATTCTCGACGCAAAAATATTAAGCTTATCAACCTTTTCCTCAAGCTTTTCGATACGATACGACGTCAGCTTTGAAGAGGTTACGATACCGGCGAAGGAACCTATGAGCGTACCTGTCATTGAGACGAGTGCTACTATAAAATCTTTGTTCATTTTTTTCTCCCTTCCGAAGAGCTGAGACGCCTCTTCTCTTTACCATATTATGAATGTATTTTTAATTTGACAAGAGATAAAGCAGTATAGTCTGATATTACGGTCTTGAAAAAAATTAATATGATTTGAAATACAGTAAATATGCTATCGATACGGCTTTTTTGAATAGCGTATAATTATACATTTGAGTGTATAATTATAAAATTATTCCGAAAATCTATTGACAATATAAAATAGGTGTGTATAATAAATAAGCATTATAAAGAATCGGAGATACTGTATAAAAATGAAAAAAATCTTCATAGACGGGCAAGAAGGCACTACAGGGCTTAAGATATACAAACGATTTGAAAGCAGAAATGATATAGAGCTTTTGACTATAGACAGTGATAAGCGCAAGGACACAAACGAAAGAGCAAGGCTTATTAACGAAAGCGACATCACCTTTCTCTGCCTGCCTGATGCTGCATCAATCGAGGCAGTAAGCCTTGTTGAAAACGACAGTGTTAAAATTATTGACACCTCGACTGCACACAGAACGTTGCCTGACTGGGCATATGGATTTGCTGAGCTTAGCGAGGAGCACAGAAATAAAATTGCTACGTCAAACAGAATTGCCGTTCCCGGTTGTTATGCAAGCGGTTTTAATTCTATCGTTTATCCCCTCATCAAGAGCGGATTTATCGGCAGTGATTTTGACATTTCGTGCTTTGCAATGAGCGGCTACACAGGAGCAGGAAAAAAAGGCATTGCGCAATATGAGGATGAAGGCAGGGATACTGAGCTTGACTCGCCGAGAATTTACGCATTATCTCAGGAGCACAAGCATCTGAAAGAGATGAAGGCTATAAGCGGACTTTCGAAAGAGCCTCTCTTCTCCCCTATCATCTGCGACTATCCTCAGGGCATGGTTGTAAGCATTCCGCTTTACACGAGTGCTATGAGCAAAAAGTACTCTAAGCAGGATATTTACGAAATGTTCAGCGAGCACTACGGAAATTCCGATATAGTTAAAGTCAGAGAACTTGGCTACACAGAGGGAATGATTGCATCAAACACCTTTGCAAACAGAGATGATATGGAAATTGAGATTAACGGCAATGACGACAGAATCATTATTACCTCACGATTTGACAATCTCGGCAAGGGTGCAAGCGGTGCGGCAATACAGTGTATGAACATAGCAATGGGTATTGACGAAAAGACAGGACTTAATATAGGAGAGTAAGTATGGAAAATAAATTCAAGAACATTGACGGCGGAATATGTGCCGCAAAGGGCTTTAAGGCGAGCGGAACGTACTGCGGTATCAAGAAGCCTAACGTTGATAATTACAATCCGAATATAAAGCACAAGAATGATATCTGCCTTTATGTAAGCGACGTGTTGTGTAATGCGGCGGCTGTTTACACGCAGAACAAGGTTAAGGGTGCGCCGATTATTGTTACAAAGGCAAATCTTGAAAAATCAGATAACAAGGCTATTGCAGTTATTGCTAATTCGAAAAACGCGAACACCTGTAATGCTGACGGCGAGGAAAAAGCAGATAAAATGTGTCAGCTTGTTGCTGATGAGCTTAATATTCCTAAAGAGCAGGTAATTGTTGCAAGCACCGGTGTTATAGGTCAGATACTCCCTATCGAGCCTATTGAAAAGGCTGTGCCGATTTTGGTTAAGGAGCTTGACTACGGCAAAAATCTTGAGGCTGCAACGGCTATTATGACGACTGATACGGTAAAAAAGGAATATGCAGTTGAATTTGAGATTAACGGCATTACGTGTCACTTAGGCGGTATGGCTAAAGGCTCAGGAATGATACATCCGAATATGGCTACAACGCTTAATTTTATAACAACAGACTGTGCAATAAGCGGTGAGCTTTTACAGAGAGCACTGAGTGACATTGTAAAAATCACATATAACTGCCTTTCGATTGACGGTGATACCTCAACGAACGATATGGTATGCCTTATGGCAAACGGACTTGCAGATAATGAGGAAATCACCTGCGAGGGTGATGAATATGAAATATTCAAATCAGCACTTTACGAGGTTATGGCTAACCTTACGAGAATGCTTGCTAAAGACGGCGAGGGTGCAAGCAAGCTTCTTGAATGTAAATGCATTGGTGCTTCTAATCAGGACACTGCAATTACTGTTGCCAAGAGTGTTATATGTTCATCGCTTTTCAAAGCGGCAATGTTCGGCGAGGACGCCAACTGGGGCAGAGTTCTCTGCGCTATCGGATATGCCGATGCTGAATTTGACATTAACAAGGTTGACGTTGATTTAAGAAGTAGCAAGGGCACCGTAGCAGTTTACAGGAATGGCTCGGGAATTGAATTTTCCGAAAAAGAGGCTTCAAAAGTGCTTTCAAGCGATGAAATTTATATTGACATTAACCTTAATGACGGAGATGCCGATGCTACTGCGTGGGGCTGTGACTTAACATACGATTACGTTAAGATTAACGGAGATTACAGGACTTAAGAGAGGAATTCAGAATGGATATAGACAATCAGAAAAAGGCGGAAATACTTGCACGAGCTTTGCCGAACATTCAGATGTACCGCAAAAAGACAATCGTTGTAAAATACGGCGGTAATGCAATGATAAACGAGGAGCTTAAAGAGGCTGTAATGCACGATCTCGTGCTTCTCACAACTGTTGGAATCAAGGTAGTGCTTGTGCACGGCGGCGGTCCTGCAATAAATGAAACGCTGAAGAAAATGAATATCGAGAGCAAATTTGTTGACGGACTTCGTGTTACCGATAAGGAGACTGTTGACGTTGTACAGATGGTGCTCGCAGGCAAGGTGAACAAGGATCTTGTATGCCAGATAGGTAATCTCGGGGGTCACGCAATCGGTCTTTCGGGTCTTGACGGAAATATGCTAAAGTGCAAGGCTCTTGACGAGAGACACGGATTTGTAGGCGAAATAACAGAAGTTAATATGGACGCGGT
Source organism: Eubacterium sp. (assembly GCA_022511225.1). Lineage (GTDB taxonomy): Bacteria > Bacillota > Clostridia > Oscillospirales > Acutalibacteraceae > Eubacterium_R. The sequence goes on from JAFLRZ010000005.1 coordinate 4,293, forward strand.
AAACGAAATTCTTGACAAAGAATGGATACCCGTTATTTCAACAATCGGCTATGACGAAAACGGAAACTGCTACAACATCAATGCCGACACTGCGGCTGCAGTAATCGCAGGTGCGCTTAACGCAGAGGCTCTTATTTCAATGACTGATATTGTAGGACTTCTGCGTGACAAGGATGATGAAAGCACGCTTATTCACAGAGTATATATCAGCGACACTCCTGCACTTATTGCCGAGGGAATAATCAGCGGAGGTATGATTCCTAAGATTGATTCAATGACGCAGGCACTTCGTGAGGGAGTTAAGAAGGCATTTATTATTGACGGACGAGTTCCCCACTCTATTCTTATGGAGCTTCTTACGGATGAGGGTATGGGCACGATGTTCAGAATAAGGAAGTAGGAAATAATGAACACTAAGGAAATTGATAACGAATACGTTGCTCATTCTTACAGCAGATTTGACGTTACGCTTGTCAGGGGTAAGGGCTCAACTGTATATGATGACAACGGCAAGCAATACATAGACTTCGGCTCAGGTATCGGCGTAACTGCGTTCGGCTATGCTGATAATCAGTGGAAAATGGCTGTGGAAATGCAGCTTGACAAACTACAGCATACAAGCAATCTTTACTACACCGAGCCTTGCGCAAGGCTTGCCGAGATGCTATGCGAAAAGAGCAAAATGAAAAAGGTATTCTTCGCAAACAGCGGTGCTGAAGCAAACGAGGGTGCTATTAAATTTGCAAGGAAATACTCGGTAGACAAATACGGCGAAGGCAGAAGCACGATTATTACGCTTACCGATTCCTTTCACGGACGTACGATAGCTACTCTTACTGCTACGGGTCAGGACAGCTTTCACACAACTTTCGGTCCGTTCCCTGACGGATTTAAGTACTGCCCTGCCAATGATATTGACGCACTTAAAAATCTCGCAACAGATGACGTATGTGCGATAATGTTTGAGTGTGTTCAGGGTGAAGGCGGAGTCAACAACCTTGATTTTGATTTTGTAAAGGCTATTGAAGAAATCGCAAAAGAAAAAGATATTCTTATGGTAGTTGACGAGGTACAGACAGGTAACGGCAGAACAGGCAGATACTTTGCTTATCAGAATTTTGACATAATGCCTGACATCGTATCTACTGCAAAGGGACTTGCAGGAGGACTTCCTATGGGTGCAGTTCTTTTTGGTGAGAAGCTTAAGGACACAGTTACGGCAGGCTCTCACGGCTCAACCTTCGGCGGAAACCCTGTATGCGCTGCCGGCGCAATCTCAATAGTTGAGAGAATTGACGATGAATTTCTTGATGAGGTAAGGCAAAAGAGCGAATACATAAAGAGCTTTCTTGCTGACATAAAAGGGGTTAAATCCGTATCAGGTATGGGACTTATGCTTGGTATTGAGATAGAAAAGGACGCAAAGGAAGTTGCAAATGAGTGCCTGAAAAACGGCTTACTCGTTCTTACGGCAAAGACAAAAATCCGACTTCTTCCGGCTCTTAACATCAGTATGTGCGAGCTTGAAAGAGGACTTAAAATATTGAAAGAGGTAATTGAAAAATGAAGCATTTATTAAAGCTGCAGGATTTAGATCAAAAAGAAATACTCGATATACTCAACCTTGCAGACCAGCTTAAGTACGAAACGAAGCACGGTATTGAGCATCATCACCTCAAGGGAAAGACTCTCGGTATGATTTTCCAGAAAAGCTCTACGAGAACGAGAGTAAGCTTTGAAACAGGTATGTATCAGCTTGGCGGTCAGGCACTTTTCCTTTCAAACAGAGATTTACAGATAGGCAGAGGCGAGCCCGTACAGGACACTGCGAGAGTGCTTTCCCGCTATCTTGACGGCATTATGATAAGAACGTTTGAGCAGAAGGAAGTTGAGGATTTAGCTGAATACGGCTCAATTCCGATTATCAACGGTCTTACCGACTACTGCCATCCTTGTCAGGTGCTTGCTGATCTTATGACAATCCGCGAGTACAAAAAAAGCTTTGACGGACTTAAGCTCTGCTTTATCGGTGACGGAAACAATATGGCAAACAGCCTTATCGTTGGTGCAATCAAGATGGGTATGAGCTGTGCTATTGCCTGCCCTGACGGCTACAATCCTGATAGTGAGCTTATGAAGTGGGCAAGCGAGAACGGCGACTTTGTATGCAGTGACAATATACTTGAATGCGCAAAGGGCGCAGACGTTCTTTACACTGACGTATGGGCATCTATGGGTCAGGAAGAGGAAAAGGCTGAGAGAGAAAAGATTTTCAAAGACTTCCAGATTAATGACGAGGTTATGGCTGTTGCCAATGATGGTGCAATGGTGCTTCACTGCCTGCCTGCTCACAGAGAAGAGGAAATTACGGCTAAGGTATTTGAAGAGCACGCAGACGAAATATTTGAAGAGGCTGAAAACAGACTTCACGCACAGAAGGCTGTGCTTGTAAAGCTTCTCGGCTAATCAGGTTGGAATTATGACAGATAATAAAATTTACATTTGCCTTGCCGACGGCAGTATATACGAGGGCAAAAGCTTTGGTGCCAAGGGCGAAGTTATAGGCGAGCTTGTATTTACCACGGGTATGGGCGGTTATATTGAAACACTTACCGATCCAAGCTATTTCGGTCAGATTGTTATGCAGACATTCCCTCTTATCGGCAACTACGGCTTTATCAATGAGGATATGGAAAGCGAAAAAAGCGCCGTTTCAGCATACATCGTGAGAGAATACTGCACCGAGCCGTCTAACTTCAGGTGCGACATCACACTTGATGAATATCTCAAGGCTAACGGCATAATCGGTGTGTATGATATAGACACAAGAGAGCTTACTAAAAAAATCAGAGAATACGGCGTAATGAATGCTGTTATTACAGATAATCCCGACAGCGTTGATATGCAGAAGGTTAAGGAATACAGGATTGAAAAGGCAGTAGAAAGCGTATCGTGCAAAAGACCTTCTATGAATCCTGCCGATGAGCATAAATACAACGTCGTTCTTATCGACTACGGCACGAAGAAGAATATCGTTCGTGAGCTACAGAAAAGAGGCTGTAACGTGGCAGTAGTTCCGTTTGACACGAAGGCAGAGGATATTTTATCTCTTGACCCTGACGGTATTATGCTTTCAAACGGACCGGGAGACCCTGAGGATAATATTACTGCTATCAGGGAGCTTTCAAAGCTTGTTGGCAAAAAGCCTATTTTTGCAATCTGCCTTGGTCATCAGCTTCTTGCGCTTTCACAGGGCGGTAAGACAAAGAAGCTTAAATACGGTCACAGAGGTGTAAACCAGCCTGTTAAAAATCTTGAAACAGGCAGAACGTTTATATCCTCACAAAACCACGGCTACGCTGTTATCAACGAAAGCGTTGAGGCTGTAGGCGGTAAAATAAGCTACGTAAACGCAAATGACGGCACCTGCGAGGGTGTTGACTACGAGGACAAGCAGGCTTTTTCCGTGCAGTTTCATCCCGAAGCCTGCTCAGGTCCGCACGATACAAGATTTATATTTGATAAATTCATTTCAATGATGGGAGGTAATGATTAATGCCTCTTAATAAAGACATAAAAAAGGTTCTCGTTATCGGCTCAGGTCCTATCGTAATCGGACAGGCTGCTGAATTTGACTACGCAGGTGCTCAGGCTTGCCGAGTGCTTAAGGATGAGGGTATAGAGGTTGTACTTGTAAACTCAAACCCTGCTACAATTATGACTGACAAGGCGCTTGCAGATCACATATATCTTGAGCCTCTTACGGAAGAAACGGTTAAAAGAATCATTGAAAAGGAACGTCCCGATTCAATTCTCTGCGGTCTCGGCGGGCAGACAGGTCTTACAATCGGAATGCAGCTTGCAAAGGACGGTTATCTTGACTCGATGAGAGTTAAGCTTCTTGGTACTAATGCCGAGGCTATCGACAAGGCTGAGGACAGGCAGATGTTTCGTGACACGATGGTGAAGCTCGGTCAGCCTGTTGTTCCGAGTGATATTGCAAACACTGTTGAGAGGGCAAAGGAAATTGCCGAGGAAATAGGATATCCTGTTATAATCCGCCCTGCGTTCACACTCGGCGGTGCAGGAGGCGGTGTTGCATATAACGAACACGAGCTTGAAATAATTTCTAAAAACGGACTTATGCTTTCCCCTATTACTCAGGTGCTTGTTGAAAAATACATTGCAGGCTGGAAGGAAATTGAGTTTGAGGTTATGAGAGACAGTGTAGGCAACGTTATCGCCGTATGCTCTATGGAAAACTTTGACCCTGTAGGCGTTCATACCGGCGACAGTATCGTTATTGCGCCTGCCGTAACTCTTGCAGACAAGGAGTATCAGATGCTTCGTTCTGCTTCTCTCGATATTATCACAGAGCTCGGTGTTGAGGGCGGATGCAACTGCCAGTTTGCACTTAATCCCGAAACGTTTGAATATTCTGTTATTGAGGTTAATCCGAGAGTTTCACGCTCGTCAGCACTCGCATCTAAGGCTACTGGCTACCCTATTGCAAAGGTAACTACCAAAATTGCATTAGGCTACACGCTTGATGAAATCAGAAATGACATCACAGGAAAGACGTGTGCCTGCTTTGAGCCTACGCTCGACTACGTTGTAGTAAAGCTTCCAAAGTGGCCGTTTGACAAGTTTGTAAACGCATCACGCAAGCTTGGCACACAGATGAAGGCTACGGGCGAGGTTATGAGCATTGCTCCGAGCTTTGAAATGGCAATAATGAAGGCTGTGCGCGGTGCTGAAATAGGACTTGATACGCTCAATAGCAAAGCACTTGACGGCATAGACATAAGAGAAAAATTAAAAGATCAGGACGACATTCGTCTTTTCACAGTGTTCAAGGCGCTTAAAGACGGCATCAGTATTGATGAAATCCATTCAATTACTATGATAGACGAGTGGTTTCTTTCAAAGCTCAAAAATCTTGCCGACTATGAAAAGCAAATCGAAAATACACCACTGAGCGAGGAAATGTATCTCAAGGGCAAAAAGCTCGGCTATACTGATAAGGGACTTAAGAAAATCAGTAACTCCCCTGTCCTTTATCACAGGGACTGCGTATACAAGATGGTTGATACGTGCGGTGCAGAATTTGAGGCGGAAACACCGTATTTCTACTCAACGTATGACAATCACTGCGAAGCACGCTCACTTCCTGAGAGCAAAAAGGAAAAGATTATCGTACTCGGCTCAGGTCCTATCCGTATCGGTCAGGGTATTGAATTTGACTATTCCTCCGTTCACTGCGTATGGACACTTAAGGAGCTCGGCTACGAGGTTATCATAATAAATAACAATCCCGAAACGGTTTCTACCGACTTTGATACGGGTGACAGACTTTACTTTGAGCCTCTTACAGACGAGGATGTAATGAACATTATCAAATGCGAAAAGCCTGTCGGCGTAGTAGTCGCTTTCGGCGGACAAACTGCCATAAAGCTGACAAAATTCCTTGACGATAACGGCATTACAATTCTCGGCACGAGCGCAGAGTCTATTGACATTGCAGAGGACAGAGAACGCTTTGACGCACTTCTTGAAAGCTTCGGTATATTCAGACCTAAGGGTGAAAGTGTTATGACACTTGACGAGGCACTTTCGGCTGCAAATCGTCTTGAATATCCCGTGCTGCTTCGTCCGTCATACGTTATCGGCGGTCAGAATATGACTATTGCGTACACAGATGATGACGTAAAGCAGTATATGGAAATCATTCTTGCTCAAGGCATCACAAACCCTGTGCTTGTTGACAAATATATGATGGGCACTGAGCTTGAGGTTGACTGTATAAGCGATGGCACAGACGTGCTTATACCCGGTATTATGGAGCATATTGAGCGTGCCGGTGTTCATTCAGGCGACTCGATTGCCGTATATCCGCCGTATAATCTTAACGATATGATGCTTGAAAAGATATGTGATATATCCGAAAAGCTTGCTCTTTCCCTCGGCACAAAGGGACTTGTAAACATTCAGTATCTTATCTATCAGAATGAGCTTTACGTTATCGAGGTGAATCCTCGTGCGTCAAGAACAATTCCGTATATCAGCAAGGTTACTGACGTGCCTATGGTAGAGCTTGCAACGAAGATAATGGTAGGCTCATCGCTTAAGGAGCTCGGATACGGCACAGGCTTATACCGTACGCCACCGTATTATGCCGTTAAGGTGCCCGTATTCAGCTTTGAAAAGCTTAATGACGTAAACTCTAAGCTTGGTCCTGAAATGAAGTCTACGGGCGAGGTGCTCGGAGTAGGTAAAAATCTTGTGGAAGCTCTCTTTAAGGGGCTTGTATCGGCAGGATTTAAGACTGATTTCCACAAGAGAGAAGAGCACGGCGTGCTCATTACAGTTACTAAGCAGGATAGATTTGAGATAGTAAATCTTGCGAAAAAGCTTGATGATCTCGGTGCTCATATCTGGGCAACACCTGAAACGGCGAAGGCTATTGAAAGTCTTGGCATAAACGTATCTGTTGTTAACAAGCTTCGTGATGATAATTCGATAATGGAGCTTGTAGAGTCGGGTAAGCTTGATTATATTGTATATACAGGCAAGAGCGACAAGAAGTCGATTGCTGATTATATTAAGCTTCACAACAGGGCAAACCAGCTCGGTATTGCTACTATCACCTCGCTTGATACTGCAAATGCGATTGCAGACATCATTGCTTCTCGCTATAAGCAGACAAATACGGAGCTTATCGACATCAATGATATGAGAAAAGAAAAGGGCGTACTCAAGTTCTCTAAAATGGAGGGCACGGGTGACGACTATATCTTCTTTAACAATCAATGCGGTATTATCACGTGCCCTGAAAGCTTTGCTATTGAGTTTACCGACAGGCATCACGGTATCGGCGGTGACGGAATAGTGCTTATTGAAAAAAGCAACATTGCTGATGCGAAAATGCGTATATTCAATATTGACGGCTCTGAGGGTAAAATGGCAGGCAACTCAATACGCTGTGTCGGTAAGTTCCTCTATGACAATGATATTGTTAAAAAGACTGAGATGAAAATACTTACGGCATCGGGTATTAAGGAGCTTTCACTGTTTACGAGAAACGGCAGAGTTTCCTCGGCGGCAGTCAATATGGGCAAGGCTGAGCTAAACCCCGAAAAAATACCTGTAAGCATTGATGCTGAGAAAATAATCGATTACAATGCTGAAATAGGCGGCAAGGAGTACAACATAAATTGCTGTGCAATCGGCAATCCGCACTGCGTAGTTTTTGTTGACAACGTTGACAAAATTGATTTAGCCGAAGTCGGTCCTCTGTTTGAGAATGCACCGATTTTCCCCGAAAGAATTAATACAGAATTTGTAAGAGTTGTTAACTCCACGACTCTTAAGATGAGAGTATGGGAGCGTGGCAACGGCGAAACGCAGGCTTGCGGTACGGGAGCGTGTGCAGCTGTAATTGCGGCTGTAGAGAACGGTTATTGCGACAAAGGCGAAAACGTAACCGTAAAGGTCAAGGGCGGCGACCTTATTGTTAATTACACAGACGAAAAGGTTACGCTTGTTGGGGATTGTAATTTGGTGTACAAGGGTGAGATAGAGTATTAAAAACTTCCGAAAATGCACATCAAGAATCCCTCCACCACTAACGTGGTCCCCTCCCTTTAACAAGGGAGGCGGTTAAGGACAGAAAAAAGGCTTGAACGCAATTGCGTTCAAGCCTCTTAATTTGTTAAGCTTTAGCCGATAATTTTCTTTTCTGTAAATTTATTATATATTACAAGCACGATGAGGAACAAGGTGTAGCCGATGATTGCCGCACCGACAACGTCCGTAAGATAGTGTGCACCTGCAACCATTCTTGAAAAGCCCATAACTATTGTATATGCTATGCTGACAAGAAGTGCAAACGGAGCAAGCGATTTAAGCTTTGTAAAGGCTCTGCAAAGCGGATATGCCATAAGCAGTGACATTGAATACGTAGTATGACCGCTCGGGAATGAGTCTGCTCTGTTGTAAATTCCCATATCATCTCCGATTTTGTACCATCTTGTAAATGCTGAGAAATCGGCATTTTGCGCCATAGCTGAGGTAAGAGGTGAATATTTGCCCTCGGACAAGCCCTTATCATTAAGGAAATTATTTGAGTATGCAACCATTTCTCTGAAACGGACACGGCAAGTAATATTCTTGCACTCTTCAACAATTTTGAAGCAGATACCAAGCAGCACACCAGCAAGCGCAAGTGCTTCGATCTTGCGAAGCTTTTCCTTGTCAAGATTTCGGCATAGCAACACAATTACCAAGGTGAAAACCGTGCAGATTGTAAAATATACAACCTGTGATAAATCGTCCTTGCCGAGAGTGAGCAGAATATTTTTGATGACGTTTTCGATAAGCTTTTTCCAGCCTACCATTGCGAGCACGAAAAAGCCGACAGTTGTGACTGCTCTTACGATAAAATTAAAAAATTTGTATGTCTTATTATCAGTGTTCTCTATCGGTTTTATAGCAGGAATGAGCTTGTTTATTACTGCAAGACTTTCGTTAAGGTCACGGCGGCATAAAAAGATTATTGTAATTGCGGGACCCCACATTGCCCAGTAAACGAGCTGACCGAAGCTTTCAAGGAGCTGGGCAAAATTACTCTCAGGATTAAAAAGCGCCATATCAATCTTCAAATCATTCACTGTTCCGACTGCCATTCCTGTAATAGCAGCAACGTAAAACAGTATTGTAAAAATCAAAAATCCTTTGTTCTTTTTTGTTGTATTCATAACACCCTCCAATATATTAAGGCAGTTCATTTGAACTGCCTTTTATACGTTATTTTTTGCTTTGTACTGCTTATCCTAAGGCTGCACCTGTAAGAAACATATCGTTAAGAGTAAGGCACTTTGAGTACGCGTTCTTCTGATACTGCTTGCAGAAGTCGTAGCCTGCACCCTCCTGAACTCTGATGAGATTAATTTTGCCGTCAGCAAGTGCTTTATACACGGCATCATACTTCTCCTGAATAGCCTTGCCCTGTTCTGTTTCTGTATTAGCAACGTATGTAAGATAAATAGATTCATTTGCACAGTTAGCGTTATATACTGAACCGCCTTTGAAGTCCTTAAGGCATCCAAGAACTGCTACTCTGTAATCGTTTACAGCAGTGATATAAGCATCCTTATTCTTCTCGCCTGCTGAGATTATGCTGAGGTCATAGTCAAAATTCCACTTAGCAGTAAATGCAGACTGAGCAAGAGTGTTGCCGCCATTGAATACGGCAGTTGCGCCGCGGTCAAACATTTCCTCGCAGACAGCAGCATATCTGTCAACCATTTCGAATGAGGTGTTCCAGTAATATTCATTTTCCATTGAGATTCCCGTGCTATAGCCGTATGCATCGGTATTCTCCCAATGAGAGAACATATAGCCTTCCTCAGGAATTGCAGCATAAGCAACAACCTTGTCACCTGCACGGTATGAGCCTGAGCCGAGTGATTCACCTGAGCCACCCTCACCTGTTTCTACTGTGATATTAAATGTAGGAGCATCGCTCATAGCATAAATCGGAGTAAGCTCGATATTTGAGTTTACATCCTTTACCATCGTGCCCTTGCTTTCAATATTCTCAACCTGCTCTGAAGCAGAGGTTTCCCAATGGTCGAAAACCATATTTTCGCTTGCTACAGGAGCTTCAACCCAGCACTCGCCGTTTGGTGAAACGCTCTGTACGGATACAACGTTTTTACCTGTTTCATCCATTACGGATACTGTAAAGTATTCGCCCTCAATGTCCTTATAGACTGCTGTGATTGTGCAATCGCACTTCTCTACGAGAAGGTTCATTTCGCTCTTTGAAGAAGATGAAATATTAACTTTCTTATCCTTAACGCCCTCGGTATCGCTCTTAACCTCCCAGTGATCAAATACCTGACCCGCAGGAGCTTCGTTAGCAGTAATCGTAACGTTACTACCCTCAGTGTATGTACCTGAACCGATACCGTTTACGACTTTAACAGTAAACGTAGTCTTGTTTGCATTTTCGATTTTGTCGTAGCAAGCTTTGATTGTAAAGTTATAATCGTAATCAAGGAGAGGTGAATCATAGTCTGCCCAATTAACTGTAACAGGTATACCCTCACTGTCTGCAGCGTATGCGGCACCCTGAACGAAGCCTGCACCATACTGAGATGAAGCACTTGCGTACTCACCGAACACACCAAGGTCTGTATGACCATTAAGCACTGCAGTATAGCCGGCAAGGAAGCCAGCCTCAATACTATCAAATGCTACGCTCATAACGTTTTTGATATATCTGTCTGTATCATCATCTGCAGCATGTGGCTTTGCACCGAGAAGAATGAAGTTGATATCAGGATAAATTCCTGAAAGCTCGTAAGCACTTACTGCAAATTCTTCACCCGGAAAAACGATGTACTGTGCACCATTATTAGCCGCAAGCTCAACGTATTTTTCAACGTTTGCTACCGTAAGTTCGCCCTTTTCGTCAAGTATTGGCTGATAATAGCAGTAGCTTGCAGGCTCTTCCTCTACATAGTTGAGGATACCCTCCCAAGCACTCTGGTTATAACCGCCATCAGTTATCGTTCCGCCGTTAGTAATAAGAACGATATCGCTTTTTGTTTGATTTTGCTTTGAGCATCCGCTTGCAGCAAATAAGCACGCTGCAACAAGTGCGATGCATAACAGCACTGAAATAATCTTTTTCATATCTATCCTCCAAAAAGATAATATCACTTATTTATAATAGCAAATAATAATAAATATTGCAATAGTATTTTTGCGATATGGGATAATTAAAATAAGTTATTGTAAATCGTATTGAAAAGCAAGAAATAAAAACGGAATTTACCGTCGCCTTCACACTCTCTTTTTAAGTACACTTTTCTGTACTACGTAATATATCTGTTTGCTTTTTTCAGAAGCTTTGTTACCATAATATTGTAAGCTTTGTAAAACACGTCAGGAGAATATTTTTATGATTTATCTGAATTCATTTCAATTTCCGTCACCAAAAACGGATGAAGATTTTTTTAATCCAAAAAAGCTGATTTCTAAGGGAAAAGTTTACCGTACCTGTTACACAACTGAATATCCGTTTGTAATGTTCAGGCACAGGGGTTTACCGGATAATTTTGAATTTAGTGACATTACGATTTTTTACGGAAATAACGGAAGCGGCAAGAGCACTATATTGAACGTTATCGCTGAAAAACTGAAGCTAAATCGAAATACGCCGTTCAACAGAAGTGATTTTTTTGATGATTACGTTGAGCTTTGCGATTATGAGTTAGATAAATCTTTATCGGTAAATAGTTCTGTTATTACAAGCGATGACGTATTTGAGAAGATTCTTGACATACGGCGAATTAACGATGGGATTGATAGCAAAAGAGCTGATTTACTTGATGAATGGTTTGAAAACCGCCAAGATAACGCGGACACAACGATGCACGGACTTGACGATTATGAACGTTGGAAAAGGCTAATGGAGTCAAGAAGCAGAAAATCAACTCAATCGGGGTTTCTCCGTTCTCGTTTAGTACGAAACGTACAGGAACGCTCAAACGGAGAAAGTGCATTATCTCTTTTCGTTGATGCTATCGGTGATGATGCACTCTATTTGCTTGATGAGCCTGAAAACAGTCTTTCCCCTGCAAATCAGCTTGAGCTCAAATATTTTTTGGAAGATTGTGTCAGACACCACGGTTGTCAATTTGTTATATCTACGCACTCTCCGTTCCTGCTCTCGCTAAAGGGAGCTAAGATATATGACATTGATTCAAATCCTGTAACAGTACGCAAATGGACTGAACTTGAAGGCGTAAAGGTATACCAACAATTTTTTGAAGAAAATTCATATATGTTTAAGTAGGCGGAAGTCTGAAAAATATGGTTTTGACTTAATCTTTTACGACAATACTTCGTTAAATTGTTTTTGAGATATGAGAAAAATCAGATTGTAGAAAAAACTCCTTGAAGGCGAAAACCTCCAAGGAGTTAAATGACTATAATCAACACGGATTTTCCCGGCATTTCAGCGCTTCCAATGCAGAACTGATTGCTTTATCTTTTGTATCATAAAATCCGCTTGATACGGTATTTATGGCAGGTGTCCAATAGTAATAGTACTTACCCATGTAATCATCAAAAGCCATTTCCATAATGACATAAGTATACACATTGTGATTTTCAAAAATTTCAATATAACAATCTTCGCTGATATCGATTACTTCAATGGCATTTGGATCTGTGTTTTTTGGCGGCCGTGAGGTGAAAACACCCTTTGATTTATCAAACTGCCATATCGTTGAATGTATGGATTTTTTGCCAAAAGGGTTAATGAATTTTGAAAGACCAAACCACGTACTGCTTATGCATTCATCTTCTTGTCCGTCTTGATACATTATAAAATATTTTTCTGAAGATAAAGATTGGCCTTTGTAATGTTCAACGTGTCGAATTTTATTTTCAAACAGTTCTTTCAAAAATGATTTTGCTCGTTCAATATAGTTGTCTTGTCCGTTTTGAAGTTCGGAAGTATAGTCCTCAAAATGATAATGATTTGTAAAATAAAATGCAATAATTTCGTTATCAAAAACTTCGAATCCTATGTTGTTTTCAGCATCAATAGTTACAAGGTCTGACTTGTAGTTTTGATTACGCCAATCCTTGTTATCGGTAGAAATGTCAACAACAGAATTTTCTATATAAGGCTTTAATGCTTCTAATAATACTGACGTTGTTTCAAAATTCAATTTTATCACCACCTTTATTTTATTATAACACACAAATAAATTCAACCGCAATCATATGATTACGGTTGAATTTGGAAATGGTTGACAAAAGATACATTTTGCTTTTTCAGGTTGATTTAAAACCCTTTTAAGATAAACAATTTAATTAACTGTATACCTCTAAAATTACATTATGGAAGGACGCTTGCATTTAAATTTGTTTCGCCTTCGATTTTTCCGTCATTATATTTTACTATGCTTATTTTTGAACCTTCATATGTTGGAACTTTTATAAGTATTTCCATAACGGAGTCATTATCGATATCCACATAATCCACATCATTCAAAGACAAAAATACTTTATTGTCCTCTTTCTTAATATTACCCCAGAAGCCATTTTCTAAAGATACCAAATCGGCTATCTTTTTATATTCGGAGTCAAATAACATTATGCCCGAAGATGCCTGCGGCTCTCCGTTTCCTATCTCACCTTCGGCATAATTAACAGTGTAACATACTATATACTCTGTCTTGCCGTCACCGTCTAAATCAACTGAATGTATGTCAACGCTTGAGCAATCTGCCATATCATTCAATTCCTCAGGTAAATCGTTTATTTCAGTATGGGCTCTTGGTATTGCGTCGTATTTTTGAGAAACAGCAATTCTTTTTACATTATCAACTACTGCATATCCATCATACGTTTCGGTTAAGGCTCCTTCAGACTCTCCTGCATATTTTCCGTTTTCATAGTTGTAATATTTAGTATTATATTTTGCGGTTGAGTCATCATTAATACTAATATCTGAGAGTTCCTGAACTCCTGATTTCAGTTCAATTTCACGTCCGTCATATAATACGAAATAATCATTTTGCACTTGTAATTGCTGCTGATTACTGTTTGAATCAGAGTTTGTGTCATTAACGTCATTGTTGTTGGCGTTTACATCCGTTTTGCCAGCCTGACCACAGCCTGTAAAGATAAGGCATAGCACCATCGCTAACGCAACAAAAATTTCAATTCTTTTCTTCATTTTGGCATCACCCTTCTTATATCTTTAGAAATGCACCTGCATATCTTAAAAATATAATAGCATAGAAATATTAAATCGTCAATGTGCGTTGTGATATTTCAATGATATGCGCAACAATGCCACCGATGCAGGAATATCTGCTAAAGATGCCTCTCGGATATTAGGACATTAAAAAGTTGAATTAACACTTGATGTTAATACGCATACAAAAAAGATGTATTCATCCATTTGTATAAGATTGTATAAGAATTTGAACCCTTTAACTAAAATTATTTAATATATCATTAATTTAGCCTGAAGATATGTATCTCTTTCAATTTTAGTCTGATACAGACGCAGACTGTATATGGATTTCATTATACAGCTTTTCAATATCTGAAAGATGGGAGTAATTTTCCGCTTGGGTAAGAAGATTCTGTGCATTTTCATACACAGCTGCTGCTCGATTATATACAGACGCAGCTTTTACATATGCCTTCAAATCACGTCTTGCCTTTAAGACATCTGCAATTGATTCTGTTTCTCTTCTTTGTATTTCTTCCTTTTCGGCTTCATTAGGTTTCTTAATATAATCATATCCGTATTTGTTTATCAATTTTACGGTTGTCATTTTTGAACGTGCAAGTGCAATCGCATCTGAGCGTATTTCACGCTCCTCCTTAGTTCCTTTTGGGAGAGCCCTTGCTGATTTCAGTTCACCTTTAGCATCCTCATAAAAATATACAGGGCCAAGCCGGGCGGTTTTTCTGGCTGCCTCAAGCTTAAGTTCATAACGCAGTGTTGAAAATTTCTCAAGTTCCTCAATAACTATAGGCATACTGTCCATATCTTTATTAATTCTTATCTGACTTTTTATATCTGCTTTAGCTTCTCTGATTGCCTCTTTACGTTTTTTCTTATCATTTTTGTTTGATTTAGGCATAGCCTTTGCTGCCTCAAGTGCAGATTTATCAATTTCCTTTTTTCCTGATTTTTTATATTCTGCGGCAGTATGAATTATATCCATACCTTGCTGTAATTCATCATCATCGAGGGCATCGCATCCGTAATCCTCAAACATTGCACGGACTTTAAGAACATTAACATAACCCTTATGCTTGCTCTCTGTTAAATCATAGAACAGGTAAGGAATTACATTCAATATTGCACCGATAATAGAGCATATAATGAGTACATGAAAGAGATTGTTTCTCATAACATCATTATAAAGAACATCATAATTGTCTTTAAGACCCATATGTTCATATATCGAGGGGACCACCAGACCGGTAAAAAATCCGATTACCGTACCTATCACGCCGAAGGATACAAATATTCCGTCGACACGCACACCTGTTTTCCACTGGTGATAGTCGCGCATATCTGCATTTATGTTTGGAATATAAATATTTCCAAATGTGTTGACAAAGTTATTAATGAACATAAGCACACATATCATCAGAAGATTTTTGTAAAAAAAATACAGTATTACAAATATCAAAATATTAATGATATTACATCCGATCAAAAGATTTCTCTTTCCAAACTTTTTTATAACCAGCGGTGCAAGCAGCATAGACCAAAGAGCAGCATTTCCGATAACTGTATTTGCAATTCCCAACTGAGCTGCCTTTTCTCCGTTAAAGGCGTAAACAAATGACCATGAAAGAATTACGCCGTATGCGCCCTCAAGAAAGCCTATCCAGGTTGCGGAATTGATTATCCAAAAATACTTATTTTTTGAAACCTCTCTTATCGAGTCAATAATACTTACATATTCAATTTTCTTTTTCGGAAGTATAAGTCGTTCTTTTACTTGACGGAAAAATATCACACCGACAATAAGTCCCACCACTGTAAATGCAGGATAGATTATACGATATGTTTTGATATTATTAAGTCCCCAGGTCAAGCCTGCGATAGTAGGAATAATAAGATTTGTAATGCTCGGAGCAAGTGAGAATATGATTTGTGAAATGCTCATTACCGTTGCCCTCTCCTGAGCATTCGGTGATATAATTTGCTGTATATATGCAAAACTGTCATTATATATCGATAATACAAAGGATATTATCATAAAAAATATTTCTACAACAATGGCCTTTGTTATGTAGTTCCAGTTTTCAAACGGCAGCCATACAAATACAGTTGAAATAAGCACTATAGGGAATGGGCATATTTTCAAAAACGGAAGAAATTTTCCGCCCTTCATTTTATGATTATCGTAATACCAACCTCTGAAAATTCCAAGCGGTATGCCTATGACATTTGCAACTATAAGCATTACCCACAGATCCAGCGGTTTTAATCCGATACTTGCACCTACAAGGAAGTTCGACGCATCAAGACCGATAACACTGGCAAGTGTTGTAGTCCAGTGCACACCGAATCCGGCCACTCCGAGAGAAACAATTTCCTTGTATGGAACATAGTTGTCTTTAGCCGGGTTGCTCCAGTACCTTTTTGCAGTTGTGATAGTGTTACCTATCCTTTGTTTTAGATTAGGCATAATAATTCCCCTTTCCTTCATACTATAACATAGAATTAAGCATAAGAAAAGCAGTAAATAAATAAAAGTAAAAAGAGGTAAGCGAATAATTAACATTTAATAATTAATTAAGAAATATACAAACTAAAAATCCTGCCAATAAATATCGACAGGATTTTTGTTTGTCAAACGACTACAAAAAAGATATTTTTCAATGAAGAGTAGATAGCTGTTATTTTATACGACACCGCTTTCTAAAAGTATAAAGGTATTTGAATCAGTATCAAGTTTTGCAGAAATACCTATCGGTAAAATTGAATTGTTTGAACCGTGTCCATAGTCTTCACATCTAACAACAGGGATATTGTATTTTTCACCGATTCTGTAAAGAATATTGTCTATTAGCGGACTATCGTTTTCTGAATAATGTCCGAAGATTAACCCTGTTACGTTTTTGAAAACATCTCGGTGTTCAAGATTAGCAAACCATTTTGATACAGCCGCCGGAGAACTGAACCTTTCATGATCTTCTATAAAGAGAATACAGGAATCATATGGCATTTCGGGATAATATTTCAAGCCATATAATGCTGCGTAATTGACAAGATAACCACCGACCAATACTCCTTTACATTTGCCCGAATAAATTGTTTTCCATTGGGCTGACTTAATATATTCATCACTTGTAGTCATTAACCGATTTTCAAACGCTTGTCTGTTATAATCGGTAATATGTTCAAAGGTGCGGACAGATGCTCCGTAAAAGGTAACAAGTCCGCTCATATAGTTAATTGCATTGAGGATTGTTGTACTGTCACTGTAGCTGCAAATAATTTTAGGGTGGCGACGTATATTGCTATAATCAATATACGGCAAGATCTCATTGCAAACTTCACCGCCGCCAAACAAAATCATTTTTACTTTATCATCGGATATCATGAAATTAAAATCTTCTGCACGTTCTTCAATACTTCCTGAAAACCCATGCGCATCTGAAAAAATATGCTTGGATAATTGAACACGAAAACCTGAAGTGTTTAGCGTCTGTATTGAATTTTGAATATACTCTGGTTTTAAAGCAATAGACGGCGCTATTATCCCGATAGTATCACCATATTGTAATCTTTGGGGTTTAATTAAATCAGCCATTTCTACCTCCAAATAATAAATGCTATAAAAATATAAAAGCCTCGATTAAATCGAGGCTTTCCCAGGCAATATCTTTTTTATTGCCTCTCAATGGCGCAGATGAAGAGATTCGAACTCTTGAAGCCTCGTTAAAGACTTACACGATTTCCAATCGTGCTCCTTCGGCCAGCTCGGACACATCTGCATATTGCTTTGATATTATAACCTACCAAAGCATATTTTGCAAGAATTATTTTAATTTAATCTGTCAGTTTAAGAAATGCTAAGGAATTCGTCGTCGATGATGTCTTTTACGAGGTCTGTGTAATATTCTACAGTTCCGCCGTTTTGGGAATGGGTTGATGCGAGGTCGTTTGTATAGTCGGCAAGCTTATATACGTTAAACTCAAACTTGCCGCTATCCCCTCTTCTGTAGTGGCAGACTACCGGAACAAACTTTGCATAAGTTATCTCGGTTTCGCCGTTTTTCTTTTCAAACGTTACCTCGGCGGCACCGCCTATAAGATTTTCAGGGTCGAGCTGATGAGAAATGAAATTACCTGTTGAATAATAAACGAGCATTTTCTTGCCTGTTTCTTTATTCGTTACCCATTCAACAGGCTCTATAACGTGAGGATGACAGCCTACAACGAGGTCTACTCCCAAATCGGAGAACAGCTTTGTGTATTCTTTCTGATAGTCAGACACTTCAAAGCTATACTCCGTGCCCCAATGCGGAAATACGATTACAACGTCTGCATTTTTTCGTGCCTCGGTGATGTCCTTTGTGATTTTATCCTTATCCATAAGGTTTACGCACCACTGCTTGTCCGACGGGAGAGGTATACCGTTTGTGCTTGACGTGTAATTGAAAAGAGCAAAAGTTATGCCGTTTTTCTCATAATAGGTAATCGTATTATACTGCTTCTCACTTGAATTAGTGCCGAGCCTTACAACGTTTTTCTTGCCGGAGAAAAATTCAATTTCCTTTTCAATGCCTGAATATCCCATATCCATAATATGATTATTTGCACATCCGAAAATATCAAAGCCGGCATCAATTGCGGCAGTTCCGATTTCCCACGGTGAATTGAACACAGGATAGCCTGTATATTCAAACGAGTCTCCGCCGAGCACCGTTTCCTGGTCAATATACGCAATGTCAAACTTCTCAACGTACGGTTTAATATTCGCATAAAGAGAGGTATAGTCGAGCGAGCCGTCGTCCTGCTTACCTGCATCTATGAGAGTGTTATGAATAAGATTATCGCCGACACCCATAAAGGTTACCTTTGAATTTACGTCCTCTTTTTTAGTTGCAGTTTCTTCGTTTACAACGGAAACAGAAGTTTCTGCCGTAGGTTTTTTTAAATCTTTTTCCTTAGTTATGTGACCGCTGACTGCAAATACTATAATCACAACTACCGCAACGGCAACAGGAATCAGAAACAACAAATTCTTTTTCTTTTTATTTTCATCCATAATTACACCGCCTTATAATATTATGGTATCATTTTAGCATAAAAATTTTCACAAAACAATATTCATTTTTAAAGAGCTATATGTTGACAAAATATGGAATATTGTTTATATTTAAAGCAATAACTAAGCAAAGGTGGTTAAAAAATATGCAGACAGTTTTAATGTATGTTTTATTCATCGTAGGACTCATACTTATCATCAAAGGCGGCGACTGGTTTGTTGACAGTGCAAGTTGGATAGCAGAGGTGCTTGGTGTGCCGAAATTCGTTATCGGTGCAACAATCGTATCTATCGCTACTACTCTTCCCGAGATGATTGTAAGTATACAGGCAACTATAAAAGGTAACGTTGAAATGGCTGCGGGTAATGCAATAGGATCTGTTACGGCAAACACGGCTATGATTATGGGTGTTTTCATCGTGTGTATGCCGTTTGCAATCAAGCGTAAGCAATTTGCTCCTAAGGCTCTTATGATGTTTGGTGCTTCGCTTACTCTTGTACTTGGATGTATATTCACTGCAAAAGTAGAACGTAATTTTGCCGGCGAGACAGGAATGTTTTATAACCTTTCAAAAATCGGATTAATCGTTCTTGTGGTAATCTTCGTAGTATTTTTCATTGAAAACTTTATAACTATAAAGAATGAAGAACATCATCTCGAGCCGTCTCCTCACAACATCGGTCTTCAGGAGGAGGACGATATCGTTCCTACAAAAGAAACGTCTACATCGAAGGACTGGATAAAAAATATTATATTCTTTGTTCTCGGTGCGGCAGGCATTGTAATCGGTGCTGATTTACTTGTTGATTACGGCACAGAGATTGCTACGTCACTCGGTATTCCTCAGCGTGTAATAAGCGTTGTTGCCGTTGCAATCGGCACGTCACTTCCTGAACTTGTTACTACAATTACTGCGCTGAAAAAGAAGGTCGGTGCACTTTCAGTAGGTAACATCCTCGGCGCAAATATCATTGACCTTACGCTTATTCTTCCTATCTGCTCATTCGTTTCTATGGGCAAGGGCACGGGCGATCTCGCAGTATCAGTATCATCAGTTACGGTTGATATGGTTGTCTGCCTTGCAGCAATCGCTGTTGCAGTGTTCCCGACTATCATCTCAAAGAAGTTCCATAGATGGCAGGGTATCGTAATGCTGGCAGGCTACGTTGCATACATTATTACTGTATTTGTATAAATCAAAGTGAATAGAAAAACAAAATCAGCTTGAACTTTGATGTTCAAGCTGATTTTTTATTGGTATGAAATATTTTAACGTGGAGCGATGTGGTCATCGTTCCCTACGATAAGACTGAAGTTTAATTCTTAACGAATTCTATACACTGCTTGCCGGTCATATGCTCGATATTGAGCTCGAGTATTGCAACACGGTTTAAAGAGGAATTTATCTCTTTTTCCCTGAGCGGCATAGCAATGTCGGGAGAATACTTATCCGACAAAAGATTGAGCACTCTTACCTTGTCCTCAGTGCTTTCAAGCAGTTTAATTCTGCCAAAGCATATGACACTTTTATAGAATGTCGTAAACTTTTCGGGCACAACGTCGTCTTTATAAATCACGCAAAAGGAGCACTTGTCATTATTTTTTACAGCGTCAATTTTGTGACCCTCAACAGCACAGTGGAAGTAAAGCTTTCCGTCAAGATAGCAATGACTAAGCGCAACTGCATAAGGATAATCGTTATCACCCTGCAGTGCGAGAACTCCTGACGTACATTCACGCAGTATTTCTTCACAGATTTCCTTGCTTAACGCCTGTCTTTTTCTTCTCATATCACGAAACATTGTTTTACCTCGTCAAAAGTATAATCAAAGCAGTAATTATTGCGGCTGCTCCTGCTACAGCAAGCACCTTAATCAGCCTTGTTGCCGCGTCAAAAAGATTAGTAGGCATAAGCTGATAGAGAGCAAAATGAAGCGGCTCTTTGAGCTTTTTGCCGACAATATCTCTGTATCTCAGGTCATAGGTTTCATACGTGCCGTTCTTTTTAAGCTCTATGATTCTTACGCCTCTGTCGAGCGATGGACCGTATATGTGAAAGCCTGCGCCCTGAGTGTAGCCTAAGTCAATGCCGTCAACCTTGCCGTTGAAGGAATTGTTATGGTCGTGGCCGAAGTAAACTCCGAGCACCTCTCCCTTTTCCTTAAATGCAGAAAACTCACCGCTGTTTTCCTGTGGGTCAGCCGGGGATTCCTTCATAAAGCCGGTACTGTTTACCTTATCCTTATTGAGAACGTAAAATCTGTTTGCATGAGTTCTGAAGCCTCTGACTGATTTTTTCGTACCCCTCTTTACTTCTGTAAGAAGCTCAAAAATTTCGCAAACAGGAATATGCTGGATTACGATAGACGGAATAAGTCTGCCATACTTTTTTTCGTAGCTGTCTCTCGTGTCCCTATACCACTGAATTTGATTTTCGTGTACGTTGTCATAGCCGATTTTAAGATTAGAGTGACTGTCGATAAGATAAAGCAGAAACTTAAGCTCGTCGCCGTCCTTTATTTCGATAGTATGATTTGCACAGCCGTCAATATCAGGAGTGTTCTTGCCGATGAAGCAGTCAAATCCCTTGTATATTTCAAACTGCTCTTCGTTAGTGACTCCGACCTGATGATCGTGATTGCCAAAGCAGATTGTAAAAGGAATTTTTCTTTCCCGAACAGGCTTAGTAAGGGTGTCAAGAACGGCTTTGACCTTTTCTTTGCTTCCCTTGAAGCTCGATCTTTTCCAAATCTGGTCACCCGAATAGACGACTAAATCAGGCTTTTCCTTATCAAGAGCAGTACTTATCAGCGTAAGTGTGTCGGGACTTACCCTTGCGCCCTCCTGAGTATCGGCAATCTGCATAATCTTGAAGGTATTATTTTTGAAATGAAGCATATTACACCTATTCATTTAACTCTTCTCTTTTATCTCTTAACTGAAAACGGCAATCAAAAATTGCCGTTTTCTTTTGGCCTGCCTGACAGGGGTCGAACCTGCAATCTACAGAATCGGAATCTGTTGCATTAGCCATTGTGCTACAGGCAGATATTACAGTACAATTATAGTTTTTTAGATAAGTTAAGTCAAGAAAATTGTATAATTAAAATAGCAAATATAATGTTGAGTTTTTTGAGCATATATGTTATACTAACAGAGTTGATTTGAAAGGAGTTTTCTATGAATTTAATTCCTGCTCCGTATGAGTTTAAGCAAGGTGTTGGTTATTACAAGCTGAGTGATAACCCGAAAATCAAAAGTGAATTTGATTTACTCCTTGTAAAGCTCACGAAATCAGATAAGGCAGACATTTTAATAAAAAAGGCTGATTTGCCTGATGAAGCGTACACTCTTGACGTGAGCAAAGGCGGTATAGAAATCACCGCAGGCAGTGAAATCGGTGCTTACTATGCACTTCAATCTCTCCGTCAGTTAAGCGGTGCTGAGCTTGGAGAAAGCAGTGTTCCGATTTGCAGTATTTACGATAAACCGAGATTCAGCTGGAGAGGTCTTCAGCTTGATGAGAGCCGTCACTTTTTCGGAAAAGACGTTGTAAAGAAGCTTCTTGATATGATGTTTATGATGAAGCTTAACGTGTTTCACTGGCATCTTAGTGACGATCAGGGTTGGAGAATTCAGATAGACAAGTATCCAAAGCTTACCGAAATCGGCTCAAAGAGGAAGTATACTCAAATAGGCGGCTGGCAAAGCAAGGAAATTCTTTTTGAGAAACACGAAGGTTTCTACACGAAAGCTGAGATTGCGGAAATCGTATCCTACGCAAAAGAAAGAGGAATAATGGTTGTTCCCGAAATTGACTTCCCTGCTCACTCGGCGAGTGCAATTGCCGCTTATCCGTGGCTTGCCTGCCGTGAAATCGAAACAGAGGTTCCCGGCTATTTCGGAAGTATTATTCCTGAAAGAGTAGAGCATAACCGAAAATGGAACAGAACGATTTGCCTCGGTAAGGAAAAGGTTTTGCAGTTCGTTTTTGACGTTATTGACGAGGTTTGCGAGCTGTTCCCTGCTCCGTATTTTCATATTGGCGGTGACGAAGCGCCGACAAACGAATGGAAAAAATGCCCTTGCTGTCAAAAGACAATCAAGGATAACGTCCTCAAAAATGAGAAGGAGCTTCAGGGCTGGTTCAATAATTTAGTTTTAGAGCATCTCAGGGGCAAGGGTAAAAGGCTTATCGGATGGAATGAAATTCTCGAAGCAGGAAATCTTGACAAGTCCGTAATCGCTCAATACTGGACTCCGCAAAGAGACAGGAATGCCGAAAGGCACGTAAACTCAGGCGGTAACATAATTATGTCAAAGCACCAATCGTTTTACTTTGATATGCCGTATGCGCAGTATCCTCTCAAAAACACGTACTGCCACTCACTTCAGTCGTACGGTGTAATGCCTGAGAATATAAAGAACGTGCTCGGCGTTGAGGGTGAGAACTGGACAGAATGGACTGCCGACAGTGAAAAGCTTGAGCTTAATCTTTATCCGAGGGTTCAGGCACTTAGCGAGGTTGCATGGTCAAGACCCGAAAGCATTAACTGGCAGGACTTTTTGAGCCGACTTGATAAGTTCACACCGTATTTTGAATTATTTAATACGAATTATGCCTCACTTGATGTTGCAATGCAAAAGAGCAAAATTAAAAGGGCAAAAATACAAAAGCTGTTTTATAAAGGCGACCCTAATTATGAGGTGAAGCTTAACAATATGCTAAAGCAAAAAGGAGAGAAATAATGAAATTTGCAGATTTCCCCCAATCAATAATCAAGGAAAACGTTGATTATTCAGTAAAAGAAATAACAAACGTAATCAAAAAGTACGGTCCTCGTGAGTCGGGTAACGAAAACTGCCTTGCAGCACAGAAGCACATCAAAAAGGAAATGGATACCTTCTGCGACGAAACTTCTTTTGAAAGCTACAAGATGTCGCCTAAGGCATTTTTGCAGTGGACAAAGTTCGTTTCAACAGCAATCATTATCGCTGTTGTAGTATGCGGATGCCTTGCGCTTTCAAGCGTGATTACAATGTTCCTTGCACAGTGCATTGTTTGCGGTGTTGTGGGTGTAGGACTTCTTATTACAGTAATTGAATTTCTTATGTATAAGCAGTTTATGGACGTTTTATATAAGAATGTTGAGGGTCACAATCTTCTCGGTGTAAGAAAGCCGTCAGGAGAGGTTAAGAAAAGAATTATCATCAGCGGTCATATTGACTCAGCTTACGAATGGCGCCACATCTATTACGGCAAGAAATTTCCCCTTATGGGAATTTGTATGTCTGCAACAATCGGCGGTGCAATCATTTCGTTCATTATTTCAGTAATTGCAATCATTGCAAACTTCGTAAATATGGGAAGCTTCGGCAGCTTTATGAATGAATACAGCTACTTCTTCCATTTCTTTACTGCTCTTGCAATGGTTACTCTTTTCCTTTTCATTGACTTTAAGACAATTTCACCGGGTGCAAACGATAACCTTACAGGCACTTATGCCGCAGTAACAGCACTTCGTATGCTCGATATGGCAGGCATTGATTTTGAAAACACTGAGGTCTGCGCTATGATTACCGACGGTGAAGAGGCAGGACTTCGCGGCTGCAAGCAGTGGGCAAAGGACCATTATGATGAATACGTAAACAGCGGTGTTGAAACTGCAGTTCTTTGCGTTGATACTCTTGCAGACCTTGAATATCTGAACGTTTATAACAGAGATATGACAGGCACGGTTAAGCACGATCCGAAATTCAGCCAGCTTGTTATGGATGCTGCGATTGAAGCAGGTCACAATGATCTTAAGTTTGCAAACGTATTTTTCGGCTCATCGGATGCTGCTGCATTCACACAGGCAGGCATCACGGCAACTTGTCTTGCAGCGATGGATCCTGCTCCTGCAGATTACTATCATAACCGCAGAGATAACTATGACCGTCTTGTACCTGAGGCAATTAAAACAGGATTTGATGTAATTATTTCAACAATCCTTAAGTTTGATCGAGAAGGTCTTGGGGAATAATGTATTAAGTATTAGAGCGACAACTGATAGTTGTCGCTTTTTTGTTGACTTTTTTGCTTGTTTTATATATTCTTAAAGTAAGAAAATATTTAGGAGTGGCATATGAAAAAGACATTAAACGGAGAATGGATATTCAAAGCAATTGACTCGGCTGAGTGGAAGAAAGCAGTTGTACCCGGCTGTAACTTCCTTGACCTTATGGCGAATGACGATATACCCGACCCATTTATTGCACTCAACGAAAATGACGTGCAGTGGGTTGGCGAAAAGGACTGGGAATACAAAAGAGCCTTTGAAATCACTGAAGACGAGCTTAAATATGACGATATTAAGCTGAACGCAAAAATGCTTGATACAATCTGCGACGTATTTATTAATGACAAGCTGATATTCAGCGGTGATAACTGCTTTATTGCTTACAGTTACAGCGTAAAGGATTATCTTAAATCAGGTGAAAACGAGATAAAAATTGTATTTCACTCGCCTGTTAATTACGTTTCATCCAAGTACAAGGAATGTGCCACACCTGTTAATTCTAACGGTCAGAACGGCATCGTTCATATTCGTAAGCCGCAGTGCCATTTTGGATGGGACTGGGGCCCTGTACTGCCGTGCAGCGGAATTACAAAGGACATTGAGCTTGAATTTGTTTCAAAGGGTAGAATTGATTATCTTGCAGTAAGCCAGAGCATAAATGATTCAGTTGCTACGATTGAAGCGAGCGCAGATATTGAGCACTATTCAGACTGCAGTTGCACCATAACTCTCACCTGCCCTGACGGCACAGAGTTTACCGAGTCGGGAAAAAGTGCTCAGTTTACGATTGAAAAGCCTGAGCTTTGGTGGACAAGGGAATTATCAGGCAAAAAGAAGCAACCGCTATATACTGTCACTGCAAGACTTTATGACGGAGAGGACATTGTCAGTGAGAAGTCAAAAAAAATCGGTATAAGGACTATTGAGCTTAACCGTGAGCGTGACGAATACGGAAGAAATTTTCAGTTTGTACTAAACGGAGTTCCCCTCTTTATCAAGGGTGCAAACTACATACCACCCGATAGCTTTATAACACGCTTTAACGAGGAAAGGCTTAATTATTTTCTTGATGCCGTGCAGTTTTCGAATATGAATATGCTTCGTGTATGGGGCGGCGGATATTATGAAAGTGATGAATTTTACAATGCCTGTGATGAACGCGGAATTCTTGTATGGCAGGACTTTCAGTTTGCGTGTCAGGCATATCCGTTTTTCATTGACGAGTTCCTTGACAACGTAAAGAAAGAGGTTGAATACAACGTAAAGCGACTTTGTCATCATCCGTCACTCGCTCTTTGGTGCGGTAATAACGAGATAGAGGATATGCATATGGCTTGGGTGCATATGACGAAGTACGTTGATTATACTGAAAAATTCTTCTATCACATTCTTGAGGATGAAATTCGCAGATATGATAATCAAACACCGTATACTCAGGGCTCGCCTATTGGCGTTTCGCACAACAAGGGTGTAAGTGCCGACAATATCGGTGACACTCATTTATGGAGCGTATGGCACGGCTTACAGCCTATGAATTACTACAGAAAGAGAATGACGCGCTTTTGCAGTGAATTCGGATTTGAAAGTCTGCCTGATCTCAAGGCAATAGAGCAGTTTGCAAACAAAGAGGATTATTCGCTTTCAAGTGACGTTTTCAAAGCTCATCAGAAATGTGCAAACGGCAATGACAAGATGATTTATTATATTGCTTCACGCTTTGCCCTGCCAAAAAGATTTGAGGACTATATTTATCTTTCGCAAGTTACCCAGCTTGAGTGTATAGCAGATGCAACGGAGCACTGGAGAAGAAATAAGGGCAGATGCAACGGCTCTATGTACTGGCAGTTTAACGACTGCTGGGGAGTGTGCTCGTGGTCAAGCATTGACTATTACGGCAATTATAAGGCTTTGCAGTACGGCGCAAAACATTTCAACGCTCCGCTTGCCGTGTCGATTGAAGATACTGAGGAATACATCAATATTTTTGCACTCAATGACCATACGGATAAACGCAGTGTAACGCTTGAGTACGAAATATTTGACTTCACTACAGGTACTCTTAAAAAGGAAAGCACGGATATTAAGATAGGCGCTGTCGAAAACAGGCTTGTATTCAAGCTCAAGCTGAAGGAAATCAAGTCACTGTATAGCCCTGATGAAACGGGAATTGTTGCAAGACTTTATGAAAACGAAAAACTGATAAATCAGAAGACAGTTTTGTTTGATAAGGAGAAAAATCTTTCACTTCCAAAAGCGAAGCTCAGTACGAAAATTGTTATTGAGCAGGACAGACTAAGACTTATTATCAAGTCGGATGCTTTTGCAAGACTTGTTAAGCTTGAAAGCAGTAAATCAACTCTGCCGTTCAGTGATAATTTCTTTGATATACTACCGAACGAAACTAAGGAAGTAACGATTGAAAAGGATGCTTCAATGACATTGCGCGAGCTTGCTGAAAGCATAAGCATTTACAGTCTTTGCAATATTAAAAAGGATACGAATGCTCTTAAAAACGGCTGGGCAAGAACTAAGGTTTATCTTTCGCCAACCAACCTCGGCAACTGCTTCTACCACGGCAAAAAGGCAGCGGATGTGAAATTATAATTAATTATAATATTGATAAATTAGGAGAAGCTGAATGGGAAAAATATTAGGTTCCTGGAGCGGTATGCGTAAATACCTTGAGCAAGAAATGCTTGCTGAAAGTCTGCGCGGACGAGTGCGATACGGATGCACTGCTTACGTAGGTATGGATGGATGCCATATATTTGAAATATGCATTGACGGCTTACAGATTAAACGGTTTTCTCTTGAAACGGTTAATACGTATTTTATTGATAACGGATATAAGGAACCTGTTAAACCTATGAGTATCCCTAATTATTGGGATAACTTTTGGGAGCTTTTGGATAAATTTCCATTGAAATCAAGAACAGAATATACCGATGCTGAGTTTAGCGGTGCACTTAAGGAATATCGAAATCAAAAAATTCAAGTCAGTATTAATTCCGAAAACCCATTGGTAAGGATGTTTGCTGTTTTGGATAAAAGGCTTGGAAAAAACACGCTAAAAAAAGTCAAGGAGACGATAACAAATCAACCCGAGTGGCTTCAAACAATTTATCGTTTAAGAATTGAAGCAGAGCTTATCTGAAATGCTCACAGTAATATGATCAAATGTTTATAGACATAAAAATGCGGCTTGAACTGATGTTCAAGCCGCATTAGTTTTTATAATAATTTATTTCTTATCAATCTGCTTTGAGTATTTTGCAAGGTAAACTGTTCTCATAAGGAAGCATTCTGCCTTTGGAACGTAGTGAGGGCGATTAAAAATATCTGTATCAACCTGAGCCTCACAGCCCTTGCCCATAATGATTTCGAGAGCCTGAAGGTCGCCGTCATTATTACCTGTTACGAGTGCGCCGTGTCCTTCAACAAGAACTGCGTTTCTGCCGTCAACGGCTTTGCCGATTTTTTCGGCACATTCATCTGTATCGCCGTTAATCCACGGAGCACACTTAACGTCTACACCTGCAATCTGAGCAAAGTCATCAATCATAGGAAGCATTGTTTCGCCAAGGCAGGAAACTGCAACAACGTAAGGATTTGCGATATGCTTAATCATTGTGCAATCCTCTGTTTCGTAAATTGCCCTATGAATCTTTGCGCACTTTGGAGCGATACCGTTTGCGCCAAGACCTGTTTCCATATCAACGTCAACCTTTTTGCCGCCGTCATATGTAAGGGTGAACATATTACCTACTCTGATAGATGAGCCAAGGTCGCATACCTGCTCAGGCATTTTGCATGCGTTATTCTTGTCGAGATAATAATTCATCTTTGCTTCCTCGGAATAAACCTTATCCCATGAATGACGAAGATAATTGTCCTTAATTACCTTTTCACAGCAGCCCTCAAGTGCTTCAGCAACCTCGAAAGCCTCCTCGAAAGTTTTGCCCATACAAAGAGTACCGTGATGCTTAAGCATAATTGCAGGGCAATCAGGATTTTCTATCATACAAGCCTCAACCTTCTTGCGAAGTGAGTTTGTTGTAGACATAGCATAAGCAGCAACGGGTACCCTGTCACCGAGGACATCTCTGTACTCGCTGTAGACGTTTCTGATTTCCATACCTGTAATGCTGACAATAGTTGCCGCCTTCTGGTGAGTATGAATAACAAAGTCTACAAGCGGATGATGCTTATAAGCGTCAGCGTGAACACCCTTTTCGGACGAAGGCTTAATATCTCCCTCGTGTGAGCAGTCATCAATATTAACAACTACAACCTCTTCAGGTGTGAGCGTATCATATGCTCTGCCTGATGGAGTAATTACAAACTGTGTATCGCTTATTCTTGCCGAAACGTTGCCCCACGTACGAGCAATAAGTCCGTTTGCAAGAAGCATTTTGCCTGCTTCAACAACTTTTCTTTTAGCTTCTTCAATTTCGTAAGCCATAAATTTCTCCTTAATAATCCGTTTTCATATTAATGGGTTAAAGGGAGTGAGAAAACTCACTCCCTGAATTGATATTAATTAGTCGCCAATCTTTTCGCACTGTGAAAGTACCTTGTCAAAACGACGGATACATTCATCAATGTCTTCCTCTGTATAAGCACTTGAGGTATAAAGTCTTGAGCCTGCAAGAGTTACAAGACCCTCTGCCATATAAGCAGCACCCATATACTGCATTTCTGTCTGACGGATACCTGTTTCCTTAAGAACTGTAGGAATTGTCCAAGGCTTCTTCCAATCAATCTTGAAGTGCATTGTAGCAACAGTATGAAGGTGGCATACTGAGCCGACATTGTAGCAAACGAATGGGAGGTCATATTTCTTGATAGACTCGTTGATACCCTTAACAAGTCTGTCTGCCATCTTGCCTGCAACCTGACAAGCATTTCTCTTTTCAATCTCACAGATTACTGTGTAGCCTGCACAGCAGGAAAGAGGTGTAGCAGCCATTGTACCGCCGCACATTGCCTTATGAATCTTCTTGCCCTCAGCCTTATCAAGACCTGCGCCAAGATACTTCATAACCTCTTTGTGACCGCCGATACCGCCTGCACCCGGATAACCGCCTGCAATAATCTTACCGAAGATTGTGATATCAGGATCAATACCATAATAACCCTGTGCACCTGAAATACCGATACGGAAGCCTGAAACAACCTCGTCGCATACAAGGAGAGCACCGTACTTGCGGCAAAGTGCCTGAACACCCTTAGGGAAGTCCTTATCTACAGGACGTGTTGCTGACTCAGGACCGATTGGCTCGATGAATACAGCAGCAGTACCGCCACGGAACTTGTTGAGCTTAAGTTTTCTTTCGAGGCTCTTTAAATCGTTAGGGAAGAATTCCTGTGTATGCTTAAATACAAACATAGGAACGCCGTGTGACTGAAGATTTAATGTACCCGGTACACGCATACCCCAAGCAAGCTGATCTGACCAGCCGTGGTAAGCACCGCCCATTTTGATGATGTTCTTGTTGCCTGTTGCAAGACGAGCAACACGAACAGCACACATACAAGCCTCTGTACCTGAGCCAAGCATACGGAACATCTCTACAGATGGAACGCACTCTGAAATCTTCTTTGCAAGCTTATACTCATAAGGATGGAAAAGACCTGTTGAAGGACCGCAGTCGTCAAGAAGCTCCTTAACTTTTTCCTTTACAACATCATCATTTGAACCGATGATTGTAGGACCGCCTGCCTGGAGGAAGTCATAATACTCATTGCCGTCAATATCATAAAGCTTGTTGCCCTTTGCCTTTGTCATAACAATCGGGAAAGGATAGTTGAAAGCAAGGTTATGCTGAACACCACCCGGAATAATGTTCTTAGCCTCGGTAATCATTTCCTTTGACTTTGCACACTTCTTCTCAAAGTACTCTTCTTCGTACTTCTTAAGAGCGTCACGGTTGATAGAATAAATTGGTTTTTTGATGAGCGCATCAAGCTGAGCTGTAACAATCGCTGCATCAGGATACTCTGAAATAGCAAATCTTGTATCCATTGGAAATTCCCCCTTAATTATATTTTGTGTGAGCAGCGGCTCACCGTTTTGGGCGTGAGTAGTCGCTCACTGTTCTTACACATTAAGTATATCACTTTTTGACGATTTGTCAAATGTTTTTAGGATAAAATTTGGTATATTTATTGCAAAATTCTTCAATTAATGGTAGTATATCAAATGTAAACTATCACATTATTAAAAGGATTTGTAAGTATTGTACAAAGTGTATTCCCTCTTTTTGTGCAAGAATACAAAATTAACAAAATGCTTGAAAAGAAATACTACAAAGAGCCGTTTGAAAGAATTGACATTGAAAGAAAAAATTTAATTCTTGAAAAAGGAATTGAGGAATTTTCTTCAAAGGGCTATGAAAATGCAAACATAAATCTTATAGCAAAGAATGCGGGTATATCAATCGGCTTAATGTACAAATATTTTGCTACTAAAGAGGACTTGTTCATCACCTGTCTTAAGCACGGTATGGATATTCTCGAAAAGGCGCTTAACGATATTCTTGTCAGTGATGACAGGCTGCTTGTCAAGGCGGAAAAGCTTATCAGAACTACTTGTGCACACTCGAAAAGACATTCAAACTATATAAAAATGTATAACGAAATTTGTGCTCAAAAAGGCTCAAAGCAGACAATTTCACTTCTCGTTGAGGAGATTGAGAGCAAGCGCAGTCTGATTTACATTAAAGCAATCGGAGAGGCTCTTGCAAAAGGCGACGTCCGCAGTGACCTTGACCCGAGATACTTCGCATACTTTCTTGACAATCTTCTCACTACCCTGCAATTTTCTTACACTTGTGACTACTACAGTGAGAAGTTCAAAAATTACACGGGAATAGACATTAATGAAGCAGATGATGAAAAAATAATTTCTCAGCTTCTTAAATTCATAGAATCTGCATTTACTTTCTGCAAATAAGGAGGAAAAAATATGAGCAAATTTGTAATCACCTATGACATCGGTACAACAGGAATCAAAACCTGTCTTATCGAAATTGACAAGACAATGAAGATTCTTGCATCTGCTACGGCAGGCTACGGACTTTACGTTGACGACGAAACAGGTGTAAAAGGCGGTGCCGAGCAGGATGCTGACGAATGGTGGGATGCAATGTGCACAACCACAAAGACAGTGTTTGAGAAAGTTCCCACTGTTTCAAAGGAGCAGATTGAGGGCATAAGCTTCTGCTCTGCAATGCAGGGACTTGTACTTGTTGACAGAGATGGTAAATGCATCCGCCGTCCTATGACATATATGGATCAGCGTGCACGCGAGGAGCTTAAAAAAGGTATTGCATACGGTGTTCAGGTTGCCGGTGCCGAGGTTACAAAGCTTCTTAAATATATCAGATATACAGGTGCAGTTTCGTCATCTGTTAAAGACCCAATCTGGAAATACAAGTGGGTTGAGGCTCACGAGCAGGGCAATTACGACAAGATTTACAAGTGGCTCGATATTAAGGAATACCTTATTTGCCGTGCAAGCGGTGAGTTCGTTATGACTACCGACTCAGCGTTTGCAACACTTCTTTACGATACAAGAAAGGGTCACGAGGGTTGGTGCAAGCCAATCTGCGATATGGTCGGTGTAAACATCAATCACCTCCCTGAAATCAAAAAGTGTACTGACAAGGTTGGCGAAGTTACCGAGGAGGCTGCTAAGGAATTAGGACTTGCAGCAGGCACAGCAGTTTACGGCGGCGGCGGTGACGCATCACTTATCGGTGTCGGAGCAGGCGCAGTTGACAATGGTGACACTCATATTTATTCAGGCACATCGGGATGGGTTGGTACGGTTTGCGAAAAGCAGACAGTTGACGCAGGCGCAATGATGGCAGCAATTGTCGGCGCTGATCCTGAGAGCTATAACTATTTCGGCGAGCTTGAAACGTCCAACAAGTGTGTAAGCTGGGTTAAGGATCACCTTGCGCTCGACGAAATCGGTGTATACCTTAAAAAATACGGCAATGCTGCTGACAGCCTTGAGCAGATAGAATTTAATATGTACGACTATCTTGAAGAGGTAATTGAAACTGTACCTGCAGGCTCAAACGGTGTTATCTTCACTCCGTGGCTTCACGGAAACAGATGTCCGTTTGAAGATCCGAACGCGGCAGGTATGTTCTTTAACATCAAGATTGAAACAGGCAAAACAGAGCTTATTCGTTCCGTTGTTGAGGGTATCTGCTTCCATATGAGATGGATGCTTGAAAGACAGGAAAAGAAGGTTAAAACCTCCTCTGCTGTCCGTTTCTGCGGCGGCGGTGCTTTAGGTGCTGCTACATGTCAGATTCTCTCTGATATTTTACAGCGTGATATAGAGGTAGTTGACTCACCTCAGAATATCGGCGCTGTAGGTGCGGCAGCTTGTATCGCAGTGGGTACAGGAATGATTAAGACTATGAAGGATGTTAAGAAGCTCATTCCTGCCAATACAGTTTATCATCCAAACCCAGCGCATAAGGCTGTTTACGACCGCAACTTTAAGGTTTACAAGAACCTTTACAAATGCAACAAGCAGAACTTTGCTATTTTGAACGGTTAATCAGCAGATATTAAAAGTGAACAAAAGGGACACTTCGAAAAGAAGATGCGCTAAACCTCATAAGGGGATGACAACCCGCCGAAAGACGGGTTGTTTTTTATACCTTATTCTATAATAAATCGTCAAAATAATCAGGAGAACAAGAAAAGTGATTAAGAAAGCGAAAGTAGAAGATGCAGAAAAAATAGCAAATTTAGCCATACTGATGTGGAATAGCAATTCTGTAAATGAATTAACAGACGAATTTACAAATTTTCTTTCACACGAAAGCGGACAAATTTTTCTAAAATATCATCAAGATGAGCTTGTTGGATTTGCACAGTGCCAGTTAAGATATGACTATGTGGAGGGAACGAATACCTCCCCTGTTGGATATCTTGAGGGTATTTTTGTAAAGGAAAGCTACCGACATAATGGGTATGCAAAGGAATTATTGTCAGAATGCGAAAAGTGGGCAAAACAAAAAGGTTGCTTAGAATTTGCAAGTGATTGTGAATTAAATAACGACAACAGCTTCAACTTTCATATGAATATGGGCTTTGAAGAAGCTAATCGTATTATATGCTTTGTGAAAGAATTATAAATCGAATTTGTAGGAGATTTGATATGCTTAAAAGACGATTTACAAATCCGGTAGTTTTAATATTACTCGGCATAGTTTTAGGTGTATCATCTAAATACGGAGACATAGCATACGCAAACAGCTTTTTTTCTTATTTTGGTTTGCTCACTTCGGGATTACTGTTTTGGTTGGTTTTGTGTACAGTAATCATCTATGCAACCGACAGCAAGAAGCAAGCGATAATAAAAATAGTTTGTTTGATGTTACCTATGCTTGTCGCATATTATTTATATTCATATTTTATTGTTAAATATCTTTCAATCAAGGTGGCTTTGTTTTGGTCAGCAATGTTAATAGTGTCGCTACTAATTACAAATTTTATATGGCAGATAAGATTTCAAAAAGCTTTTAGAACATTGTTTATTATTGCTTCCGTTTTGGCTATTGTTTACGACGCAATTATTATCAATGGTGTACAATTTGCAATAATAATACCTGAAATCATTTTTGCAGTTGCTGAGCTGATATATATAAATAAATCAATAAATAAGAACATAAAAGGAAGTATTAATGAAAGCAGTTATATTTGATATGGATGGGGTACTGTTTGACACGGAGATGGTTTGTCAGCTTGCGTGGGATGCTATCGGCGAGGAAATGGGTGTCGGCAAGGCAGGATATATGGTACTGAAAACCTTAGGTGTCAAGGCAGAAATGGCAATTAAAATGCTTAAAGAAGAGTTTGGAAACGACTTTGATGCTGAAAGTTTCAAGCTGAGAAGCAGAAATTACTCATACGAATACTTTGACAAATACGGTGTTCCTGCTAAAGACGGACTTTTTGAGATACTCCCCTATCTTAAAAATAAGGGATACAAAGTGGCACTTGCATCATCAACAAGCTCGAACAGTGTTTATCATCACCTTAAGGAAAAAGATATAGAAAAATACTTCGATGCTGTAATCTGTGGTGATATGATTGAGAAATCAAAGCCTGAGCCCGATATATACCTGAAAGCTTGTGAGGCGATTGGTGAAAATCCCAAGAACTGCTATGCGGTTGAGGATTCTAAAAACGGAATTCTCTCAGCAAGCCGTGCAGGGTGCAAGGTCATTATGGTGCCTGATTTGTGGATGGGTGATGAAAATACCGACAAGCTGCTCTTTGCTAAATGTAAAAATTTGTTTGAAATTATGGATATTCTATGATAAAAACGGTCACTCTATGATGCGTAGGGTGACTTTTTTGCATATCTGATATATAATTTTTATCAGAAAAGGATGATATTTATGGATAATATGAAGATAGGTAATTTTATTCGTGAGCAAAGAACTATTTGCAATCTTACGCAAAAAGAGCTTGCCGACAAAATAAACTGCACTGACAAGGCTGTATCAAGATGGGAAACAGGCAGAGGTATTCCCGACGTATCACTACTGATACCACTTGCAGATGCACTTGACGTATCGGTTAACGAAATACTCTCCGGTGAAAAAATTGCTGAAGAAGAGCAAATTGAAAGAATGGAAGAAACGATTGTAAACACTATGAGCGAAAAGAAAAAAGAAATAGTAAGGCTCAACAAAATCATATATGCTTTTCTTGTGTTCAGTGAAATATTTTCCATTTATTTTTTTACAATTTCTGCAACCGGTTCAGATGCAATGGGATTACTTGTAGGTCTGCTTCTCCTGACAATAATCAACTCCGCACTTTTGGGCATTACAGGTATTGATTTCAAATATAAATGCATATATCCGTGGATTGTGACTATCGCTTTTATTCCATCAAATTATCTGTATTGGTCTGCTGATGAAGCCTTAGAGGTTGGCTGCCTTTATGGTATGGCACACCTGATTTTTTCATATGCAGTTATCCTTATATGCGCAGGAATTGTAAAAGGAATATCAAAAATTGCAAAGCGAAAATGATATATCATCATATTGTAAATGACAGGTCAAAGGCTCAGGAAATCAATCCTGAGCCTTTGATTTTAAAATATTGAATTTATTGTTTCGTTTTCATCACTCTGTAAAATCGGATTACCGTTCTCATCCCAGCTCGTTTCAAACGCCTTTGTGTATTCATTGCCGCTTGGCGATTTGAATTTTTTGATTTTTTCATCATATTTAAGATTGCCGGAATTAAAATAAAGATACCCGTTTTTATCAATAAAGCAGCTATCTACTTCATAATATAATTTTTCTCTGTCGGTGAGATAATATTCCTTTGTGTTGCCTACGGTGTGAGTTTTATCCTCTATGGTCTTGCAATAGTAATAAAACCTTCTTCCGTCGGATGTGTAGTACGGTGCATGGTCAGGCAACGAATAATAATAACCCTTTTTATCAAAATATCCGCCGTTAAAGCTCACCTTTTTTTGCCCGTCAGTACCGTTGTGATTTTTTATTACAGGCGTATTACCAAGGTATCTGACATCAATTATATTACCGTACTTGTCATAAGCATAAATAGTTTCATACGGTCTTCCCGAAAATATGAAATACCAGTCATCAAAAATATATTTTGTTGACATCTCATAAAAATCGAGCAAAAGCTCTTTGGTACTATCAAAAAAGCTACCAAGCTGCGCAAGTTGCTTTTCGTATTCTTCACTCGATATTTCGGGCGTTTCAAGAGTCGCACCCGTAAGCTTTGCAATTTCACTGCTGCTCTTATTTATGTTAGCATTTACTATTTCAATGATTTTGTCAAGCTTCTCATACATTGCCGTATTCTTGTCATTAGGCTTAACACAGCTGTATTCATCAGTACGCTTAAATTTGCCTCCACCGATAATATAGTTGAAGGTATAACTACAGTTTTTTATATCAGATAAATCATACTCAATTTCAAGTCTTGTAGGATTAATTCCTTTATAATAATCATATTTTTCTGCATCATTGAGCTTACTTGTTTCATACAGATAGAATTTATTTTCCCTATCCTCCTTGACCTCCAAAAACGAGGTTGAAAGTCTGTCATAGCTATTATCAAAATAGTAAATGCGTGGGCTTAAGACAATTGAGCAAAATGTCTGATTATGATAATCTTTCTCAACGTTCTCCTCCAATTTCTCCTCTAATTCAGATTGATATTCATTAACCCGTTTCGCATAGGCGTTTGACTGTAATATTCCGGAGTATTTGAAAGGTTCTTCTGCTAACTCTTTAATTCTATTTAAGAGCTCATCAAGGTCCTCCTTGTACTCTTCTCTGATTTCTTTCCTACTTCTAACTGAACTAAATCCAATCTCAATGCTCACAAGATTGTAGTTGTAGATATATCCTGTCAAATTACCATCTGCATCTGTTCTCTCTGTGAATTCATAATCGCTTTTGCTGACAAAATCAATGATTTCCTCTTTAGAATCACATTTTTCAGATAATTCTATAACATAATCATATGCCGCATAATACTCATTTTTTATTGTGTTCAAATCGTGATAGCACTTGAACGAAAACAGTATGCATAAAGCAATTGATACTAAAGCAAAGCTGCTCGTAATTCCGATAAACATATGCTTGATTTTATTGTCAAATCTATTGTTTGAAAGATGCTTTACCTTAATATTATAGATAAGCGAATACAGAAAAGTAATGACTGCGATTGCTGATATCAGCGAAACAACAAGGATAACCCTTTCTTCATTCGGGTAATTAGTTGATCCGGGAATTTTGGTTTTAAAAATGAAATCCATTAAATTCGCTGGACTGTCATTCATCTTTTTATCGAGCTCGATTAACACAAAATAGTTAAATACTCCCGTTGCACCTATGCCGAAAAGCGAAAGTATAATCGGTACTATTTTGTTTCTGAAAAGTGACAAAGCTGAGTGACCAAACACAAATGCAAACGAAAGGCAGGAAGCTGCTAAAAGTAAAGACGACAAGCCTATATCAATAAAAACATATTTCTGAAGGAGATAATACACTCCGCCAAGCAAACCGAACCAAATTATAAAAAATACAATGTCAAAAGCAGGATTATAAAAATCGCTATGTAATTCTCCAAACTGGGCGGAAACTGTTTCTGTATCACCCATTGCATAGGCTGCCTTCTCCTCTGAAGCCTGTTCATCATATCCGATTTCTTTATAAAAATCTATTCTTTCATCAATATGACCTTCAAGTTCCGTTATTACCATGTTTTTTGCATCTGCGTCAAATATCTTTTCCGTTGCTTTGTCTAAATAATCTTTTTTGTCCATGATTCTCCTTCTGTTGTCACTCAGGCAAATTGCAAAACTTTTTTAACTGTAACGGTAAATTCTTCAAACTCTTCAACTTTACTGTCAAGCATCTTAAGACCTTTTTTAGTGATATGGTAATACTTTTTCTTTCTGCCTGTAGAATTATCCCAGTAGCTTTCGAGTATTCTTTCCTTTTCCATTGAGTGTAAAATAGGATAGAGTGTTCCCTCTTTAAGCGAGAAAACATTATCGCTCCTTGTCTCAAGCGTTTTTATGATTTTATACCCATACATATCTTCGCTTTTAAGTACAGATAAAACCATAATTGGAATTGTACCTGTTGAAAGTTCTTTACTGATTTTCATAAAATAACCTCCTGATTTTACAATTTTCATCTATGTATAGATGTTCTATGTATTGATAGTAACATATTTCTCTAAATATGTCAACAAAAATATCGTACGAGCAGTACACACCCTTATAATGTGTGAATAGTATTATTAGAATTTCACATGTAAAAAAGCTCCGTACCAAGCGGTACGGAGCTTTTTATTTAAGATTTATTACTCTGCGTCAGGAGCGTAGTAATCAACAAGCTTTGCAAGCTTATTGTACTTATCAATTGAGTTTTCAGCTGCAATAGCGAAGAGCTCTTCTGCTTTGCCTGGGAATGCTCTCTTGAGTGAAGAGTATCTGACCTCACCCTCGATGAACTCAACGTAATCAGCTGTTGGAGCCTTGCTGTCGAGTGAGAATGGGTTTTTGCCGTCCTTGATAAGAGCAGGGTTGAATCTGAAGAGATTCCAGTAACCGGCAGCAACTGCCTTCTTCTGCTCTGTCTGGTTGAATGGCATCTTGATACCGTGGTTAATACAAGGAGCATAGCAGATAATGATTGAAGGACCATTATAAGCAGCAGCCTCCTGGAATGCCTTTAAGCACTGAGCTGCATTAGCACCCATAGCAACCTGAGCAACGTATACGTAGCCGTATGACATAGCAATCTGAGCAAGATCCTTCTTCTTAACTACCTTACCTGATGCAGCGAACTTAGCAACTGCGCCTGTAGGAGTAGCCTTTGAAGCCTGACCGCCTGTATTTGAGTAAACCTCTGTATCGAATACTACGATATTAACGTCCTCATTTGAAGCGATAACGTGGTCAAGACCGCCAAAGCCGATATCGTATGCCCAGCCGTCACCACCGAAGATGAACTGATACTTCTTAGCTGCATAGTCTTCATCCTTAAGGAAGTCTGCAGCAGCTTCAGCAGCAGCGCCGTCAAGCTTTGCAGCCTTAAGAGCATCAATGAGAGCTTCTGAAGCAGGAGTATTTGTTTCAGGGTTTTCATAAGTATCAAGCCAAGCCTGAGCCTTATCAGCTACCTCGGTATCGAGGAGAGCCTCGGCATCCATAGCAAGTCTTTCACGAATCTGCTTCTGAGCAAGCATCATACCGTAACCGAACTCTGCGTTATCCTCGAAGAGTGAGTTTGACCAAGCAGGTCCGTGACCCTTCTTATCTACTGTATATGGAGTTGAAGGAGCAGAACCACCCCAGATTGAAGAACAACCCGTTGCGTTTGCAATATACATCTTGTCACCAAAGAGCTGTGTAGCAAGCTTAGCATAAGGTGTTTCACCGCAGCCTGCACAAGCGCCTGAGAACTCAAGATATGGCTTTCTGTACTGAACGCCGATTGTGTTGTTTGCAAGAACTTCAGGCTTAGCCTCAACATCAACAAGTGCATCATAAGAAACCTGTGATGCCATCTGAGATGCGATTGGCTTCATTGTAAGTGACTTTGTAGGACAAACGTTAGCACAAGAGCCGCAACCTGTACAGTCAAGAGTTGAAACGATAAGAGCATACTTATAAGGTGCCTTCTTATGGTCAACCATCTTTGTTCCCTCAGGAGCTGAAGCAACCTCATCAGCGTTAAGGCAGATAGGTCTGATTACAGCGTGAGGGCAAACCATTGAGCAAAGGTTACACTGAGCACACTTTACTGGCTCCCACTCAGGAACTGTAATAGCGATACCTCTCTTTTCAAATGCTGCTGAGCCCTGAGGATATACACCGTCAGCGCAGTCAACAAATGTTGAAACAGGAAGGTCATCACCGTGAAGTCTTCCTACAGGATCAAGAATCTCCTTAACAAACTTCTTCATTTCAGGACGGTCTGTAGGAATTGAAAGCTCTGTTTCCTCTTCTACTGCATCCTTCCATGAAGCAGGAACGTCAATCTTAACAAGCTCCTTTGAGCCTCTGTCGATACCTGCGTGGTTAGCGTTTACGATAGCCTCGCCCTTCTTTGAGAACTTCTTGACAACTGCAGCCTTCATAAGCTCGATTGCCTTCTCAACAGGAAGAATATTTGAAATTGTAAAGAATGCTGACTGAAGAATTGTTGATGCTCTACCCGGAAGACCAACCTCTTCGGCAATCTTAATACCGTTGATTGTGTAGAACTGAATGTCATTTTCTGCAATGTATCTCTTCATCTTAGCAGGAAGCTCCTTATCAAGCTCCTCGGGAGTCCAGATACAGTTGAGAAGGAATGTACCGCCCGGTACGATATCCTGTACCATATCATACTTTGTAACGTATGATGGGTTATGGCAAGCTACGAAATTAGCCTTGTTGATAAGGTATGTAGATGTGATTGGTGATGAGCCGAAACGAAGGTGAGATACTGTAATACCGCCTGACTTCTTTGAATCGTAGAAGAAGTAACCCTGAGCGTACATATCTGTGTTATCACCGATAATCTTGATAGAATCCTTATTTGCACCTACTGTACCGTCTGAGCCGAGACCCCAGAACTTACAAGAGGTTGTGCCTTCAGGAGTTGTATCAGGACTTTCTGTTACGTCGAGTGAAAGATTTGTAACGTCGTCGTGAATTGAAAGAGTAAAGGTCTTTTTAGGCTCAGGCGCATTCATATTGTTGTAAACTGAAATGATGTGAGCAGGAAGAGTATCCTTAGAGCCAAGACCGTATCTGCCGCCGAATACAGGAACGTCAGCAAACTTTGAATCCTTGAGAGCAGCTACTACGTCGAGGTAGAGAGGCTCACCGAGAGAGCCCGGCTCCTTAGTTCTGTCAATAACAGAAATTGACTTTACGCTTTCAGGCATAACATCAAGAAGATGCTTAACTGAGAATGGTCTGTAAAGGTGAACCTTAATCATACCAACCTTCTCGCCGCGAGCATTAAGGTAATCAACTGTTTCCTGAATAGTATCGCAAACAGAGCCCATTGCTACGATAACTCTCTCAGCATCGGCAGCACCATAGTAATTGAAAAGCTTGTAGTCAGTGCCAATCTTTTCGTTTACCATATTCATATACATTTCTGTTGTAGCGATAGCATCGTTATAATACTTGTTACAAGCCTCACGGTGCTGGAAGAAAATATCACTGTTTTCTGCAGAGCCGCGAAGAACAGGTCTTTCAGGATTAAGTGCACGTGCACGGAATTCCTGAATGTCGTCCATATCAACCATTGACTTGAGTTCATCGTAATCCCAGATGTCAATCTTCTGAACTTCGTGTGAAGTACGGAAGCCGTCAAAGAAGTGAAGGAACGGTACACGGCTCTTGAGAGTTGAAAGATGAGCTACTGCACCGAGGTCCATAACCTCCTGAACATTTGATGAACAAAGCATTGCATAACCTGTCTGACGGCAAGCCATAACGTCTGAATGATCACCAAAGATATTGAGAGCGTGAGTAGATACGCAACGAGCAGATACGTGAATAACTGACGGAATCAACTCACCTGCTATCTTATACATATTGGGAATCATAAGGAGTAATCCCTGAGAAGCTGTATAAGTTGTAGTGAGAGCACCTGCTGAAAGTGAGCCGTGAACTGCACCTGCTGCACCTGCTTCAGACTCCATCTCTGCAACCTTAACGGTCTGTCCGAAAATGTTTTTTACTCCTCTTGCTGCCATAGCATCAGTTTCCTCTGCCATGTTTGATGAAGGAGTAATAGGGTAGATTGCGGCAACCTCAGTGAACGCGTAGCTTACGTGCGCAGCAGCACTGTTACCGTCCATGGTTTTCTTTTTTCTTGCCATTTATAACATCCTCCTAAGAAAAATTAATTAGCAAATATTATGGTATGTCCATAACCTTATTGATTATATCACTAATGATGTGCTATTTCAATGGTAAATTATATTTTTTTAAAAAGATTAGTCCATACCGCCATCAATCTTCTCTATACCGGTTACGATGGTTATTTCACCGTAGTTCTTGTCAGCTTTTATAGTAACCTTGTTATCAGAAATGTTTGACATACCGGAGATCTTTACAACAACTCTAACGTCGCCTTTAAGCCTGCCAAGATCTACGTCAACGTACGAATTATTCATAACAATGTCAATCGGGTCAAGAGCCGTGTATTCCTTGTCCTCACCGAGAATCTTGTAGTATACGGTCATCTCACGATTTATACTGTCGTAGTACGGAATGTTTATTCTTACGGTTACTTTTCTCTTTTTAGGCTTTGTTGTGGTTTCTTTTTTAGTTGTAGTTGTAGTCGTCTTTTTTGTCGTGCCGTTTTTAGTTGTTTTGTCTTTTGATTTTGTAGTCTTTTCACCGGCTTTTGTAGGAGTATCCTTGTCGGTCTTTTCATTCTTTTTGGTCGATTTGTCACTGCCGTTACTTGTATAAGGTGACGGCTTTGTGTCATCTGTGTCATCCTCGTAATCAGGTACATCCTTAGTAACCGTTACTATTTCAGTCACGTTTCTGCCATTATCGTCTGTGACGGCTTCGCCTGACTCGTCTGT
Source organism: Eubacterium sp. (assembly GCA_022511225.1). Lineage (GTDB taxonomy): Bacteria > Bacillota > Clostridia > Oscillospirales > Acutalibacteraceae > Eubacterium_R. Next base: position 47,336 of record JAFLRZ010000005.1, read on the forward strand.
TACAATGCTTATCATAGTTTCAACGTCTTCAGGCTTATTCGTCTGTCCTTTCTTATATACAGCGATTCCTGCTGTGATTGATAAAATAAGTATCACTGCTACAATGATTGCTACGTACTTTTTCTTCATATCCAATCTCCTTAAATAATGAAAATGTGTTAGATAAATGCGTTAAATGAAGCATCGCTCGGCATTCGCCAGTCACCTCTCGGACTGAGTGAAACAGAGCCGACCTTTGGTGCATCGGGAATACAGGAGCGTTTAAACTGACTGATAAAAAACCTCTTTAGAAATACACCGAGCCACTTATCTATCGTTTCTTTATCATACGCACCGTCGAAGGCTTTTAAGGCAAGAGCCGAGAGCTTTTCTTTTGTAAAGCCAAAGCGCACGAAATTATAAAGGAAGAAATCGTGCAGTTCATACGGTCCGATATTGTCCTCGGTTTTCTGAGCAATTTCTCCGTTTTCATCAGGCGGAAGAAGCTCAGGTGAAACAGGTGTATCAAGCACGTCATAAAGAATATCAGCAGTGCTTTTTTCGCTGATATTTGCCACGTACTCAACGAGATATCTTACGAGGGTTTTTGGCACTGATGCATTGACGCCGTACATACTCATATGATCACCGTTATAAGTGCACCAGCCCATTGCAAGCTCGCTCAAATCGCCTGTACCGACAAGCAGTTTGCCGTGCTTGTTAGCCATATCAAATAAAATCTGTGTACGCTCTCTTGCCTGAGTGTTTTCGTAGGTGATATCCTTAATATCGGGATTATGCTCAATATCATTCATATGCTGAGTGCAGGCATCCTTGATGCTGATTTCCTTAATCGTAACGCCGAGTGATTTCATCAGCTCAAGAGCGTTATTGTAAGTCCTGTCAGTCGTTCCGAAGCCGGGCATCGTTATGCCGAGGATATCGCTGTTAGGTCTGCCAAGAAGCTTCATAGCCTCAGTACATACAAGAAGTGCAAGCGTGCTGTCAAGTCCGCCTGAAATACCTACAACTGCACCTGACGAGCCTACGTGCTCAAGCCTTTTTGCAAGACCTGCTGCCTGAATTGAAAAGATTTCCTCACATCTTTCTCTGCGCTTTTCATCATTTGCAGGGACGAAAGGATGAGGGTCAACGAAGCGGTATTTCAAATCGTTGCTGTCATTATCCAACTTAAAATCATCCATCAATTGATCATAACAGGACGGGCATTTGTGTGAATTCTCAAAGCTCATATTCTTTTGCCTTAATGCATCAAGCTTTTCACAGTCGATATCAGCAATTGTGATAACATTTTCTCGACTGAAGCGTTTACCCTCAGCAAGAATTGCGCCGTTTTCTGCAATAAGCGTTGCACCGCTGAATACTAAATCAGTCGTGCTTTCGTGAACAGATGCACCTGCGTAAACGTAACCGCTGATACATCTTGCAGACTGATTGGAAACTAAATCACGTCTGTACTCTGCCTTTGAAACGTATTCGTCACTTGCAGACAGATTGACTATAATATTTGCGCCGCTGAGAGCCATATTTGCCGACGGTGGATTAGGCACCCACAAATCCTCACAAAGCTCAATACCGATTGTTACGCCGTCACTAATTTCAATAATCTCATTACAACTAACCCAGCATCCGTACTTATAAGAATATATACTATCAGTGTCTATGCCCAAACCGGCTCCGCTGTCAAACCAGCGCTTTTCATAGAACTCATTATAATTAGCAAGATTAATTTTAGTCGTTATATTGATAACTCTGCCGTTCAGAATTGTGTATGCACAATTATAAAGCTTGTTTTTGTATCTGTACGGTGCGCCGACTATAACGGCAATATTCTTATCCTTTGTATAATCAGCTATATCGTCAATAGCTCTTTCCGCTGCCTGCTGCAAAGCCTTTGTAAAGAACAAGTCTGCACAGGTGTAGCCTGTAATGGAGAGCTCGGGAGTTACGAGAAGTCGCACCTCCTCCTCAACAGCCTTATCAATTGCACTCATTATTTCTTTTTTGTTGTAATCGGGGTCAGCAACCTTAAGCTTAAGCGAGGCTGCCGCCACTCTGAACATACCGTAATTCATTTAATCACCTTTTACCATTTTAACGAAATATTATAGCCAAACTGTTAAATAAGTGTAATTTTATATTTAAATGCTATTGTTTCGTCAGGACTGAGGATAGTTATTCCTCTTTTATTTTCAAAAATTTCGTCCTCATCGGAGCAATTTGAAATTCCCGTCCACGGCTCAAGTGCAACGAACGGTGCGTTTCCGACCGCAGACCATATAAGCAGATTATTCATATCCTGAAAATCAACTCTTACTCCCTTGCCGTTTTTTCCGATAAGAGTTACGGATTTCGACTTGCAGTTTGGAAAGATAAGTGCATCATTATCTTCAAATAAATCGTGATTCATCTTTAATTTATTTCTGCCCTTCATAACGTCATAATACTTACTGACGTCAACAAGTCCTGTATTATGGTCAGGACGAAGGCAAGACATACTTATCGGCTTGTCAAATATAACCGTGTAATCCTCAAAGCATTCGTCATCATCAACAGGGCAGTTGAATGCCGGATGACCGCCGATTACAAACGGGAGCTTATCTTTACCTGTATTCGTGATGATATACTCATTAGTTACAGTATTACCATTAAGGGTATATTTTATCTTAAGCTCGTAATCAAATGGAAAAGCCTTCCTTGTATTATCACTGCTTTTTTGCACAAACGTAATACTGTTTGAATGCTTTTCGAAAACTTCAAAAGGATTTATTCTTGCAACTCCGTGCCTTTTCATTTTGCAATCCTTGCCGAAGGCTTTTGCCCTTTCGTCAGGGAGCACGCCAACTATCGGAAAGCAGACAGGTGCCTGACCTGCCCAGTATTTGCTGTCAGCCTGCCATAAGTATTCAGTATCATTTTTCTTAAGTGAATTAAGCTGTGCACCGTCAATGCCGAGGGTGACGGATACGTTTTCATTTTTTATAACAAATTGCCGTTCTTCACTCATCATAAAAAATCACTCCAATCTATTTCATTATAAACTATATAAATTTGTAATGCAATATTGAAAATCGTATACATATGGTGTAGAATACAGATAAATTAGTGATTTAATGAAGGAGTATATAAAAATATGGATATTGGAAATTATATTGAAAATGATATATTCAACGAAAACAACCAGCACAAGCATTTTTATCAGATGATTTGGGACTGTTTTATTGAAAACGGCTTTGTTATTACAGACGAGGACGGATATGAAATTGACACCCTGTTCAAAGCATTTGCGCTGAAAAATCTACTCGGCGAATTTGTGTACAGAATTTATGACGAGGTAAACGAAATAGGATTTGAGGATATTATCGAAAATGCACAGAATTTAGGCTTTGATGAAGCTGATATTGAAGCGTACTGCGAAAGTGATGAAAATATTTTTGTTGAAGATGATTTTGAGCTTACGGTAAAGAACGCACTTGATTATATAACTGAGATTTCGGCTGATAAGATGCTTGAGGAATTTGCGGCAGATGATATTTTTGATGCTATGTTCGCGTGTACTTATGCCTTTGAGCAGGACTTTGTTTTCGACTTCGAGGATTATGAGGAAATGCTTGCGTTTATTGATAATAATCAGGATCAGCTTGATGATTATAAGGAAGAATATTCATCAGTATCAAACTGGATTCATGGCGGTATGATGTGTTAAAATAATTTGTTCGGGAGGCAGATTGCCTCCCGAACGATTTTGCCGAGGTATTATTGTTTGATTGTATGGGAGGATATTATCTGCCCGTGATTCAGAGCAAATATAGCCAAATTAAAAGGAGGAATGATTTTCATTCCTCCTTGTTTTTTGAATAGCGGAGCGATGCGGTCATCGCTCACTGCAAAAATTTCATTCAATTCACTTTTTCGAGTCTTGCGAAGTTTGCCATCATTTTCTTTGTGCCTGCTTTATCGAAAGCGACCTCCATAAGCACGTCATTTCCCATAGGCTGAAGCGAAAGGATTGTGCCCGTGCCGAAGGACTTATGAATAACAGTATCTCCGATTTTATACTCAACTGTTGACTTAACAGATGTCTTTCCTGCCTGACCGAATTCGTGCGCACCCTGACTTGAACGAACAGCAGGGGTTGTTTTGACTGACGCACCAAATGAAGAACGGAAGTTGTTTCTGACAGTCACATCATCACATACTGACGGCGGAAGCTCGCCTATAAATCTTGACTGCATATTTCTGTTTGTCTGCCCGTAGAGCATACGCTGTCTTGCGTTTACAAGGTAAAGCTTTTCCTTGGCTCTTGTGATACCTACATATGCAAGTCTGCGTTCCTCCTCCAAATCTTCCTCGCTGTAAACTGACTGATTTCCGGGGAAGATTCCCTCCTCCATTCCCGGAATGAAAACTACGGGAAATTCAAGTCCTTTTGCTGAGTGAAGCGTCATCAGTACGACTGAATCCTCATCCTCGTTATACGAGTCGATATCGGTAATGAGAGCAACATCTTCAAGGAAATCGGAAAGATTAGGCTCCTCGCTCTCCTCCTGATATTTGATGAACATTGAGGAAAGCTCCTTGATATTATTCACTCTGTCCTCATACGTTTCAGGGTCTTCGCTGAGGTAGTCAAGATACTTCGTCTGCTCAAGCAGCTCCTGAAGCAAATCGCTCATAGGCATATTGTTTTCAACACATTCCTGAAGTCCCTTGATAAGCTCTGTAAAGGCAATCAGCTTTGATGCACTGCGTGAGGTTTTCTGAAATTCGTCTGCTCTTTCGCACACCTCGAATGCAGATATGCCAAGCCCTGTAGAAATTTCAAGTATATTTGCAAACATTGTGTCGCCTATCTGCCTTTTTGGAACGTTGATGATTCTTTGAAGTCTTACGTTGTCGGCAGGATTATTAATAACGGCAAAATAGGAAATAATATCTTTAATTTCCTTTCTGTCAAAAAATCGGTGGCCGCCGATAATTCTGTGCGATACGCCCGACTTGGTGAGCATAACCTCAAGATTTCTTGACTGCGCATTCATACGGTATAAAATTGCGTGGTCGCTGAGCTTTCTGCCGTTTCTGACGTTTTTCAGTATCTCGTCAACTATGTAACTGCTTTCCTCGCTCTCGTTCATAGCGGTATTGAGAACAATCTTGTCGCCGTCACCCATTCGGGTATAGAGAGTTTTGCCCTTTCTGTTTTTGTTATTTGCAATAACGGCATTTGCGCCGTCAAGAATGTTCTGGGTAGAGCGATAATTTTCTTCAAGCCTTATAACCTTTGCATTTTTGTAGTGCTGTTCAAAGGAAAGGATATTTTCGATAGTAGCACCGCGGAATCGGTAAATACTCTGGTCATCATCACCGACAACACAGATATTTTTGTACTTGTCCGAAAGGATTGACGTGAGCACGTACTGCGCGTGGTTTGTGTCCTGATACTCGTCTACCATTACGTAGCGAAACTGCTCCTGATAAAGCTCACGGACGTCATCATTTTCGTTGAGAAGCTGAACTGTGTTATAGATAATATCGTCAAAGTCCATTGCGTCCGACTTTTTAAGCTCCTGCTGATAAAGCTCGTAGCAAAGCGCAATCTTGCTTTTTCTGAAATCATTAACAGTAGAAGCCTTATATTCTGCGGGAGAAATAAGGCTGTCCTTAGCTCTGCTGATTTCAGCGAGAATTGACTTATGATTAATAAGCTTATCGTCAATTCCGAGATGCTTCTGGCACTGCTTCATAACTCTGCGAGAATCGTCAGTATCGTAAATAGTAAATCGATTTGTATAGCCTAAGCGTTCACCGAAGCGTCTGAGTATTCTTGAGCAGCAGCTATGAAACGTATATGCCCATATGCTCTCGGCTTCCTGTCCGATTGCATTTACAAGCCTTTCACGAAGCTCGCCTGCCGCCTTATTTGTAAACGTAATAGCAAGCACCTGCCATGGATAAGCAAGACCTGTTTCGATTATATGATTCACCCTATTTACAAGCACGGTAGTCTTTCCCGAGCCTGCGCCTGCGAGAATAAGAAGCGGACCTTCTGTTGTATTTACAGCCTGCTGCTGCATTTCATTTAATGCCATAATTTTCACCTATAAATATAGGAGCGTCTAATAAAATGATAGACGCCCCTTATTAGTTATCATCTTAACAATGTAAGGAGTATACCTGCTGCAACTGCCGAGCCGATAACACCTGATACGTTTGGTCCCATTGCGTGCATAAGAAGGAAGTTTGAGGGGTTTTCTTTCTGACCCTCTTTCTGTGCAACACGAGCCGCCATAGGTACTGCAGAAACACCTGCCGCACCGATAAGAGGATTGATTTTGCCCTTTGTGAAGATATACATAAGCTTACCAAAGAGCACACCGCTTGCCGTACCGAGTGAAAATGCAACTAAGCCGAGACCGACGATACCAATAGTCTTCAGATTAAGGAAGCTGGCTGCCGAAGTTGTAGCACCTACGGAAATGCCGAGCATAATCGTAATTATGTTCATAAGCTCATTCTGAGCAGCCTTTGCGATACGCTCTGTCTGGCCGCTCTCTTTAAGGAGGTTACCGAGCATAAGCATACCTACGAGAGATGCCGCATCTGGAAGAAGAAGTGATACAACTACCGTTACAATGATAGGAAATAAAATCTTTTCAAGCTTTGATACGGGACGAAGATTTCCCATTACGACACTGCGTTCTTTCTTAGTTGTAAGCGCTCTCATAATTGGGGGCTGAATAACCGGCACAAGCGCCATATACGAATATGCCGCCACGGCTATAGTACCGAGAAGTGCAGGCGCAAGCGCCGAGGTTACGAATATCGCCGTAGGTCCGTCAGCACCGCCGATAATAGCGATAGAGCCTGCCTCGTTAGGAGCGAAGCCAAAAAGAATTGCGCCGACATAAGTAAAGAAAATACCGAACTGCGCTGCTGCACCGAGAATAAAGCTCTTTGGATTTGCAATAAGCGGTGAGAAATCGGTCATTGCGCCTATACCGAGGAAGATAAGAGGAGGATAAATTCCTGCCTTTACACCGAAGTACAGGAAGTCCATAAGACCGGGTGTCGCGCCGACAAACTCGCCTCTGCCGGCTAACAGATCTCTGAAGCCTTCAAGATCGTGATACTGAACAGCGAGGTTTGCTTCGGGTATATTCGCAAGGAGCATACCGAATGCAATCGGCACCATCAAAAGCGGTTCAAAGCCTAACTTTATTCCGAGATAAAGGAATCCGAAGGCAACTATTATCATAACTAAATTCAGACATCCGTCAATTGTAAAAAAGTGAGCATATCCTGAATTTGAGAAGATACTTACAATAACTTCCCAAACACCCTGAAGTATTTCCATATTGTATCTCCTCCTCTAAAATGGTCTTGTGTTTTCGATGTTAGCAGCCTGTGCCCATGGATTTCTGCCGCCGACATTCTTTTTTCTTATTGAGCGAACTACTGCACCTGCGCCCTCAGTCATAGCAACTGCCGCCGCAATTGCAGCAACGACCTCGCCGCTTATTCCCGGCTCCACTACAGGAGCTTTATTAACAGGAAGAGCTGATGATTTTATCGGTGCAGGCTTTTTCTCTGCTGCTTCTATATTCGAATCATCATTTGATTTCTTTTTCTTTGCGGCTTTAGCTGCCTTCCTCTTCGCCTTTCTTTCTGCCCTTTTCTGTGCCTTTTCGTTCGCTTTCTTTTCTATAGACGGTACGATTTTGCCAAAGAGCTCAAAAATATAAATAAGCAAGAGCAACACGCCGACAACAATAGTGATACCTGATATTACAACAGTAGTAGTAAATGTCACTGTGTCGGTATTTTCTATCGCTAATAAAATCGGACTCACAACAAATTCCCCCATTTTACATTACTAAATAAATTTAATGGTATTATAAAACATATAAGTTCATATTTCAATCAAAATTTAAGTAATTTTTCTATTATTTCCATTTTTGTCAAATTGTATAAATTTGCTTGATTTATTTTGAAAATAGTATATAATATTATTAAATCAATCAGGAGGTAATCCTTATGTCTGAAAAAACACTTATTATTGCAATACTTGTTGCTCTCATTCTTCTCTGGTTTGCAGAAACTCTTAAGATGAACAAAACGAGCAAAATCTTAGGCGGTGCAATAGATTTAGGATTTGCAGTTTTACGATAGATTATTTAATGTTATTTAATAAGGTGTTTTCGCACACTGAACGATGTGGTCATCGTTCCCTGCAGAAATTCATTTTAATTTAATACAATTTCGGTGTGTTTTTGTGTTTTTTGAAATTTAAAAGGCTTTCTCAACTAATCGTTGGGAAAGCCTTTTTTATGTGTCTGCTATTTTTTAAGTGCTACGTTTACCTCTGCAAGCGATTCGATAATTCCGTCAACTACTGCCATAACCTCTTCTCTTGTAAGAGTTCTTTCGTTATGAGCAAACGTAATTCTTGTTGTAATTGACTTACTGTTATCATCAACGTAGGTGTCAACAACCTCAAGCTTTTTGATGAGAGCGCATTTCGCATCCTCAATTGCCTTTCTTACAGGCTCAAACTTGTCTGTTACGAATGAAAGGTCAATCTCCATTGCAGGATACTTTGATGGCTCTTCATAGCTGATGCTGAGATTTTCGATAGCTGAATAAGCACCCATATCGATTTCAGCGTAAACGATAGATGCCTTTTTATCTACCTTCTTAGAAATAACAGGATGAATTACACCGATTTCGCCTATTTCTTCGCCGCCGCAGAAAATCGCATTGAGATTTCTTGGATGCTGATATGAATGACTTGCTTCTATTGCCTTGAAGCTTACAGCCTGATGCTTAATATCGTCGCTTACAACTGCAATAATATCGCGAAGCTCAAAGTAAAGCTGTTCTGTAGACTTCGTCTTGCTGAATAAGGTTATTGCGAGCTTCTTGCGCTCGTTGCAAAGACCATTTTCATTAACACCGTCAACAACTCTGCCGATTTCAAATACACCAAAATCACTGCTGAAGCCTGTATTGTACTTAACTTGACAAAGCTGGGTCGGAATAATAGATTTGCGTATTGTTTCGATATTCGGATTAGTTGCATTTACAAGCTTGATATTGTCCTCAATTTCAATGCCAAGTGCCTTGTACTCATCATAATACGCCCATACGTACGAATGAAGCTCGTGGAGTGAAAAACGCTTTACAAGAATGTCCTTAATCTTATCCTCAACAACCTTCTCCACATCGGGTCTTACAGGATAAAGCGGAGCAACGGCAGTATGAATATCAAAGTTATCATAGCCGTAAATTCTTGTAATTTCTTCAATAATATCAGCCTTGATTGTAACGTCCTTGGTAGCTCTCCAGCTTGGTACTTTTACGGAAAAGCTGTCATTATCAAGCTCTACGCCGAAGCCTAATGAGGTAAGAGTATTAACGATAGTATCGTTATCAATCTCGATACCTGTATATCTGTCTACAAAAGCCTTGTCAAAGTCGAGCTGAACGTCATCATACTTAAAAGCATACTCGTCTGTAAGAGATGAAACCACCTTGACATCTGAATCAATGTCTGTCATAAGCTTGACAAATCTTGCAATTGCAGGAACAGTCATTTCAGGGTCAAGGCACTTTTCGTAGCGCATTGAAGCATCTGTTCTGTGAGCAAGGCGGACAGTTGATTTACGGATAGAAACTGCGTTAAAGGTTGCAGACTCAAGAGTAAGAGTAGTAGTGTCTTCAACAATCTCACTATCAAGACCGCCCATAATGCCTGCAATAGCAACAGGAGTGTTATCGTTGCAAATCATAAGAGTGTTTTCGTCTATATTTCTATCTACTCCGTCAAGAGTCCTGAAAACGAACGGCTCAGCAAAACGTTTGATACGGATTTTTTCAACCTTACGGCTGTCGAATGCGTGCATCGGCTGACCCATTTCAAGCATAAGATAGTTTGTAAGATCGGCAAGGAAGTTGATGCCTCTCATACCGCAGTAGTAAAGTCTTATTCTCATATTAACAGGTGAAATTTTAGTAGTAATATTTTCAACCTGCAGACAGGAATATCTCTGGCAGAGGTTATCCTCTATCTTCATATCAATCTGCGGAAGATTATTATACTGTGTTAAATCAACTGTATCAAGAGGTTTAAGCTCTCTGCCTGCAAGGGCTGCAAACTCTCTTGCTATGCCGTAATGGCCCCATAAATCAGGGCGATTTGTAAGCGACTTATTGTCAACCTCAAATATAATATCATCAATCTGATAAGCTTCTTTAATATCAGTACCGTTCGGAAAATCGTCCGTAATTTCCATAATTCCTGAATTATCGTCGGAAATACCGATTTCCTTTTCGCTGCAGCACATACCATAAGAAGTATAGCCTGCAAGCGGACGGGGAGCAATAGTAATTTCACCGAGCTTAGCACCAACCTTTGCAAAAGCTGTTTTCATACCGAGCTTAACGTTTGGTGCTCCGCAGACAACGTCTGTAAGCTGACCGTCACCTGCATCCACCTTAAGAAGATGAAGCTTCTTTGAGTCAGGATGATCCTCTATCGACTTAATCTCGGCAATAACGACGCCGCTGAGATCACTGCCCTTGAAGAAAATTTCATTTTCAACCTCGGCAGTAGAAAGAGAAAAGCGATGAATAAGCTCTGCTTTGTCAAGACCTGTGAAATCCACAAAGTCCGAAATCCAATTCATTGATAAAAACATTTAAATCACTCCTCCCCTCTTATTCATCATCCGTAAACTGTGACAGGCTCTTAAGGCTTCCGCTGTTGAGGTCACGGATATCCTTAATGCCGTATTTCATCATAACAAGTCTTGTAAGACCAAGACCGAAGGCAAAGCCTGTATACTCATCAGGGTCGATACCGCCTGCCTTGAGCACCTCTGGGTGAATCATACCACAGGGACAAAGCTCAAGCCAGCCGCTGTGCTTACAGCTCGGGCAACCCTCACCGCCGCAGATAAGACAGCTTATATCAAGCTCAAAGCCGGGCTCTACGAACGGGAAAAATCCCGGACGGAGTCTTACGTTAATATCCTTTTTGAACACCTCTGAAAGCATTGTTTTCATAAAGTAGATAAGATTTGAAATTGAAATATTCTTATCAACCATAACGCCTTCCATCTGGAAGAAGGTGTTTTCGTGGCACGCGTCTGTTGCCTCGTTTCTGAAGCATCTGCCCGGAAAAATAGCCTTGATAGGCACACCGTCATTGACAAGTGCATCCTTGTATTTTTTATAAATCGCATTCTGCGCAGCAGAAGTCTGGCTCTTAAGGAGCTGACCGTTTTCAAGATAATACGTATCCTGCATATCTCTTGCCGGATGATGTTTTGGAATATTGAGCGATTCGAAGCACTCATAGTCGCTTACAACCTCGCTGTAATCCTCAACTGTAAATCCCATTGATTTGAATATTCTCTCGCACTCTCTTTGAACAAGAGTGATAGGGTGATATGAGCCTCTGTCCATATTAGCAGGCATTGAAACGTCAAATTCAGGCATAGAATTGATTTCAAGCTGAATTTCCTTTTCTTTAAGCTCGGCAGTTTTCTGCGCAATACGCTCTGCTACTGTGCCCTTAAGCTCGTTCACTTTCTGTCCGAACGTCTTTTTCTCCTCGTTCGAAAGCTCCTTCATGCCCTTAAGCAAATCGGTTACACTTCCCTTTTTACCGAGATAGGCAACTCTGATTCCCTCAAGGTCTGCAAGATTTTCAATTTTTTGAAGCTCGGCTTCGAACTTATCTCTAAGACTGATAATCTTACTCTCCATAATAACCCTCCGTAAAATAAAAAAATCGCCTCAAAATATGAGACGAATAAATCCGTGGTACCACTCAAATTGCATTAAAATAATGCCACTCAAACGCTTTAATGCAGCGTGTACATCTCGGTTTCCCGAAAAGGCTCATAAGTCGAAATTCACTTTTACTGCCCTGAAGTGCTCTCAGCAAAATGCACAACTCTCTGAAAAAGACTACGTAAAAGCTACTAAGCTTAATCTCAGCCGTTAATACTATAACAGTGATTATAAACCAAATGATTAGTATAAGTCAAGCATTTAATACTATAAATAAGCAAGAAATTAAAAAAAGTATTGTAATTTACTTTCAACTTGTATATAATTACTTTGTAATATTTTTTGGAGGTGACTTTACCTTGACAGATAAAACCATGACATTCAGGATTGGTGACGACAAAGAGGACGTTTTGAAAGAAACTCTTACAACGGTTTTTGATGCTCTTCAGGAAAAGGGTTATAACCCTATCAATCAGATAGTCGGTTATATTCTTTCAGAGGATCCTACCTACATCACCACACATAATAATGCCAGAAGTCTTATCAGAAGGATTGACAGAGACGAGCTTTTGGCTGAAATGGTAAAGTCTTACCTTGGATAAGAAGGAGGGTTATCTTTGGCGGAAAAATTTCTCGAGTACAAAGGCAGACCTTTGGTAAGATGCAAAAACACTATTTACTACGGCAGTATGAGTGACCCTTACGTAATCTGCCTTAATATTCTTGACAGTAAGAATGAAAACGGCTTAGAGCTTTCAGGTAAAATTGTTATTCAGCTCATCAATACCGATGATGACGTATCACCAAAGGATAAGATTGTTAAGAAGAGCGAAAAGGTCGGACTTTTCAATGCACTTGATTTAGGTGCAGTATGGCTCGAAAGACAATTAAAGCAACAATAAAAAAGCATAAGCACGAAAAACACAGGAACATCAGTTCCTGTGTTTTTCGTCTTTTCAAAGCAGTTGTGTTTGTGATGCTTATTCAAACTCAATTTTCATATCTATACCGTTTAAGGTGAATTGCTTTAGTCTTGAACTGCCGTCGGTGATAAGCACAAAATTGCCGAGTGAGGTTTTGCCCTGATACCTGTAGCCCTCATTTACTGCGCTCGGCTTCAGATTGTCCTGCTCATAAAGATCGCTGAGTGCCTCAAAAAGCACGATAGGTACATTCGTTTTAGGAAGTGAAGATGCAGGGACGTCACCGATTATGTCGCTGAAGTTAAAATTCATATTGCTTCCGTCATACGTCATTACCATACCCTGTGCATTTGTTGAAAGAACGGTAAAAATAATACCCTTCTCGTTTTTACAAATTTCGCACTGATAAGAAAAATCCCCTATGCTGACCCTTGCCCTTTGATTAAAGGCAGTCGGAAGCACAGGGGTTTTTGCATCTATACTGCAAGCAGACAGAAGAAATATTATCATAATAAATAAAGGAAAAAGCTTTTTCACAAAATCAGTCCATCACTCAAATTCGGACATCAAAGCACCTAAAAGCGACAGCATATCATCAACTGTCATTCCTCTTTGAGAAAGCTCTGAGGCGCATATATCTCCGCAAAGTCCGTGAATATACACACCTGCCTTTGCAGAGTCAAACGGCGACATACCTTGTGCAATAAACGAGCCTATCATTCCTGCAAGCATATCACCAGTACCGCCCATTGCCATTCCCGAATTACCTGTGGTATTGACAAAAACCTCATTGCCGTCGGTGACTACGGTGTTTGCACCCTTGAGCACAACGATGCAGTCAAATTCTTCGGCAAACGCCTTTGCTACGGCAATTCGATTATTCTGTACCTCCTCCACGCTGTCACCGACAAGCCTTGCCATTTCAGCAGGATGAGGAGTAATGACAAGAGGTGCTCTTCTATCCTTTAATATATCTATGAAGGAAGCTGACGAATTTATACCATCTGCATCAAGAACTACAGGCGCTTTACTCGTTTTTATAACCTGACCCGTGATAACCTGCGTATCATCATTATTGCCGATACCACATCCGATTACAACGCTGTCTGCCCACTTAAGCTCATCGTGTATATTATTAAGAGCGCCTATTGAAATTGTTTTGCTCTCATTCTCGCAAAGAGGAGCGAATATCGGTTGGCACAGATAAGAAGTCATAACAGAATAAATTGATTTCGGAAACATACATTTAAGCAGTCCCACTCCTGTTTTAAGTGCAGCATTTGCGCATATTACTGCCGCACCCGGCATAAGAAATGAGCCACAGATATTAAGCTGATGACCGAACGTACCTTTGTGGGAATTCTTCGCTCTCTTCGGAAATGATTTTTTAACTGAAGCTTTTGTAATGGTATGGGAGTATGCCGAATCGTCATCATAAAATTCTTCGGGTATTCCGATTTTAACTGTCACTACATCTCCGCAATACTCATTGGCAGGCGGTAAGATATGTGCATATTTAAGAGTAGAAATAGCAATAGTTAAATCAGCTTTAACCGCAAGGCTTGCTTCACCTGTTGCAGCGTCCGTGCCGCTTGGAGTATCAACGCTGACAACAAAAGCATTACTGCCGTTTATGATTTCGATAGCCTTATCAAACGGAGCTTTCGGCTCGCCGTGAAAACCGATTCCGAAAATACAGTCAACGATAACGTCTGCCCTTTCGGAATAATCGGCAAGAGTGCAAAAAGGTATACCGAGCTCCTCTGCCTGCTTCTTATGGTAAACAGGCGCATCAATTGACGGCTCCTTGTCTACCATAACAACGGTTACCTTGGCACCTGCGTTATGAAGATGAAGGGCAATTACGAATCCGTCACCTGCGTTGTTACCGTTTCCGCAGAATACGGCTACGCTCTTTGCGTCTACTGAATCAAGCTTTGCAAGAATCTTATTCGCACAGGCAGTTCCGGCGCTATACATAAGCTCCTGCTCTTTTATGCCTGATTCAAAGGCTCTTTTTTCAACGTCTTTAATCTGAGCTGCAGTTAAAATTCTCATTAAATCACCATAAAATCACTGTTGCGATGGCATATTCTCCATCGTGAGAAATTGACAAATCACTGTTTTCTACTGAGTTGAGATAAGGCTTTCCGTTTTCGTCGTGAAGCACTTCGACGTCTGTTATAGGGAATTGCATCCCGGTGCCAACAGCCTTGAAGTAAGCCTCCTTAGCCGCAAAAATCCCTGCAAAGCTTTCTGCTCTTTCGCAGTATTCTATCTCGTTTTGCGTAAAAACCTTTTTAATAAACGTTTCACGTTCAAGGCTTTTTTCAACTCGTGGTATATGGACTATATCAACACCTATTTTATACATTTTTATCACCAAGCGGTTTGATTACAAAGCTTAAGCACTTGCCTGCCATTCTGCCGAGACGATACTCCTTTGATGGAGGAGGTCCGCAGGAATTAGAGCCTGCGCCCATAATCTCAGCATCTATATTTATGCAAGAGGTAGCTGCAGTAAGCTCTTCTCTGTGAGCAGCCTTTGAGCACTGCTGAGGTGTAAACGGCCTTGCGCTGAAGATGAATTTGTCAATACCCTCAATGCGAATACCTGTACCCTCGTCATCTGTAATTTCTGCAAATTCAGTTTCGCATCTTGTTGCACTTTCCTGAGGCTTGATGTAATTTTCATACATTTTGTCGGTGGTAGTTTCATAAATGCCTGTCAAAGAGTGTTCCTTGAAATCAGGAAGATTTACGTCGGGACCAAGTCCGAGATACTTTACGTTCCTGAACTGCTTATTAAGCTCAATCTGAACTCCAAAGCGCGGAAGAAGCTTAACGCCTCCGCCTGAAAGCACCTTGAATGAAGCATCAATCTGCCCGTCTGAGAATATCACAAGATTAGTCTTAACAGTTGCGACCTTGAATTTAACAGGTGTTTTTACGGTAGTTACGTAGCTGATATTAAGTCCGTGCTGTGTAAGCTGATACTTAACCTCGCTTACAAATGACGATGCATCACGCAAACGAAGCTTGTTCCACAGAATACCCATATACATATCATTATCAAGCGGTGCGCGGTAAAACTGAGGTCCGAATCCCTTGAAATCGGTATAGGGAATAGGATTGATAAGCTCCTTATCACCTATCATATAGGAATCTATAAATCCTGTCTTTTTGTCGAAAATCATTGAGCCGTTATCAAAATCAATAAACAGCTTTTTTTCGCTCTCGTGAACAATCGGCGGTTTACCCGTTGAAGTGATTGAACGATTGCCTTGTGAAAGCTTGATTTCCTCTTTGGCTACTGAAAAATCACCGTCAAAATATTCAAACTGAATTACAGTGTTACCGCCTATGGTGACGTTTTCAATCTTTACTTTCTTTGAAGTCTGAGGCTTAATATCAAGCTCGAAGTTTCCTGCGAACGTCTTTTTGCCGTTTTCAAGAACGGTATAATTAACGGTATACTTCGCATTTTCAAAATATTTATGATTTTTGAAGATATAAGTATTGTTGCCCAAAAGCTCGGCTCTTACAGGACGGTAGCACACCTTCATCTGCTTTGCGCCCGAATGAGGTGTTCGGTCAGGATAAAAAAGTCCGTCAACGCAGAAATTGCTGTCATGCTTCCATTCGCCGTGGTCGCCGCCGTACGTATATTCATACTTGCCATTTTCGTGGTAAATAGCGTGATCTGCAAATTCCCAGATACAGCCTCCGAGCATATTATCAGCACTGTAGAAGCACTGAACGTACCTTTCAAGCTCGCCTGCGCCGACACCCATTGCATGAGCATACTCGCAAAGATAAAACGGCTTTTTGTAATATTTACACGGAAGTCCCCTGCCCTTTGCAATTCTCTCACAGACGGACGGGAAGGTGTACATACGCGAAACAACGTCATATGACCAGCGCCTTGTTCGGCTGACTCCCTCATAGTGAATAGGAATATCGGTCAGATTTTTAAGTTCATCATAGCAATAGTCCTGATTTTTATATCCGTGAGCCTCGTTTCCGAGCGACCACATTGTAATTGACGGATGATTCTTGTCACGCTCGTACATACGATAAACTCTGTCCCAATAATGCTGCTGCCACTCAGAATTATGAGAGCACGCACCCGGTCGGTGAAGCTCTGTTTCACAGCCGTGAGTTTCTATATCAGCCTCATCAACAACGTATATGCCGTATTCATCACAAAGGTCAAGAAATGTCGGGTCAGGAGGATAATGAGATGTGCGGATGCAGTTGCCGTTATACTCCTTGACAATTTTAATATCCCTTTCCATTTCATCGACTGTCATAACGTATCCTGTTTTTGGATTAGTGTCGTGATGATTTACACCAAGAAGCTTTATAGGCTGATTATTAAAGTAAAATACGTTGCCCTTAATTTCGATATGCTTAAAACCGATTTGCTTTCTGACAGCCTCAATAATCTCGCCGTTACAGCTCAGCGTAAGCACAAGGTCATAGAGATACGGACATTCTGCCGACCACTCGTGAACGCTCAGTTCACTAAAATCTGCTGCATTAATCTCATTTGCAGACTCATTGACAGATACCTGAGAAATAAGCTCCCCATCATCAAATATTGCAGCCGTAAGCTCGCAGTCGTCTGTAAGCTTAAGTGACGGAACAACGCTTAAAGCATATCTGCCGTCAGACAAATAATTTGTATCGACCTTAATATCATAAATTGAGTTATCGGCAGTCTTATAAATCAGAACGTCACGAAAAATTCCGTTGCACCTAAACATATCCTGACATTCAAGATAAGTTCCGTTTGACCATTTATAATTCACTACTATGATTTCGTTATCACCGGCTGTAACAAATTCGCTCAGCTCAAACTGAGAAGTGTTGTGACTGCCCTCACTGTAGCCGACGTATCTGCCGTTTACGAATAAATCAAAAGCACCTGCAACGCCTAAAAAGGATATGTAGTAGTTAGCGTTTGTGTTTTCGATAGTAATTATTTTACGGTATATTGCCGCAGGGCAATCCGACGGAATCTCAGGGGGATTTGGATTGAACTGATAGCGTGTATTGACGTAATAAGGCTTTTCATAGCCTGTATGCTGCCACGTAGACGGGACAGAAATTTTGTTAAAAGCGATATTATCCGTATCAAGCTCGCACTGAATGTCATTGCAGTTTTTAAAATATGCAAAATCCCATTCGCCTGAAATGCACTCTACCATATCAGAGATATAACGCTCGTTTCTTATATCACTTTGAGCAAGAGCATCAACAGATGAAAAAGGAATAAAATATGAGCGCGGACGCATAACATTGTCGCTGAAAATTTTGAATGTTTTGTAATTATCTGTTTTAAGGTTGTATTTCATAAATTTACCTCCTTTTAGATAATTTAATTATATACTAAAACTGATGATATTACAACAAAAAATACGGGAGGACAATATCCTCCCGCATTTTTATCTGACGAGCTATGCCCGCCCCTATGAATTTCAATGATTATCGACAATATGAAATTTATCCTTTTGGAATACGGATTACTGTTGCGGAGTACTTTGGTACAGTATAATTAAAGCTATTGGAAATTCCCGAAACAGTGAGTTCCTCCATTGTGCAAGCATCTTCTTCGCCTAACACGTTTTCGTCCGAGATATTATTTCCTGCTACCTGATAAACCTTAGCCGTATCTGCTATACTGCCTGCAGTAATATCAACTGCAAAGGTACGCTCTGAATCGGTAACGTTAACGAGCTTAACGATAATATCACCGCTGTCATCTGTGCTTACTACCTGATAAGCCTCTGCATCTGCAGGAGTAATCAAATCGCAATCAACGTAGAGTTCGTCATCAATATAGCACTTAACGTTTGCACCGCTTACTACAACCTTGAGTGAATAGGTTCTGCCCAATTCGGCAACGAACGGCTTATCCGTACCCTCAATCTGACCTGTTTTAATTCCGTTTTTAAGGCTTTGGATAGCGGAAACTGTATTATCCCAGCCAGCGATATTCCAAAAGTAGTTATTGTCCTTATCCCCAACTGCAAACGGAATGAGGAAGCCTTCTGCTCCATCAAGCTTTGTAGCGTCTACCGTAAAGGTATAGTTAGTCCAGTTGGTGTCACCGAAGTAAACTACAGAGCCGTTTTCGCTGTATTCCATCTCTACCGAGCCCTGACGAAGCTTACCGTCTACAATCTTGAAGTCGCCGTCTGTAACGCGCTCCCAATTCTTTTTAAAACTGCTTTTTTCTTCAAAATCGTCCTTTGCAAGCACTTCGCCCGTATCGTTGTTTACAATCATAACGTTGTCGAATTCAGCTGACGTATTCCATGTGCCGACTCCGACTTTACCCATAAGGCCTTTATCGGCTTTTGATGCGCCGTTAAGAGTTGAAGAAAGAAGCTTTGTGCCTGTGTTAGTTGAAAACAGTTTTTGTATATGATAGTTGATTGAACCGATACTTGTGCTGTTGTTAAACCAGATAAGGTCAGGTGCCCAGTGCCTTGCAGTAACACTGCTGAACAGCGGAGCATATGCCGCCATACGCACAATATCGCCGTTTCTCTCAAGACCGGTCATATACGCTGCCTCTGCAAGTGCAGAATAGAGATTATTTGACTGAGAAGCGTACTCGCCGAGGAAAACGTTTATAGCACCGCCGTAAGGAGTGTCTGTCATTTCCTTAACAGTTCTTTTGTAGTTGCTTTCATCATAATAATCAGCATTTTCTAAGAACCAATCGGGTGCGCAGTAATAGTGATGATCTGTAGCACCTGCGAAATCAGTAGCATTTTTGCTATTGCCAAGCTGTTTCTTTGCATATTCATATGACGGAAGATGATTTACGTCGTTTTTATTGCCAAGACCTGAGGAATAAATCAATTCTATTCCATCATACAAATCAGGATTTTTTTCCTTTGCTGACTTGAAAGCGTCAAGGAATGCCTGATAGCGAACGTAATAATCCTCACCGAAATTCTCGTTACCTATACAAATGTACTTAAGCTCAAATGGCTCCTCGTGTCCGAGATCTGCTCTGACCTTGCCCCAAGTTGATGAAGCGTCACCACGGCAGAACTCAACAAGGTCAAGCATATCCTGAACGTAAGAAGCAAACAGTTCGGACTTCATATCAATAGGCTGCTTGCCTCTTGCCTGACAGTAAAGACCGCAGTTGAGAACGGGAACACCAACGGCACCGATGTCTTCGGAAAGCTGGAAATACTCATAAAATCCAAGGCCGTAGGTCATAAAGCTCGGCCACTGATCGTCTGTTGCAGCGTGATCCGTCCAGATATTTTCGCCCTGCTTTCTTACGGCAACGTCGCCGTATTTGCCGTTGAATTCAAGAGGAAGTCCGTCACTGCCGACACCAATGGAATCCTTCCAGTGGTATGCAGTTTCCTCGCCTTCACCCTCTGTTGCACAACCACCGGGGAAACGGACGAATTTTGGCTGAAGCTCCTCAAGGAGCGTTGCAAGGTCTTTTCTCATACCATTTTCTCTGCCCTTGTATGTATCTTCAGGGAAAAGAGAAATCATATCAAATGCAGCTGAGCCGTTGTCAATAAGCACCTGAAGAGTTACGTTTTCATTTTCGCTTTTTGATGAAGTAAACGTAAATGAATATTTTACCCATTCATCGGTAATGCTGTCTATCTGCGCCTCGGCAGCAACCTTTTTGCCTGCCATAAGGCGAACACTTACAGGACCAGTGTAGCCGTCTATACCTTTTGCGTAAAGTGATACGTTGTATTTGGCATCTTCCTCAATGGACATACCTTCCATAAAGCCCTTGTTTTCAATACCCGCCTGATTACTTCCGTTGTTTGTGAGAACGAGGTAGTTCGTGTTGTTCTCGTTAAGGCAGTTTTCGGTATCGTTAATTTTAACCTCTGCGTTTGCATCGTTTACGGTTCTCCAGCCGTAAAGCTGATCATCTACGGCAAGCTCTGTAAATTCAAACGAGCGGTTTGCGACTTTTTCGGCATAAAGACCGCCGTCTGCCGCAAAGTTGATATCCTCAAAGAAAACGCCGAAAAGCATATCGCTTATATCGTGTATTTCGTTTGAAGCGTCAATGCTGAGCGAATAATCGGCATCCTCAACATTGTACGTGGAAATGATGTTTGCGTTTGTGCTTTTTGAAGCTGTACCGCATCCGCTGAGGCAAATTACCAAAACAGCCATAAGCACGGCGCACATTGATTTTAAAATATGCTTCATAACTAACATTCCTCTCATAATTGATGTAAACATTTTACCATAAATTGAGATTTGAAGCAATAGTTATTTGCCTATACATAATACTTTGCCTGAGCGTTCCAAAGCTCGCTGTACTTTCCGTTTGAATTGAGTAATTCCTGATGTGTGCCGATTTCGACAAGTTGTGATTTGTCAAACACGGCAATGCGAGTGCAGAATACACAACTTGACAGTCGGTGAGAAATATAAATTGCTGTTTTGTTATCAACGAAGGTGTTGAAGCGATTATATATTTCATTTTCCGCAACCGGATCAAGTGCAGCTGTCGGCTCATCAAGGATAACAACAGGGCTGTCCTTATATAATGCCCTTGCAAGTGCTAATTTTTGTGCCTCTCCGCCAGAAATTTCTACTCCGTTTTCATCAATATCTTTATACAGATAAGTATCTTCCTTTTTCGGCATCTGCGCTACTCGGTCAAGAGCATTTGAATTATCAAGACAGGAATATAATCTATCCTTATTGCATTTCTCCCCTGCGCAGACATTGTCCTTAAGCGGAATTGAAAACATTTTGAAATCCTGAAATACAACTGAATAGAGCCTGATTATGCTTTCCTTTGAATATTCCTTAATGTTAATGCCATTAATAAGTATCTCGCCTTCAGTTACATCATAGAGCCTGCACATAAGCTTAATGAATGTAGTTTTGCCACTGCCGTTTCTGCCGACAACGGCTAAATGCTCGCCGTTTTTAATTTTCAAGCTAACGTTTTGAAGAGCATAATTATTTGTGCCCGGATACATAAATGATACGTTCTTAAATTCAATTTCAACTTTTTCAGTATCAAATTCGGCTGAGCCGTATTCCTTATTATCCTTATGCTCAATAATTTCAAAATAAACTTTTGCAAGCGGCAATATTTCTGCGAGCTTACCGAGTGTATTTGCTACTTGCATAACGCCATTGATAATCTGCATAAATGCACCGCAATACATAACAAGTGAGCCGATATCAAAGAGTCCGAAATTGCCCTTAACACCGATAAATACATATACACCGAATGCAACCATTGCGCCCATAATTGCAACAACCGAGCTTGTTTTTGCAGTTCGCATTGATATCTGTTTCAAGGTTTTTTCGCCGTCTGTCAATATCTTATCGGTAGCGATATGATTAATTAAATTCTGCTCCTTGTATATTCTGATTTCTTTACCTGTTTTATAGTCTCCGAAGATATTGATAAATGAATAGAAGAGTCTGTCAAGAGTTGCATATGCCTCATTTGCGGCAAGGTATGATTTATTCATCTTTATTGCAATTAATAACATAATAACTGCCATTGCAGCTATAACTCCGATTAAGGCAATCAGAAATACAGGCTTTTCAAAGAAAGTATCACCTGTTTTTGTAAAGCCGATTTTAAGGAGCGGCATAATCATAATTACAGAAACAATAATCGTGTATACACCGCTGACAAACACATGACTAGTCCACATAAAGTATGAGAATCTTGCCCATCGGCTTGCGCCTGCTTCCTCGTGCTTATGGATAGTGTCCCTAAAATGACCGTCCTCTAAGGTTTCGTACTCTGTATTGAATATCTTTGCCGCCATTTTGAAATTTTCTTTATCAAACAGCAGATTTGCAAGCACCTGATAATAATCGTTTAAAAAGCTGCCTGAATACACAAGCAGAAAGTTAAGCGCAACTGCAATGCAGATATAAAAAAGCAAACTTTTGAAAGAAGCACCATTTGACAGAAGGGCAATAATTTTTGAAGTGAAATAGATGTTTATAAAAGGTCTTGTTGCAGTAATAAGTGCATTAGAAAAAGCTACCGGCTCAATCTTTTTATCAAGACCTGCAATTTCACGATACATCTTAAAAACCATTTTAAAATTACTCATTTATTGCCACCTCCTGTTCCTTGTAGTAATAGCTTTGCAGCTGATACATCTTGTAATAAGAACCCTTCAGCGCCATCAATTCTTCGTGAGTTCCCTCTTCAATAATCTCACCGTCGGATACGAATAATATTCTGTCACAAAAGCGAGTTGAAGAAAGTCTGTGAGAAATGAAGAATGACAGCTTGCCCTCAGTAAGCTCATTATACTTCAGATAAAGCTCATTTTCGGCTATAGGGTCAAGTGCGGCAGTCGGCTCATCAAGAATAAGAACAGGTGCATTTTTATAAATAGCCTTTGCGAGAAGAAGCTTTTGCTTTTCACCGCCTGAAAAATCAACAGCATCCTTATATACCTCCTTGTCCATTAAGGTTTGTTCCTTATTCGGCAGGGAGTTAATTTTATCTGAAATTCCTGCTTTTTCAAATGCGAAATTCAATTTATCAGCATTATAATTAAGGCTTGCAGTGATATTCTGCTGAATAGTCATCGGCAGGAAATAATAATCCTGAAAAATCGGAGAAAAGAGGTCAAAATAACTGCTTTTTGAAATAGTTTTTGTATCAATTCCGTTAAGCAGTAATTCACCGTCGGTTGCAGTATACAAACCGCAAAGAAGCTTGATAAGTGTTGTTTTACCTGCACCGTTTTCTCCGACGATAGCAATATTTTCACCACCGCTGAATTTGAGATTAATATTCTTTAAGGTCGGCTCATCAGCAGACGGATACTTGTACGATACATTTTTAAATTCAATGGTATCAACATTATCAGAGGTTAATACCTCGCCTTTGTCTGCGATATCCTCGCTTTCAATATAAGTTCTGTATGCTTTGCATTCGTTACAGCTTTTCTCAATCTGGATATATGAATTGACAAGCCCGATAACCCAATTAGAAAAGCCTGTTATAATCCCAAAATAGAATATGAAATCCGAAACAGTTAACCTGCCCTTTGTTACCAGATACACGAGATAAGCATAAGCAATAACCTCACGAATCAGGTTAAGAAGTGCAGTCACACCATCAAGTGCAACCGACTGGTGCGTATATTTTGCGTATGTTTTTTCAATTTGATAAAGTGATGATGCAAGTGCCTTGATGAAATAATCGCTAAGGCTGTATAATCTGACATCTTTAGACGACTTGCCGTCCTTACACAGCTTATAAAAATAGTTAAATCTATTATTTTGCTTTGATACGTCATTCAGATTTTCGTACTGCTTATCAGCAAGCTGCTTAAGGATAAAGAATTGCACGATGCAGGTTGCCACAATAAGCATAATCATAAAAATATTGATTTTGTAAATAAGCACACTTGAAGCGATTACACCTACAACTGCAACGCTAAATTGATTCAGCCTGTCGATAAAATTAGCACCGCCTGACCAGCGTCCGTTATAAAAATCCTCAGCACGCTTTTGAATTTCACGCTTCTCTAAGCTTTCGATATTCACGTAGTCTGTGCTCAGATTCTTTTGAAATGCCATTACGGCATACCGCATACGAACGATTCTTGCTCCACCGCGGACAAGCTCCTGCATAAAAGGATCCATCCAGATGGTCAGCGTTAAAAGCAGGCTGAGCATACCAATAATCATAATCAGCTTTTGTGTAGTAACACCATCGGTAATGGCATCAATCATTGCTTTTGGTATGTAAGCTGTTATTATGGGCTGAAAAACCAGAGCCGGAACACGAATAAAAAAGTATATCAGACTTTTCTTATCCCATGCTATCCAGTTTTTCAGCATATATTTTAGATTCTCTTTCATTTCCTTCCCCTGATTTTACGCTCTTATCTGCTCGAATGAATACATAGTCTGTACATTGTCATCAAGAGTATTGATTACAGTCAATGTACAGGATGGATAAATAAAATCATTTCTTCCTGCGCTGTATCCGCTGACTGAACTTAGCTGATAATATCTGTTATTATAGAATGAACACATATTGTTGCTATGCTGATGTGCACAGGAAATGAGCGTGATATTATTGTTATCTTTAATTACGTTGTCGAATACGTCATCATTTTTAATTTCATCATACGGATATGTATTGTACATATCAAATCCGTCATATGCCTCGCCGTCATCATATGCAGTCTGAAAAGCCGTTGTCGGCATATGGAAGAACACGCTTGTTTTTACACCGCGTGAATTAACCTCGTCATTTAACCAATTCGCCTGATTTTCACTGATAGGCTGATACGGACCGATAGCCTTTGGCTTTCTCGCTCCCGAATCCATAACGGCAATGCTGTGTACCAATTTGTCATTGTTATAAACATCTATCATAAATTGCATTGAGCCGTCAACGTTCTTTTTATTACCGAAAACGAAATGCTCATACTGCATCATAAATGCAATAATATCCTCGTTGCTTCCGTCAATCTCAAAGTCGTTATTACCCGGTGCAAAGGTCCAAGGAATATTATATTCTTCAATAAGATTTGCAAATAAATTAATAGCCCCAAATTTGTCGTATGTAGTCTTTAAGTTAAATCCATCGACCAAATCTCCGTCAACAACGATAAGGTCACAGGGTGTTTTGTCAAGAATTGCTTTCAAATCATCAAGCGTATGCTTGTCATTCTCGCACACACCGTCAAAGAAGTGAGTATCATTAATTTTTAATACCTTAAAAATGCCGTTGCTGTCGGTAGATAACTTTACTTGCTCAGCTTCATATACTGCATCGTAACTATTAGTTGTGTTTGACTTATTGCAACTGAATCTGTAAAGCAGATATCCCCCGAACAAGCCGACTGCAATCAGCACAACAGCCAATATTACCGCTATAATTTTTACTGCAAGTTTCTTTCTGCTATTCTTCATAATATACCCTCCTAAATAAAATTCGCCCTTGCAAAATTAATAATGCAAGAGCTTTACTTCTGTGTTCGGAATGGGAACAGGTTATCTCATTTTTGTCAGTTCCAACTGATAACTATATGTTATCATAAAAAGCATTCTGTGTCAAAGGTGTATTTTCAAAAAAATCGACATTTTTATTTTTCGGTGTTGACAAATAATTCCAAAGTGTTATAATAAACAGAAATACGAGGCGCCAATTCGTATAATATTTAACTATCAGTATATTTTGCAAAGGAGGTAAAACAAAATGATGAACTTTAGATTATTTAATTCAGTGGATAAAAATGAATCTCAGCATAATCTTCCTAAAGATTATGTTAATACTTTGTTTTGCCAACGAGCAAAAGATTTACCGCTTTATGTTACCACGAATTTATTGGTATAATTAAGGTGCTGTTTCTGAGCCGTTGGTATGAACTGCCAACGGCTTTATTATTTTTTTTGGAGGTGTAAAATGTATAGAGCTTGGAACGAAAAAGAAAAAGCATCTATCGTAAAAAACACGATATATGCGCTCAAACTCGTCTGGAAAATCGACAAGGGTCTGCCTATCGGCTATCTTATGACAATCGTTTCTGAAAAAATATTTTCTTTATTTATTCAAAACGTATTGTTCTTGAAAATACTTCTGTCTGCCATAGACGGAAATAAGGACATATCAACATATATAAAATATCTTGCATTGTTCTTTGGCATATCAGCCGTTTCAAAAATAATCAAGTGGTTTGGAAATTACTGGAGCCATCTTGCTACAAAACGAGTTTTGCAGGGACTAAACAATCTGGTATTTAATAAAGCTGTATCACTTGACATATCGTGCTACGAAGATCCGGACTTTTATGATAATTACCAAAGAGCGACTAATGTTTTGCAAAACGGATATTTTGATATAATTTGCTGGAACGTTGCAACTATTCTTGGTAATACAATCGCATTTGCCTGCATTATAACAACGGTAGTAGCCATAAATCCGATTTACCTTTGCTTTTTGCTTCCCGTTGTATTTGTATTTGCAGTTCAGATACTAAGAAACAAACTGCTTTACAAAAGAAACGTAGAAATGACAAGAAACAACAGAGTAAAGGCTTATGTTCAAAGAACTGTGTTTTTGCGTGATTACGCAAAGGATATAAGAACATCAAATATTTTTGTAGTATTAATGAAAAGATTTGAGTCAGTAATCAAGTCAAACATTCAAATTTACAAAAAATACGGAATAAAGCTATTCCTTTGCTCACTTCTAAGCTCATTATTTGGTGAGTTTATACCGATGATCGGTACATATGCTTATGCAGGATACGAATTCATCTATACAAAATCATTGACTATATCAGGTTTTTCCGTTGTACTGTCATCTATCAATTCAATCAGATTTGCAGTTTTACAGCTTGCCGAATGCTTTGATGAGATGTCGTTCATCGCAATGTACTTTCAGGACTTAAGGCGGTTTTTTGATTATGAGGAAAAGATTGTCGGAGGTACACTGAAGGCAAAGAAATTTAATAAGCTTGAGTTTAAGAATGTTACATTCACCTATCCGGGTGCGTCCAAGCCGTCACTTGAGAATGTTTCGTTCACGATTAATAAAGGCGAAACAATCGGAATTGTCGGAGTCAATGGTGCGGGAAAATCAACGCTTGTAAAGCTTCTGCTTCGATTTTATGATGCCGACAGCGGTGAGATTTTATATAACGATGTTAACATAAAGGACTATGATGTTAGCTCGCTTAGAAATTCATATGCTACTGTATTTCAGGACTACAAGAACTTTGCTATCTCTGTATATGAAAACGTAATTTGCCACGAGTGTACTGACGAGGAAAAAGAGCTTGCTAAAGAAGCGATGAAGAAAAGCGGTGCCTGGTCAAAAATCAAAACCCTGTCAAATGGCGGAGATACTGTTTTAACCCGTGAGTTTGAGGAGGACGGTGTCGGACTGTCAGGCGGTGAGAGCCAAAAGGTATCTACTGCAAGACTTTTTGCAAGAGATTTTGAGATTGCAATTCTTGATGAGCCGTCTTCTGCGCTTGATCCTATCGCAGAATATAAAATGTACAACAACCTTGTAAAAGCTACTGAGAACAAAACTGTTATTTACATCTCTCACAGGCTGTCAAGTGCTACCCTATCTGACAAAATAATAGTCATTGATAAGGGCAAGCTTATTGAGCAAGGTACTCATCAGGAGTTAATGGAACAAGGCGGTGTATACAGCAAGATGTTTGAACTGCAGGCATCTAATTATAACAAGGAGGCGAATAGTGATGAGTAAAAAGTCAAACAAAAAAGAGCATTCAATGATTTCAAATATATTTTACTTCTTAAAGCTGCTTTTCAGTATTTCGCCGGGATTTGTCATTTGTGAACTGCTCTGGGGAATACTCGAGAGCGTTCCGTCAGACATAATCAGTGTTATAGGCATTAAGTACATAGTTGACGTTGTAACAAGCGGTGAGCATCTTGAAAGAATCATCTATGCAGTACTGATAATCGCAGTCATAATTGTTACAAGCGCTATACTATGTTCCGTTTTTGGTGACTTGTGCAGAGAGATGATTAAAGAAAAAATATATTACAGCCTGAACAAAAAATTATACGAAAAAGCAAAATCACTTGATTTAGAGTCGTATGATAACCCTGATTTTTATAATAATTTTATCCTGACGATTGAATCATCATCAGATAATATTCAAAACATTTTAGGACTTGTAAGAAATTATATTGCAAACATTATTTCTCTCATAGCAATTTCATCGGTTTTATTGACGATTGATCCGTTATGCCTCGTTATTATTCTTTTATCAATCATAATCTTTATGCCTTTAAGCAAAAAGATTGGTAATTTGCAGATGGGCAGAAGAACGGACAATACGATTTTGCATAGGCGTTCCGACTACTTTCAGCGTATATTTTATCTTCAAGATTATGCAAAAGAGGTCAGAATGAACAACATCAAGCCTCTGTTGATTGACAGATACAACGAAGCCGCTGATGCAGTTGTTGAAAACCAAAAGAAGTATTGGATAAAAATTTCATCTAATTACTGCATACAGGAAACGGGTGTTCAGGTGCTGGGATTTATGTTTGCACTTCCTTTGTATCTCGGATATCTCGTAATCGTTAAGAAATCTATCGGTGCAGGAGATTTTGTAGCAACATTTAACGGTGCTTATTCTATTGCTATATCAATAAATTTCTTAACAGTATGGGCTTTGGCTCAATTCTCTGAAAGAGCAAAGATGATTGAAAAGTACCGTGAATTTTTAATCAGCAAGTGCAAAATTGATGACGGAGCTTTAAGCAAGGCAGAAGATGAGCCGAAAGAGATTATAATTAAAGACCTATCATTCACCTACCCCGGAAACGATAAGCCTACGCTGAAGAATATTAACTTAACAATAAAGCCTTATGAAAAGATTGCCCTTGTAGGATATAACGGCGCAGGAAAAACTACACTTACAAATTTACTGTTAAGGCTTTATGATGCAACAAGCGGAGAAATTATAATTGACGGCGAGAATATTAAAAATTCACAGCTTGAAACACATAGAAACAAGTTTGCAGCGGTGTTTCAGGATTTCCAGACATATGCTTGCTCCCTCGGTGAAAACATTGCACTTGACGACAAGGTTGATACAGGCAGAGCAAAAGATGCATTAGAATACAGCGGTTTTACTAAAATGCTGTCAAAGGATTTAGATACTGAGTTATTAAGAGAGTTTGATGATTCGGGTGTAATGCTTTCCGGCGGCGAAAGCCAGAAGGTTGCCGTTGCAAGAGCCTTCTACAAGGATTGCCCCTATGCGATACTTGACGAGCCGTCAGCGAACCTCGACCCTATCGCTGAATACAATCTGAATCAGGCTATGCTCAACGCCGCAGATAATAAGACAGTTATTTTCATTTCTCACAGATTATCTACAACAGTTAATGCTGATAAAATCTATGTAATGGAAAACGGCGAGATAATAGAAAGCGGCTCTCATACAGAGCTTATGCAGCTTAACGGCACATATGCTTATATGTTTAACCTACAAGCTGAAAAATATCAGGAAACGTCAAAATAATATTTTCAAAAAAATAACGGCGCCGAATGTTTCGTTCGGTGCCGTTAATGTTATGAATATATGATTATGCCATGAAGGTGCGGATTACTGCTTCGCAATCTTCCTCGTTCATAATCTTTGGTACAGGATAAAGCGGATTACCTTCTTTAAGCGCACGCTTAACGAGAAGCGGTAAATCTTCTTCCTTGATGAAATCGAACTTCTCAGGAATATTCATATTTCTGTTGAGAGTTCTGATAGCCTCAATGAATGCCTTACCCTTGCCTGCTGTATCAAGGCCCTTACCGATACCGACTAAATCAGCAAGCTTTGCAAGCTGCGGATAAGCCGCATCAGCATAGTAATCAAGCACGTACGGCAGGATTACTGCATTTGCAAGACCGTGCGGTGTACCGTAAAGTCCGCCGAGGTTATGAGCAATTGCGTGAACGTAACCTACGTAAGCATGAGTAAATGCCCGACCTGCAAGGAATGAGCCCTTAAGCATATTCTGCCTTGCCTCGATGTTCTTGCCATCGTTATAAGCAGTTTCGATATTAGCAAAGATAAGCTTAGTTGCTTCCTCTGCTTCACGAAGAGTTTCCTTGGTATTACTGTGTCCTATGTAAGCCTCAACTGCATGAGTAAGAGCGTCCATACCCGTTGTAGACGTGATATGAGGCGGAAGACCGATAGTAAGTTCAGGGTCAAGCACTGCATATTTTGGTCTTAAGCAGGTATCGTTAATAGCATTCTTCTCGTGAGTTTCAGGGTCTGATACAACAGCAGCAACTGTTGTTTCTGAGCCTGTACCGGCTGTGGTAGGTACAGCAAAGAATGGTGGAAGAGATTTAAGCACCTTGAGCTGGCCGCGCATAGCACGAACAGTCTTGTTTGGTCTTACAATTCTTGCACCGGCTGCCTTTGCGCAGTCCATAGGAGAGCCGCCACCAAAAGCAATGATGCCCTGACAAGAGTTCTGCACATAGATATCCTTACAATCCTCGATGTTGGGTATTGTAGGGTTTGGCTGAACACCGTCATAAACAACATACTCGATGCCAACTTCTGTAAGCTTCTCAAATAAAGGATCAAGAAGATGGAGTCCCATAAGTCCCTTGTCTGTTACAACAAGAATCTTTGTTAATCCCTTGCTCTTAATAAGCTCAGGCAGTTTAAGAATACTTCCTGCGCCCTCTAAAAGCTGTGGAGATGACCAATCCATAAAGCACATAGCAACCTTAAAGCACTTCTGATAAATTCTGTAAAAGCACTTTTTTAACGTCCAAAGCATTTTTGTTCCTCCTTCTTCAAATATTTGATTTGCGCTGAGCAAATTCATCTTTTATATTGTAACCTTTTTAGAATGCTTTTTCAAGTATTTTACAAAAAATACCTTTCAAAAAAACGGCTTGTATGATATAATTTTTACAAAACAACAATAATATAGTTGTGGGGTTGATTTAATGGATGATGAAAAAGTAATTTTTTGCGGTAACAACGAGCAGTTTCTCGATAAAGAATTAATCAAAGAAAGTAATGAAAGCAACGGCGGTACTGCCTTTCGTATTCCGAGCCTTATAAATGCTAACGGAACGCTTGTTGCAGTAATCGACAAGCAGTCGTGCGGTGCTGACTGGGGCTACATAGAGCTTGCTATGAGAAGAAGCGAGGACGGCGGTGAAACGTGGAGCGATATTGAGACGATTGTTTCACCCCCTGCAAGAGAAACGAAAAACACAAGTGAATGCTATTCATCTGCTTTTTTTATTGACCCGTGTATGGCAATGGCTCCTAACGGCGATATTGTTATGATTGTGGATTTTTACCCCGAATGTAAAGGGCTTCACAAAAGAACGCTCCTCGATAAAAAGAAGCTGCCCTACTCTCAATATCAAAGGAAAAAGCGCCCTGCACTTTACGACAGAGATAAAAACTTTTATGTAGTCCGTGATGACGGAGTAGTTCTCGATAAGAAGCAAAATGAAACGAGCTACACTGTTAAAGACTGGTTTGGCTCTCTTTATGACGGTGATACGTATGTAGGCAACATATTCTTAAACGGCAAAACAGGCAGTGATGAGGCTAATGCAAACGTAACGTTCGGTGCTCCGCTTAAAGCACCCAAGAGAAATTACGTGTATATGCTCAGAAGCAGTGACAACGGCAAAACGTGGTCTGACCCTGTTGACATCACCTCAGACTTTCTGATTAAAGAAGACGGCACTTTTATCGGTGTTGCCCCTGGTGTGGGTCTTACAACTGAGGACGGCAGAATAATCATGCCTCTTTACGTTGACAAAAAAGAGAGCGTTTCGATTTACAGTATTGATAACGGTGAAACTTGGCACAGAATGACTCAGCAACCGTATTCAAAGAATATTGACGAATGGCAGGCTATTCAATCTCCTGACGGGATTATCTTTGGTGTCGGCAGAGCTAAGAAATACGGCAAAGCACCGTTTTCGATTTCTTACGATAACGGCAAGCACTGGAATAAAGCGAAAAGTACAGAAATCTACGCACCTAAATGCCAAAAAAGCATTATCACAATCGGCGAATACGTATTTTGCTCACATCCTTCTGAAAAGAAAAGAGAAAATGGCGTGCTCACTGTCGGCAAATTCAGAAAGGTTGCAGGAATCTCGATCGGCATTGATTGGTACAGTGAGGTTGAAATTAACAAGGGATTTTTTGCTTACTCCTGTCTTACGCAGATAGATGATGAGTACATAGGCGTGCTTTATGAAGCGGCACCGAGCTCGTATATATGTTTCAAAAAGTTCAAAATCAGTGAGATAATATAAGTAAAATTTTACGGGAGGCAATCTGCCTCCCGTTTTTTGTTCGTGCTTTAATACAACTTGAATATAAAAATAATCAGACCGTATAAAAATGATGATGCGATACCGTATACAATTACAGGGCCGGCAATTGTAAACATCTGTGCCGCCGTGCCGAGAACAAGACCCTCGTGCTGAAATTCAAGTGCAGGTGATACAACTGAATTTGCAAAGCCTGTAATCGGTACAATCGTTCCTGCGCCTGCTTGTCTTGCAATTTTATCAAAAACACCTACGCCTGTGAGTATTGCCGTAATAATTATTAACGTGGATGAAACCCCTGTCTGTGCCGCCTTTTCATTGAGTCCCATATTTGTAAAAAGAGTAAAAAGAAGCTGACCGAACAAGCAGATTCCGCCACCGAATATAAATGCCTTAACACAATTCATAAGCTTCGGTGAATTGGGACTTGCCTTGTCTGTCATTTTACTGTAATCATCTTTACTTATACTCATAATAATTTCCATAGCCTTTCTGCCCACAAATATCCCATAAAAATTCACTTATACCTTGTATGTGGGCGAACAAGGCGTATAATGGAAATTACAGCCATCTCAAAATCATTCCATCGGAAAATTTTGAGGGTAATACAATCGTTATTGTGTGATTTTTCACACTATAACCTCTGTATTTAATTATTCACAAATATATTGTAATTATTCTATTGACATTTTTTATTGTATTTTGTAATATCATAATATACATTTTGTAAAACGGAGGCATACATATGCAGAATCTTATTGAAGTGCGTGATGTATATAAAATATATAATCCGGGTGAAAATCAGGTAAATGCACTCGACGGTGTATCAATTTCAATTTCAGAGGGTGAGTTTGTTGCTATTATCGGTCAGTCAGGCTCAGGCAAATCAACACTTATGAATATGCTCGGTTTGCTTGACACGCCGACTACTGGCGAATATTACATTAACGGCCACCTTGTAGATGATCTTACAGACGACGAGATGTCTGTTATCAGAAATGAGCAGATAGGCTTCATTTTTCAGGGCTTTAATCTTATTCCCTCTCTTTCTGCGCTCGAAAACGTAGAGCTTCCGCTCGTTTACCGCGGAATGAAAAAGGATGAAAGAAGAGAGATTTCAAAAAAAGCATTAGAGCGTGTTGGACTCGGCTCAAGAATGAATCATCTGCCTGCAGAAATGTCAGGCGGTCAGCAGCAAAGAGTTGCCGTTGCAAGAGCTATTGCAGCAAGACCTCCTGTTATTCTTGCCGATGAGCCGACAGGTAACCTTGATACTCGCTCAACTAAGGATGTAATGGCAATTCTTCACGAGCTGAAGGAAGAAGGCAGAACAGTTATTGTCATTACACACGACAATGAAATTGCAGAGGAAGCTGAGAGAGTTATCCGTATTCGTGACGGAAAGGTTGTGGAGGATTACATAAACCCGGGTTACGAGGAAAAATACAAAAGAGAAGCAAAAATGGATAATAAAAATCCGATAGATTTAGGTTGACAGAAAAAAGCATAACGTAGTGTGATAACAAAATTTCAGGGAACAGCGGTACAGTCATTAAACTGTACCGCTGTTTCTTTAACTGATTGAGTTTTTACGGAATTTGATATAAAAAAATGTGATGCAAATTACTGCATCACATTTTTATTATTTATTGTACAGTTGTGAAGGAACTTCTCTCTTTAATCGACTTTGAAAGCTGAAAAAACGATATTTAAATCATTTAGTTTATTAAGTATCTCATTTTCATTGTCCAAATCATTATTAACATAAATATAAATATCGACTTCCACTGAACTGTTTGCACTTATTGGATATGTTGGTTCAAAATCAACAGAATCAGACGGCAAATAAATATCATCATTGCTAATACTTTGAGTTCCCGTAATATTAATTGGAAAGTCATTATTATTTGAAAGTTCGTAAGTGACTTTTAAAAGACGATAATTATCAATTATGAATTCAACATTTTGTGCAGCGAAAGCATTATTATATCTTTTAAAATCATCTTCTGTAGCATTACATACATTTAATATTTTAACATCTATTTTTCCGATAATATAATCAGTTGAATTACTACAAGAGGACAAAGAAAATATAGATATTGTCATAACGATTATTAAGAGCACACTCAAGAATATTTTTTGCTTCATAATTTCACCGTTTTAATTTGCAAATCAGTTTTTACATAATTTCAAAGTCTTCGTTACAGCACCTATGCTAAAGTTCCTGCTTTTTTGTTATTTAGCTTCTGAGATAACCTTTTGCGCAATGTGTTCAGGTGCTCTGTCGTAGCGTGCAAATTCTGTTGTGAAGGATCCTCTGCCCTGAGTTATCTGGCGCATAGAGGTTGAGAAGGTGGTCATTTCTCCGTCAGGGACTTCGGCAAGAATATCCTGCATTCCGTCACTATTAGGTGTCATACCGAGAACTCTGCCGCGGCGCTTGTTTATATCACCTATAACGTCGCCCATAGCATCGTCATTTACTGTTACATGGAGCGTTACGATAGGCTCAAGGATAACGGGCATAGCGTTTGAAATACCCTCCTTGAATGCGAGTGCTGCTGCCATCTTGAAGCTCATTTCATTTGAGTCAACAGGATGGTATGAGCCGTCATAAAGTGTAGCCTTTACTCCAACCATTGGATAACCTGCAAGAACGCCTGACTTCATACACTCCTGAAGTCCCTTTTCTACTGCAGGGAAGAAGCCCTTAGGAACTGCGCCGCCGACAATTCTTTCTGCAAATTCAAGACTTTCTGTATCATAAGGCTCAAATTCGATATGAACGTCACCGAACTGACCGTGACCGCCGCTCTGCTTCTTGTGTCTGCCCTGTGCAGATACCTTGCGTGTAATCGTTTCTCTGTATGCAACTTTCGGTACGTTGAGAACACAATCAACACCGAATTTATCTTTAAGTCTTGAAACGGTAACTTCAAGCTGCTGCTCACCGAGAGAGGCAATAATCTGCTGATTTGTTTCATTATTAACTGAGAAGGACAGCGACGGATTTTCTTCGCAAAGTCTGAGCAGAGCTGAAGAAATTTTCTCCTCCTCGCCCTTCTTTGCTGCGCTGATTGCCATTTTATAAGTCGGAGTAGGAATTGCAACGTCATCAAGCTTTACAGCGTTATCCGCCGAGCAGAGAGTGTCACCCGTTGCGAAACCGCCAAGCTTTGTTACAGCACCTATTTCACCAGCCGAAAGCTCACTGCAATCAATCTGCTTTGCGCCGAACATTTTAACAATCTTGCCCATACGCTCATCCTTACCTGTTCGGTAATTATAAGCAGGAACGGATGAAGTAATCTTGCCGCTGACAACCTTGAAATAACTGAGCTTGCCAATGAACGGGTCAGCTACCGTCTTAAAGCAAATTGCGGCAAGAGGTCCGTTTGCATCAGGAGTAAGCTCAATCGGCTCACCCTGTGAATCAATACCGTATTCAGACTTAGGTGCAGGGCAACAGTCTGCAATAAAATCAAGAAGCAAGTCGCAGGCAACACCTGTTAAACCTGACAAGGCAAAAACAGGAATGATAGAGCCGTCAGCTATACCGAGCTTGACACCCTTGATTTTTTCTTCTGTAGTAAGCTCTTCTCCCTCAAAATATTTTTCCATAAGCTCGTCGTCAGTAGATGCAACGGCTTCCGTAAATACAGCCTTTACTGCCTCGAATCTTGCAGTGTCATCAGGCACAGCATCGGAAATCTTCTTTCCTCCATCATAGCTGTAAGCCTTATCGTCAATCATATTGTAATAAGCTGCAACCTTACCGCCTGAAATAACAGGAACTACAATCGGGCACACCTGCGTTCCGAACTTAGCGACAATGCCGTTGAAGCTCTTATAGAAATCGGCTCTGTCATCGTCCATCTTAGTAGTAACGAAAATTCTTGAAAGCCCCTTTGAGCCTGCATTTTTGAACGCCTTTTCTGCTCCGACAGCAAGACCTGAACGCGCTGAAACTACGATTATTGCAGTGTCTGCAGCACGAATACCCTCGTTTGCTCCCATAGCGAAGTCAAACAGACCCGGAGTGTCAATAATATTAATTGCCTTGCCTTTATAATCAACAGAAGCGACAGCACTATTAATGCTGATTTTGCGCTTTTTCTCCTCTGCGTCAAAGTCACTTACGGTATTTCCGTCAACGACCTTTCCGATTCTTTCCGTTGCGCCTGCCGTGTTCAAAAGAGCCTCGCAAAGAGTCGTTTTACCCTTTGAAGCGTGGCCTACAAGAGTGATATTTCTTATGTTTTCGATATTTATGCTCATATAAATCCCTTCCTGAGACAAAGTAAAGTGTATTTAGGGCGCTTTGTCTATTGTGCATATTGTATAATAATTTTTAACATTAGTCAATACTTTTCTTGTG
This sequence comes from Eubacterium sp., assembly GCA_022511225.1. Taxonomy (GTDB): domain Bacteria; phylum Bacillota; class Clostridia; order Oscillospirales; family Acutalibacteraceae; genus Eubacterium_R. Next base: position 84,285 of record JAFLRZ010000005.1, read on the forward strand.
TTTTTAACAATTATGCAATAATTATAAGAAAAAATAATAAGGCAGAATAAACTCTGCCTTACTATTTTTATGGTATTTGTATGAATTTTATAACTTGTACGGAAAATTCAATTCAATACAATTTAAGCTTAATCTTCCTCACGCTTTTTGGTGATGACTACTAAGCCTGCTGCGGCGCAAGCAATGAGGCCTGCAATTGCAGCAGTGTAATGCGAATTACCTGTAGCAGGGCTCTTTGCCGGAGTGTTCTTATCATCTGTCGTGCTCGTAGGTTCATCGTCGGAATCTGTCGGCTCGGTAGTTTCGGGAGCAGATTCTTTAACGTCTGTATCCTTTTCACCGCAGATGGTGCACACGCCATTCTCGTAGGTATGACTGAGCATTGAGCCTTCGACTGCTATCGTATCAGTTTCGTCACAGTGCTCGCACTTAGCCGTCTTTGTGCCATCGGCAGTACACGTTGCATTGCCGTCAAAAACGTAATCGGTAAAGCTGTGGCCTAAAGCGTCAGTATAGCTGTCTTTGTAGGTATAACCGCAAACGGTACAGGTATGGGTTGTAAAGCCTTTCTCGGTACACGTTGGACGAGTGATTGTAGGCTCGCCCCAGATATGATGCAAATCAAATTCATCGTCTGTTGATAATTTAATTTCAGTTTCATCACAGTATTGACAAGTACGCTCCCAACGACCTCTCTGGACACAGGTCGGCGCTTGTATCTCTTGCCAATCGCCAAACATGTGCTGACCATTAATCGTTATATTTACTGTAAGCGTATTGCCTGCCTTATCATAGACAACTATTGTGTGATTGCCCGGCTCATTTACAGTGAAATAATATGCATTATCAGGATGATTTACGTCTACCTTTACTCCGTCAACCTCTACACGGTCAAAATTCTCATCAGTTACACCGATTGATTTTGACACGCAGTAAACGTCGCCGTCTTTAGGGGCATCAGGGCCGTAAAATTCAGGTGCGGTAGCATCAAGTACAATTCCGTCACTTGAATAGTAAGCTGTATTGCCAAGCTTATCGATAACCTTTACATAAATGATATACTTGTTATCAGGGTTGATACGGAAGGAGCCGTCATATTCTGTACCGTCAGAAATGTTTTCTATATCGTCGGCAGAAACTTCGGTATCTGACAAATAATAGAATATTTTATCTACTCCTGAACCTGAATCCTCAGCTTCAATCGTTACGATTTGTGATTCGTTAAAGAACAGACCAAAGGTAATGCTATTCAAAAATTCATACCATTTGCTGTTATTTACAGTAATCACTACTGTTGGAGGATCATTATCAATCAGCTTTGTTCCCTCTGCTGTTTGCGTGTCCTTCGTACCGCAGCCGTTGTCACACTCTGCGGTTTCAGTGCCATCCTCCCAATAGGTTGCATCGTTATTGTAATGGTAGTCTGTATAACTGTGTCCTGTAGCCTGAATATCAACTACGTCCTTTGTATCAGTATACTCTTTGCCGTCAAAGCTAACGGTTGCCGTATAGGTAGTAGTTCCGTCTTTGGTACAGGTTGCAGGTGTCTTAACTGCACTGTTTACAGTTGCTTTGAATTCCTTATTATGAGAATTATCATTTTCACAAACGAATAATGCGTGAGCAGTCTTGAGGTCTTTGGACCAAGTGAATGCAGGCTCACCGTAAGCGTGTCCTTTTGCAGTAACCTCCTCTTGCTCAACAAGAACTGCCTTACATACTGAACAATGACTGCCCTCTGTCAAGCCTGTTTCTGTACAGGCCGGATCTACGGCTTTATCGGTTACAGGTTTATGCCCATTTGCCGGAACTTCATCCTGCTTAACGAGAACTGTCTTACATACTGAGCAATGACTACCCTCTGTTAAGCCTGTTTCGGTGCAGGTCGGTTCTACGGCTTTGTCGGTTGCAGGTTTATGTCCTGTAGCCGGAACCTCTTCCTGCTCAACAAGAACTGTATTACATACTGAGCAATGACTGCCCTCTGTTAAGCCTGTTTCGGTACAGGTCGGAGCTACAGCATTATCAATTGCCTTTTCATGTCCCTTTGCGGCAATAGTCCTCTGAGCTTCAAGAACTGTGTCACATACTGAGCAACGGCTGCCCTCTGTAAGTCCTGTTTCGGTACACGTTGGCTCTTCGCCTGCAACGGTTTTTGGTGTATGACCTGTAGCAGGGATAACAGTACTGCTCGTAGTGGCATCACAATTTTTGCAGTGAATTGATTTACTGCCGTCAGCTGTACACGTTGGATTCTTGTCAGTCGTATATTCATCCTGCCAATCGTGAGCCGCAAGCTCTAAGTCCTTAGTTTCTGTAAGTCCACACACTGAGCACGTATGCTTTTCGATACCATTGCTGGTGCAGGTTGAAGATTCTACTGTTTCCCACTCGCCGAAGCTGTGGCCCTTTGGAGCTATTGTTTCGGTTTCTTCCGAAAGTAATTCTCCGCATACTTCACAGTAAGTTCTTGTTGTTTTGGTTCCCTCTGTTTCACAGGAGGAATCAACTGTTGTGATTACAGGATCACCTGCCCTGTGGTAAGACAAATCAAATGAATATACACCGGCAGGATCATCAACTGTCACCTTTGTTATTGTACTGTCTTCAATAAGCAGATATCCGTCAGGAACGTCAACATCTTTAATTGTATAATCGCCAAAAGGTACTGTTACAGTATTTGAAGTAACTTCAATTTCGTTTCCGTCTGAATCAACAACTGTATACGTTGCGCCGTCTATTTCATTGCCGTTACAATCGGTAATATTGATTGCAACATCAACAAAATATCTTGTGTTGTAATAGTGCCAATCCTCTGTAACCTGATCGGTAATCATACTGTTGATATCATGTATTGTCTTACCAATTGCATCGGCAAGATCGCCGTACTGCTCATAATAGCCGTGAATTTGATTCTTTATTGCATTAAGTGTTTCAGCCGTTGCGTTCTCCTCGCCTAATATTTCACCAAGGAAATTAACAACGTTATCAATTACTGCACCTGCATATTCGTCAAACGTTGCAAATGCACCGCCGATAGTATCTTTATATCTCTCAAATTCTTCAGCAGAAATAAGAATATCTTTAAGATTTATTCCGAATCTTGAATTAATAGCGTCTACAATTACAGGGAAAAGAACACCTGCGGTAACGTTTGCCGTTCCGTCTGCATTAATCACAAACGTATAAACGAGTGAGTTTCTTTCGTAGCCTGCAGGAGCCTGAGTTTCAATCATAACGTATGCTCCCGAGCGCATACCGGTGTTGACATTTATTGAGCCTGCTAAGCCTGCAAGCGTATCAAGTAAAGGCAAATACTGTTCAGGAATCATACTGCCGAAAACGCTTTTAAGAACCTCGGCAAGCTGTTCACCTGAAATGCCGCTACCTGCAAGTGCGCCGACAACGTTAAGAATATTTGATGAATTGTTCAAAGAAACAATACCGTTTTTATCAGAAGTTGCGGTTAAAATTGCAGGAATTGTTATCTGGCTGAGCGTATCGGGATTGAGATTTACAATATTAAGAATAATTCCGATAATTGTTCCTACATCGAGATTTGACCAGTCCGTACCCTGAAGCTGTTGAATTATCTGCTGAAAATCAAGATTTCCTGCTGATTCACGTGCAAGAGTCATTACGAGTTCAAGAAGTGCATCTCTTTCAATAAGCATAAACTGTGCACCTTCAACGACCTCGTTATTCTGGTCAACCTTTGTGAATTTAAGAGTAAAGCTGTTGTTTTTGAATACCCTAAAAGACTGTATAAAGTTATAGGTATTGTTTGTTAATGCAGTATACTGAGATTTAAAGCTTGATTTAGCAAAATTATCGCCGACTACAGCTCCGCCTTTTCTCTGTACTTCAAACGGATAGATGGTTGAATCAACAATATATCCATCTGCGCCCTTAGACTGCTGAATTGTATATAAACCATGCTTTAAGCCGGAGAAAACGTATTGTGTATATCCGATTTCAGCAAGCTTAAGATCAACACTGTCGCTGCTTATATTAAGTTGGTAATCCTTGCCTTCAACAAGAACATTGCCGTTAACGTCACGAATTTCAAAGGCAGCATCCTCGTATGATTCAGGATACTTTCCGCTGTAGATTATAAAGTCTACTGAGAAAGTACCTGTTGGTGCAGGAGCAAAAACTGCATCAAATACCAGATTCTTAGCAACGCTTACTTCTACTGCCTCAAAAACAGCAGTATGCTCTGTAACCATTTTAAATCCATATGCCGTAGCCTGTATTGGATCAAAAGTCTGCTCTGAATCAGAAAGAGTATTTGATTCAGGGAGCTTATCGGTAACGTTTCCTTGGATTGCTGTTGTCAGATGTGTTTCTTGATTTACGGTTTCGTTAAGAAATCTGTATGAAAGTCTTCCGAGGCTTGTTGCAGCCTTGCTTATAAAGTCTTCCTTCGCTTTGTCCTTACTGCCGCCAATACTTGTACTTGAACCACTAATGCTGTCAGTAGAATCGCCTTGTAATTCACCGTCATAGCCCTCTATGTCGATTTTTAAACTACCTTCGTATTTGTAGGTTGTTACTCCCCAAGACTTACTTGAGTTGTATCCGGAATTTTTAAGTTCAAAGCTTAAGTTATACTCCTGAAGAGAATCCTTCAAATAGAAGTAATCTTTCTGTTCAAAAGTATAAGTAGTTGAAGGCACGGTTTTTTTGACAACCTCGTAAGTGTCGGTAAGGCTGTCGACCTGTGATGCATCATAATAATGCTTATTACCGTCTGCATCTGTGTACTTATACTTTGTAGCCGTAAGATTATTACCATTGTCTGTTTCTTTGTTAAAGGTATCAGCGTCGATTTTTTCCCGTTCGCCGTCAATAGTCATATAATACTCAAACGCAGACATATCGCCTGTTTCGGCATCAGTTTCTTCGATAAGAGCATATTTGTCATTATCATATTCCAGACGCTTTATGCTGTAAGTAGCACCGGCAGGAATATCCGTTATTACGGCACTTACATTATATGGCATTGTGAGCATACCATTCTGAATTTTGTAAGTCTTATAATCGCTGCCCGTTACTTCTCCGTTATAAGGTATATTATCAATTTCAACATAGTAAGTGAACTCGATATCTGCATCTATTTCGATATCCTGAGCAGTTACGTTTGAAGAAATTGTAATGCCGTCACCTTCAGCTGCTAATGATACAAAAGGCATATTGCACGTTAACATCAAAACAGCTATAACGAGTGAAAGGCATCTCTTAAACACGTGTTTTTTCATACTCACTTCTCCTTTAAGTATTATTTTACTTATAATACCACATCAGGATTGATTTCTCAATCGATATGAAAATTTTTATTAAAGTTGCTACAAAATCGCACCCTAAAATTAGTAAAAAAGACGATGCGAATTTGTACATTAATGTACACTGATATTAAAATTGTCTATTATTTCGATTGTATTTTAGACAAAAAAATGACCACTAACAGTAAAAACTGTTAGTGGCATTACTTGTAAAATCAAAGCATTTATAATAGCTTTTCAAACCCCTCTGTTGAATATGACTCACCGTTGCGCTTTTTCTCGAGCTGGAGCATAAGAGCGTCAAAGCGTTTTCTTGTCATCGGATAGATGATGCACGCTATTGTTGAAGCTGCAAGGAATATAGCAGGAATGAGCGTTGAAATATTTTCAATTCCGTTTACGATGTGCGGGTCGGTAACACGCTCAATAAGAGCTTCGGAGCCTGCGACGTCGTTTGACGAATCGTAACCGTATGCAGAAAGGAGCTGACCTGCCATAAGGATACCAAAGGCTGAGCCGAATTTTTGAACGAGCTGAGGGAGAGCAGTAATAGTGGACTCTCTTCTTTCGCCTGTTTTAAACTCATTAAGCTCTACCAAGTCGTAGCCCATAGAATAGAACAGAGTCCAGAACGTGCCGACCCCTATTCCGAGAAACATAGGGCTGATGATGCACATTACAGGGAAACCGCCTATAGTTGCGTCAAGACCGATTATTTTAATCGCAATTTCGCCGACACAGGTTATTGTGAAAAACAAAATTACTGCAAAACGTCTGTCTTTTTTCTGTGCAATTTTTTCGACAACAGGAACTGTAAGTGCCATTGAAATAACGAGCGAAAGTATAACAAACACTATTCCCGTATCGTATTCCATACCAATACAGTCAATAACCATATACGTTAAATTTGACTGTATCATTGATGACGTGGCAAGGAAGAAAAATACAAAGAGCAGGAACCATTTAGTAGGCTTAAGCTTAAGTATATCGCCAAATGCTTTGAACGTATTTTTAAGTGTAACTCTCTCGACCGGTGCGCCATTCTCTGCCTTTTTAGGCTCATAGACACCATTGAGCGATTTACAGCAGACAAAGCCGAATACGACTGCCCCGATGCTTATGATTGCTGCAACGACTGCATATGAATTTGACTTGAGCTTTTCACCGAGAAGCATTGCAACTGTAGGAACGAGGGCGGGTAGAATGTTTCCGAGTCCTACTGCAATTGCATTAAGGAGTGATGAAAGAGAGCGTATCTGTGTTCTTTCGTCGTAATCCTCTGTAAGCTCGGCAACAACTGCGTAATACGGTATTGTATAAAGCGTATAGAAAACCCATATCGCCATTGAAAGAACTGTATAAATAAGTATTCTGATAAATTCTGAACTGATACCTGAGCCGATACTTGTCCACGCAACGATAAACAGTACGGCGAGCGGAAGTATCGAGCCTTTCATTACCTTGCGTTTATCTACGCCTGCTCTGTCGGTATAATTACCTATCATTGGGTCTGTAATTGCATCCCACGCAATTGAAACAAATATTACAATTGATGCATATTTAGGCTTAACACCTACGATTTCGATTAAGAACGTAAGATAATATGTATAAAACATATTATAAATCAGTGATTCGGTAAAAATACCGAAGGCATAACCGAGCTTCTTTCTTTTGGTCAAAGGTTGATTCATAGACAACTCTCCTTTCCGATAATATTATAAAGCTTTTTCAAGTATTAATCAACAAATATTTAGTTTCGTTAAACAAAAGCCACTAACAGATATACTGTTAGTGGCTGGTTATAGTAAAATTTGAGCGGAAAGCAGATTGCCTTCTCTGCGTTGTTCAATGGCATTATTTTTTGACTGTAGGGGAGGATATTATCCTCCATTTTCCTATAAATTTATTATTTCTTTTTTCATAATGTCAAATTCTTCTTGTGTTATTGCGTTATTGTCTAACAGTTCTTTTAATTTTGCAATACTATCTAAATTGCTTAGGTTGCTATTAGTTTTTGCTTCTATGATTTGCGAGTGTTCAATATCCGCTAGCTCTGGAATAATCTCATAATTTTTTAATAATAATGAAATTAATAAAATTGATATAATTATAGTAATAACAAAGAAAATAATTCCAACTGGAGAAACTCCAGAAAAATCGACATCATAATCAGCTAAATTTCCAAAAAGAGCATCAAATATTTCATATAGGAGAGTTAATGCTAAAAAGAAATCACTAAAACACAATAGTATAATAACACAAATGCTTTTTTTCTGAATACTCTTGTTTAAGCAATAGATACCGAGTTTTTTGCCTTTTTTAACTTTAAGAACAATTGTAATAAAGAATACTATACCAAGAATTATAGAGACGCCTGTCCAAATTTCTTTTATCAACATACGCTGATTTAAACCGTATATTCTGTCTTGTCTTAATTCAATTCGTTCATTATACAAAGAATCAATACCCAAATAACCATAAAGGTTTGGCATAGTTTCTTTATATTTTTCTACATCTTTTTGATCAGCAATTATCTCGATTATTTCCTTTTCAATTTCTTCTATTTTATTATTGTCGTCGATAATATCAGAAATGAGTGGCACTACCATTGAAATACTAATACTTGCTATGATTATCATTATAACTATAGAGATTGAAAACCTATTTGTTTTACGTTTTTCTCTTTTCTTTTTTATTTCATCAATCTCTAAAATATCCTCTTTTACGCTGTCCATACAAACTACCTCTTTTCAAAATTATTATAATACTATTATATGGGTATTACCCATATTTGTCAATATGGGAGTTGCCCATATTATATAATAATTTCGGTGATTATATGAAAATTACAAGAATAAGAGACTTAAGAGAAGATAGAGACTTAAAACAAAAAGACCTTGCAGTATATCTTGCTATTGACCAAAGCACATATAGCGACTATGAAAACGGAAGAATTAATGTACCAATCGAGCAATTAATAAAAATTGCTGACTACTACAACGTATCTGTTGATTATATTGTCGGCAGAACAGATAATATGGAGATAAACAAATAACCACTAACAGAGCGAATTACTGTTAGTGGTTTTATTATGTAACGATTGTTGGAGGACGAGCAATGCTCGCCCCTTTTGATAATGTTTAGTGCCTTTATAATTAGTTACCCTTGATTCTGTCTAATACGTTCTTTTCAAGGCGGCTGACCTGAGCTTGTGATATGCCGACTTCTTTGGCAACCTCCATTTGGGTTTTGCCCTGCATAAAACGCAAATACATAATATTGCGTTCTCTGTTATCAAGTCTTTTAAGCTCGTCCTTAATCATAATTTCGTCAATCCAGTCGGTATCGGAATTATTATCACCGACCTGATCCATAACGTATATCGTATCTCCGCCGTCATTATACACAGGCTCATAAAGTGAAACGGGATCAACTATTGCTTCGAGTGCAAGGACAACATCGCTCTTCTTCATATCAAGCTCTTTTGCAATCTGCTCGACAGTAGGCTCTTTGCCATACTCATTTGTAAGTCTTTCTTTAACCTGCATTGCCTTGTACGCAGTATCCCTCATAGAACGGCTGACACGAACGGGGTTATCATCGCGTAAAAATCGACGTATCTCGCCGATGCACATAGGCACTGCATACGTTGAAAACTTAACGTCGAGGTCTAAATTGAAGTTATCTATTGCCTTGATTAGACCGATTACGCCGACCTGAAAGAGATCGTCCATACTTTCTCCCCTGCCTGCGAAGCGTTGAACAACTGACAGTACTAAGCGAAGATTTCCGTTTATGAGCTCCTCTCTTGCCTGCTTGTCGCCGTTATGCGCCTTTCTGAGCAAATCCGTTTTTTCGTTTTCCTTGAGAACCTTTAAGCTGTTTGTATTGATTCCGCAGATTTCAACCTTATTATACTGCACAATATCTTCCTTTACATAATATTTTATAATCTTTGATTATTTGATTATGTAAAAACCGACATCAATATTATTGACATAGGCAGTATATTTTATAAATCAAAAATCAAAAAATCAGGAACTCGATGTTCCTGATTTTTTGATTGTAATTATACACCGATGATATCACGGATGATGGCTTCTGCCTTTGTTACGTCTGCCTTGCCTCGTGAATTTTTCATAACGTAGCCGAACATAACATTGATTGCCTTATCCTTGCCGTTTTTAATATCCTCGACAGCCTTTGGGTTTGCATCAACTGCACCTTGGCAAAGAGCCTTTAAGTCCTCGTCAGAAAGTCCTGCCATATCTTCTGCCTTGACATATTCGGTAACGTCCTTACCGCTTTCAAGCATCTGAGCAAGAACCTCCTTTGCCTTGTTAGCTCTTATTTTCTTTGTATCAATAAGCTTAACAAGCCCTGCAAGCTGATGCGAGGTTGTCCTGATTTCGAAATTCTCTTTATCCTCTTCGGTCTGGAGAGTTGCATAGATTGTGCCGATAATCATATTAAGCACATTTGAAGCACTTGCACCCTCATTAACTGCCGAGTCAAAAAACGCAGTAACGTTTTTGTACTTATAGATAAGCCTTGCATTGTTCTCAGGGAGTCCCATTTCAATATATCTCTTAAGCTTGGAATCAGGGAGCTCGGGAAGTGAGGCTCTGATGTCCTCAACCATTTCGGGTGAGATATAAAAGCGAAGAATATCAGGCTCGGGGAAGTAGCGATAATCGTCTGCATTCTCCTTTGAGCGAAGAACGTATACGGTGTCACTGTTTGCATCATAGCGCATAGTGGACTGAATTACCTTTTCGCCTGCATCGAGGATATCCTCCTGTCTTTCCATTTCAAGCTCCATTGCTCTTACGATGTTGGAAAGGGAGTTTATATTCTTGATTTCCGTTCTTGTACCCCAAGGCTCACCCTCGTGGTGAAGTGATACGTTAACGTCGCATCTCATTGAGCCCTCCTGCATCTTGCAGTCGGAAACGCCGACGTTACGCATAATAAGCTGAAGCTTTTCGGCATACTCTCTTGCCTCCTGCGGAGTTTCGATATCTGCCATAGATACGATTTCTATAAGAGGAACACCGCCTCGGTTATAGTCTACGTAGGTGTAGCCGCCGTCGTGTACGAGCTTGCCTGCGTCCTCTTCAATATGGATTCTCTCTATTCTGATTTTCTTGCCCGAATCAAGCTCAACGTAGCCGTTTATACATACAGGCTCGTCAAACTGCGAAATCTGATACGCCTTCGGGAGGTCGGGATAAACGTAATTCTTTCTGTCCATATGAGAGTTATTATTAATGTCGCAATGAACGGCAAGTCCTGCCCTTACTGCATATGCAATAACCTGCTTATTGAGTACAGGAAGTGCACCCGGCTGACCTGTGCACACGGGACAGCAATGAGTATTAGGCTCACCGCCGAACTGGGTTGTACAGCCGCAGAAAATCTTTGTCTTTGTTGCAAGCTCGATATGAGTTTCAATACCGCAAACTAATTTATAAGCCAAGCTGAACACCTCCCTCAACGTTGCCTACCATATCTTCTGCTGTTTTCTCATAGAAATAAGCAGCCTTAAGAATAGTCTTTTCGCTGAACTTCTTGCCGATAATCTGCATACCGATAGGAAGTCCGTTACTGTCATTCTTAATCGGAACACTGATTGCAGGAACACCTGTAATATTTATAGGCACTGTTGCAATATCGCTGAGATACATATCAACAGGTGAAGCACCACTGTAGTTAAGCGGAAATGCAGTGTTAGGTGCAGTCGGTGCAATCAGAATATCGCAGGTATTGAAAATCTCATCAAAATCAGAAATAAGATTTTCACGAAGTAAGCACGCTTTTTTGTAATACGCATCATAGTAGCCTGAGGAGAGAACGTAGGTGCCGAGCATAATTCTTCTCTTAACCTCGTCACCGAAGCCTTCAGTTCTTGTTCTGAGAATCATCTCCTCAACGTCGTTATAGCTTTCAGGACGGTAGCCGTAGCGAATACCGTCATATCTGCCGAGATTTGAGGAAGCCTCTGCGCAGGCAATGATATAATAAACAGGAAGTGCCTGCTTAAGCACGGGAAGGCTGATGTCGATAATCTCTGCACCGTTAGCTTCATAAAGCTTTACGGCATCAAGGATTGCTGCCTTCATTTCTTCATTAATATTTTCAAAGTATTCCTTGGCAATACCGATTTTAAGACCCTTAACGTCAGTGTTATCAAGAGTGTCTGCGATATTGCCGAAATCAAAATCAACACTTGTCTGGTCGTTTGCATCAACACCGCTGATAGTATCAAATACGATAGCAGTATCCTTTACAGACTGAGCAAGCACGCCTATCTGATCAAGTGAAGAGCCGTAAGCAATAAGTCCGTAACGTGAAACTGCGCCGTATGTCGGCTTAAGTCCTACGATACCGCAGAAGCTTGCAGGCTGGCGAACAGAGCCGCCTGTATCTGAACCGAGGGCATAAGGTGCAAGGTTAGCAGCTACTGCACTTGCCCCGCCGCCTGACGAGCCACCCGTTACGTGATTAGTATTTCTTGGGTTAAGAGGGGCACCGTAGCAGCTCGTTTCGCTCGTTGAGCCCATAGCAAATTCGTCCATATTAGTCTTGCCGAGCATTACTGCCCCCTGAGCTTTAAGCTTTGACCATACTGTAGAATCATAGTAGGGTCTGAAGCCTCTCAAAATTTTTGAACAGCAGGTAGTCAGATCACCGTCAGAGCAGATATTGTCCTTGAGTGTCATCGGAATACCTGTCAATGCAGTTGCAGTACCCTTTGCAATCATTTCATCGGCAAGCTTTGCATTTTCAAGAGCCTTATCAAATGTGGTTGAAACGTATGCATTATACTTTTGATTTTCGTTTTCAATAGCGGAAATATATTTTTCAGTAAGCTCTACTGACGATATCTCTCTGCTTGAAAGCATTTTTGATAAAGGAGTAATTAATTCTCTCATTTATATACCTCCCTTAACGCAGAACATACCCTTTGAGGCATTGACGTTTGAAAGGATTTTTTCATTAGGAAGTGACTCTTTTACAACGTCTTCCCTGAAATCCTCGGCAGGAGTCGCTGATGCTGAAACGTTTCTGATTTTTTCTGCATCGCCCTCAACTGAATTGTTGATAGTGTCTGCAAAGGCAATTATCTCATCCATATCACCGATAATCTTATCAAGCTCCGCATCCGAAAAGTCAAGCCTTGCAAGGTTAGCAAGCTTTAATACTTCTTCTTTTGTTATCATACTAACACCTCAAATTACTTTCTGAGTTTAATGTGTACTTCTCTGAGCTGCTGCTCTGTAATCTCATTAGGAGCACCGCACATAAGATCCTGTGCCTTGCCATCCATCGGAAAAGCAATAACCTCGCGGATATTTTCCTCGTTTCTGAGAAGCATAATCATTCTGTCTACACCCGGTGCCATACCTGCGTGAGGCGGAGCGCCGAACTGAAATGCAGTATAAAGAGCGCCGAATTTTTCCTTAAGCACTTCTTCATCATAGCCTGCAATCTCAAACGCTTTTTTCATAATGTCAATATCGTGGTTACGAACTGCGCCTGATGAAAGCTCTACGCCGTTGCATACAATGTCATACTGATACGCAAGAATGGTAAGCGGATCCTCATTTTCAAGTGCTTCAAGACCGCCCTGAGGCATTGAGAACGGATTGTGTGTGAAGCCGATTTTCTTCTCTTCTTCCTTATATTCGTACATTGGGAAGTCATTGATAAAGCAGAAACGGTATGCATTTTTCTCTATAAGATCAAACATTTCACCGAGCTTTGTTCTGATCTGACCTGCATAATCTGCTGCCTTTGCCTCAGCGTCAGCAATAAAGAAGATTGTATCACCGATTTCAAGCTGCGCAAGCTCGGCAAGCTCTGTTTTCATATCATCAGGAATAAATTTATCAATAGGTCCTTTATAGGTCTTATCCTCCTGAACGAGAAGATAGCCAAGACCTCCCATTCCGATTGACTGAGCAAATTTAAGAAGCTTCTCGTGCTTTCCCTTTGAAATATCTGCGTGTACCTTAATGGCTCTTACTGTCTGTCCGTGGAAGGGCTTGAACGTGCATCTTTGGAAAAATTCCGTTACGTCAACGATTTCAAGAGGGTTACGAAGGTCAGGCTTATCAGTTCCGTACTTAAGCATAGCCTCCTTATAGCTGATTACGGGATACGGTGCTTCTGTAACTGAAAATCCCTCGGGAGCAAACTTTTTGAAGGTCTTTGTAAGAACCTCCTCGCCTACTCTGAATACGTCCTCCTGTGTTGCGAAGCTCATTTCAAAGTCAAGCTGATAAAATTCGCCAGGTGAACGGTCTGCTCTTGCATCCTCGTCCCTGAAGCACGGCGCAATCTGAAAATACTTATCAATGCCTGATACCATAAGAAGCTGTTTGTACTGCTGAGGAGCTTGCGGAAGAGCGTAGAACTTGCCCTTATGCACACGGCTTGGTACAACGTAGTCACGAGCACCCTCGGGTGATGAAGCACAGAGAATAGGTGTCTGTATTTCAAGGAATCCCATTTCACACATAACCTGACGGAGATATGCTACAACCTGACTTCTGAATATGATATTATCCTTAACCTTTTGGTTTCTTAAATCAAGGAAACGGTACTGAAGTCTTTTGTCCTCTCTTATTTCCTTTGAGGTCTGAATTTCAAACGGCAGAGGCTGACGAACCTTGCCGAGAGTTGTTACGCTCTTAGCCTCAACCTCAATAGTACCCGTTGCAATTTTGGGGTTAATCGTGTCCTCATCTCTCTTTTCAACGATACCCTCTATAGACAGGCAGTCCTCCTTGGAAATGCCGTTAAGAAGGCTTGTGTCACGCATAACAATCTGCATAACACCGTGCATATCGCGAAGATCTATGAATGACACACCGCCGTGGTCACGGATATTCTCTACCCAGCCTGCAACCTTGACGCTTGAATCAATATCTGCCTCGCTGAATTTGTCCATAGTCTTTGTTCTGTAAATTGTTGAAAATTCCATAGTCAGTAATCTCCTTTGGATAATTAATAAAAAATGCAGCCTTAAGTCCGTATAGGACGAAAGACTGCTTCCGTGGTACCACCTAAATTAGCTGATTATCAGCTCACTCAATGGGATTAACGCTCCCGACACGCCCGATTCTACTTGCACAAAAGTGCGTTCTTTCGAAAACTCATAGGTGTTTTTCACTGACTGCTTATACTGCCTTGCACCAACCGACAGCTCTCTGAAACAGCGGCAAGCAGCTACTTCCCTAATCAAAGTCTACTATATAATAACATAAGTATAATAACACTTTAAAATACTTTAGTCAACATTTTTATTGATTGTCTTATTACATATTATATGCAAAGCAATTTCAAAAATATAAATAATAAGAGTTATATACCATCCGACACCCATATTGCCGATGATAATGCCGAGAACGATAAATACGGCTGTATTAACAGCACTGGAAATCATATTTCTTACAAGTCCTTTTTTTGTGCAGGAAAAGAGCGAAGAAATAATTACTGCAAGCGATAGGACTACTACGAGTGCCATACTGACAAGCGGCATAATATCAAAGCCTGTACCCTTGATTATGCCCATAATGAGAGATAAAAGACTGACGTCATTATACATAGGCAGGCACATCGATGCAAGAGGTGTAAAGAAAAGTACAAGCCTTACAATAAGAATAGGTGAAGCAATTGAAGAGCTTTTCAGGATTCCCAGAAAATGATTTACTGCGTCCACCTCTTTTTGTGCCTGCTTTTCATCCTCCTCAAGCCTTTTATCGAGATTGTAATAAAGGAGGCTGATACCGCAGTGAGGGCACTTTTCTTTCATATAAAGGGGGCTGATTTTACCGCCACACTTAGGGCAATTACTCATTTTCCACACCTCCTGATGAAACCTTCTTTGAAAGCTCTATTCTTCTTTCCTTCATTTCCTCTCTGATTTGCGCAAGCTTCTGCCCTTTCAAATCGTAGAAAATATAAGGAATAACGCTGATAAGCCCTACAACGTTCGGAACGATTGTAAAGAACGTCCACAACCAGAACTCAGTCGGCTGACCTGCTGCTGACGTACACTTTGTAACAGTTTCGGTAGTGCCGTCTGCAAGAGTATTTGTTGTAACGATATAGCCGATAACGGGAAGAAGCATAGTTGCTATTGCAGTTGAAAGAGAGGAGGTAAGCTTTCCTACAAAGGTAAGAACGGAGAAAGATATACCCTCGTTTCTGACTCCTGTTTTCCACTCCATATAATCAACGGTATCGCCTATCATTTCTGTAGGGACAATCATATTAATTGTGCCTACAAAGCCGAGAACAATATTCTGAACGGCAAGGGCAGGAACTGCAAAGTACCATACGTCATAATGCCTCATGCCGACCAAGAAGCAGATTGTACCGATTATAGCCTTTGAAAATGCTACAAAAAATACTATTTGCCTGTTATCGAATTTTCTTTTGATTATAGGCAAAACAGCATATGCCACGTAGCCGCCGATTGTACCGAAAAGAGCTACGATAAGGCTTAAGGACATAAAGTTGAGCACTTCGTTGTAGTAATAATTTCCGAATACCGAAGCTACGGAAGCGGCTGTTCCAAGAACGTTTCCGAGGACGATAAGCATAAGAGGTTTGTTCTTAAACAAGTACTTAAAGCCTTCAAGAATGCTCTCCTCCTGAACACTCTGCACAACTCTTTCCTTAGTCTTAAAGCCTGCAAGTGAGAATAATCCGACTATGAATACAGCGGCAATAACACCCATAAAGGCGAATACGTGCTTGAGATTCCACGGGATTTTGCCGTTTTCGCTTAAATCTATAAGAACGGGAAGAATAGTTGTTGAAAGTCCTCCGATAAGTCCTGATATAAATCTTGCTGACGAAATTACTCTCGTTCTGTCCGAGGGAGATGGAGAAATTGCCGTGCTCATTCCCCAAAAAGATACGTCGCCTATCGTATAGAAAAATTCCCATATCAAATAGGATATGTACATAAATATAATTTTTGACGTCATGGTTTTTGCGTCCTGCATAATGATAGGACCCGACCAGAACAAAATCGTCACTATAGCAAGAGGGATAGGCACGATTAACAGATACGGACGAAGCTTGCCGTAGCGAGTTCTCGTTTTATCTATAATGCTGCCCATCAGAGGGTCATTAATCGTATCCCATATACCGAGAACAAGTATCATTGTTCCTACAGCCTCAGGACGTATTCCAAAGACCTTTACAAAGAACATAGAAAGATATGAGCCGGCAAAAAGATTGTAGCCGAAAACCTGCCCTGCGTTAGCAAAGCCATAGGCTAAATTCTCTTTTACACCGACGTATCGCTTTTCCTTTTGAGCCATTATATTCTCCTGATTGTTATATAATATAAAACGATTTAACAGTTTTTTTGAAAATTAAACGGGAGGCAGATTGCCTCCCCTACGATATAACAGTAGTGTTATTGTTTGCTTGTAGGGAAGGATATTATCCTCCCGTGTTATTTATTAAATCACAATTTAGACGGACGAGCAATGCTCTCCCCTGCTTTTTTAAGAGTTTGCGTCACCCTTCTGGGAGTAATCTGCATATCTGTTCTCAAGTTCCTTCATTTCACCTGTTTTCTGATCCTTCATCAAAACAGTTTCACCGTCAAACGAAATGAAGTACTCACCATAAGTTTTCATTGAAAACGTCTGCTTACCGTCTTCGGTAGTCGTATCGTTCAGTACGGGAACGTTTGCAACGACCTTAACGTATTTTTCGCCATCATATTCAACGCCTGTTGAAGCAATCATAAACTGATAATTCTTGTCAATATCAGCAAGACCAAGCTCCTCAGCTGTATACTGAGATTCAATGAAATTGATAGCATTGCTTTCCTTAATTTTTGCTTCCTTCGTTATGATGCCCTCTGTTGCCGGCGGCGTATTACCGTTATTGTTATCGGTCTTAGAGCAAGCCACAAGTACAGAGAAGATAATAACAAAGGTCAGCAAAACTGCAAATACTTTTTTCATAAAGCACCCTTTAACAGAAAATTAATCCTGTTCCTCGCAATCATCACATTCACATTCTTCAACTTCCACTTCAAGCTCAAGATGCTCGCCGCAGTTAGGGCAGTCTACCTCGCCCTCGTTGAGAACGGTATCCTCGTCAACGTCAAACTCAATTCCGCAATACGGACATTCAATGCCGAAAACTGCCATATCATCAAAGTCATCACAATCGCAGTCATCGTCACAGCAGTCGCAATCATCATCACAGCAATCGCTGAGATAATCCTCAACTGCTTCGAGATCCTCGTCAACAGCATCAATCTGCTCAGCGAGAAGCTCCATACCTTCTGTTACGTCATCAATATCCTCAACGATATTGTTAAGAACGTCAACAATTGCTTTAATAGCTTTGGTTTCTTTCTTTGACTCGTCTAAATCAAGACCGTCAAGTAAGCCCTTAAGATAGCCGAGGCTTTCAATAGTTTCCATAGTTAAAACTCCTTTGTTTTGCTTAATAGCTATTAACTTATGCTCTTTCCATATATTCACAAGTTCTTGTGTCAATTCTGATCATATCGCCCTCGTTGATGAAAAGAGGAACTCTGATTTCAGCACCTGTTTCAACCTTTGCAGGCTTGAGAGTGTTAGTAGCTGTATTGCCCTTAAGACCGGGCTCCGTTTCTGTAACCTCGAGAGTAACGAACGTTGGTGGCTCTACACCGAAAACCTTGCCCTTGTATGAAAGAATACGGCAAATCTCATTTTCCTTAACAAACTTAAAGTTTTCTGAAAGATCAGCCTCTGATACAGGAATCATATCAAATGTTTCGTTATCCATAAAGTAGTAAAGTCCGTCATCGCTGTATGAATAAGCCATTTCTCTTCTCTCAATAAATGCCGTAGGGAATTTAGCTGAAGGGTTGTAGCTCTTTTCTGTAACTGCACCTGTAATAACGTTCTTTGTCTTTGTTCTTACAAATGCTGCGCCCTTACCCGGCTTAACGTGCTGAAATTCGATGACCTGCAATACGTTGCCGTCTTCCTCGAATGTTACACCGTTTCTGAAATCACCTGCAGATACCATAAGTATATACCTCCAAAAATCAATTAATCATATTTGTAATATATTATACTTTATTATTTTATATTATTTCAAGCAATAAATCAATACCCATTTTATAGCTATCTTTGCCGAATCCTGATATTTGCTTAACACATACGTCTGTTATTACGGAAATTTTGCGAAAATCCTCTCTTTTATGTATGTCTGACATATGAACCTCAACGAACGGAGTGTAGTCAGCTACAGCCTCAATAGCATCACGGATTGCATATGAATAATGGGTATACGCTCCTGCGTTGATTACAACGCCGTCAAAGTCATCCTTGCTTTCGTGAATGACGTCAATAATTTCGCCCTCGTAATTTGACTGGAAGAAGGACAGCTTAGCGCCGTTTGCCTTGCCGTAAAGCTTTAACTCGTCATTAATCTGCTTGAGCGTCTCACCGCCGTAAACGTTCTTTTTTCTGATTCCTGTCATATTCAGGTTAGGGCCGTTAAGTATTAATATCTTTTTCATTTCAATCACCGATAATATAATAATTGAATTACTCTATGATGTCAACATAAAAAAGGAATCCTGCGGGTGCAGGATTCCTTTTGAACCTAATCATTTATTTCCCAACTATAATCACCATGCAAAAAATATATGCACTCAACCACTCTCAGGGTATTTGTTCGGTTTAATTCTAATGAGTTTAATAACAAATCATATACATGATTCGTTCCGCGACCTAAATAAAATTCTTCAAAGCCATAGGCAAGCTTTGCAGTTGATTCTGTATAGTCCGAGCAATAATCAGAATATTTATCCATTATTGCTACTAATTCAGAAGATGAGATGTTGCTATCTATATCTGATTTTTCCTTTACAATACTATTAAAAACATCTACTGCATTTTCAAACTCATTTTCGTATGCTTCTATCCAATCTGCTAAAACATCCTGTTCTTCTTTAAGTGATTTTGCATTAATATATTTTTCATAATATATTTTATCAATAGGGTTATCGTTGACCTTATCAACTATTTTACCGGAAGGATTCACCAAAAAGCTTTTATACAAATCAAAAGGCAATTCATTTTCAGGTAATTCATTTTTCTTCTCTTCATTCTTTGACGTAGTTGAAGAAGCAGATATAACATTATTAGCAGATGTATTTTCTTTTTGTATTGCATCTTCTGTATTAATACTTTTTGAATTAAAAAGATACCCTGCCGTAAAGCCTAAAGCAATACATGTGATACATATAATAGGTACAATAATTTTATTTATCTTTTTCATATTTTCCTCCCTGAGCATATAGGACAAGGAATGATTGCTTGTCCCAATTTTTATTACAATATTATGATAATCTAAGAAATAGATTAAGTCAATATATATTCCCCTAAAGTGTTGCACTTGATAGTTAAATTCACCTCAACATAAAAAAAGGAATCCTGCGGGTGCAGGATTCCTTAACGGCTATTTTTTAGTAGTAACTGTTTTTACTTTACTCCAAGAAGAATAAATTTTCGTTGACTTACCGTTAACTTTTACAGTTTTATAAGTACGAATACGAACATAATACTTTTTATTAGCCTTGCGATGTAAAATAGTCTTTGATGTTGTCTTATTATTCTTTACGGTAACGGTTTTCTTGCTACTAAACTTACTGTCGATTGCATACTGAATCTGATAGCCGGTTGTTTGAGTGGTATTCTTCTTCCACTTTACAACAAAGCCCTTTGACTTTGCAGTTAATTTGCTTACGTATGTTTTCTTTGGTACTATTTTGAAGGTTTTCTTTACCGTTCCGTTATATTTACCCTTAAGCTTAACTTTTACTGTATATTTTCCTACAGCTTTTCTTCCCTTTGGATATGTAACAGTATAATTCTTTGAGCTTATCTTGTTACCGTTTAAATCTTTTACTGTTACTTTTGGTTTTCTGGTCTTGCCGTTATATACGTATGAAATGCTTGATAACGTTACCTTTGCGTTTGGTTTTATCTTAAAGGTTTTAGTAATTGTACCGGTGTAATTACTGTCATCTTTAAACTTAACTTTTACCTTATACTTTCCTGCATTCTTTCTGCCTTTTGAATACGATACCGTGTACTTACTTGCATCAATCTCTTTGCCTTTACTGTTAATAACCGTCACTTTCGGCTTTTTAACCTTACCATCATAAATATATGAAGATTTTGAAAGCTTAACTGTTTTTGGGTAATAGATTGTAGTTTTTGACTTGACTTTACCGCACACGGTACATTTTGTTACAATCTTGCCGTTTTTACTTGTTGTTGCCTTTGTCTTTTTCTTTTTATACTTATGATTAGGACATTCAACTGTGACATAGCACATTGCATATACACCATTTGAAGCCGTGGCGATTACATATGCCGAACCATAGTTATGTGCATATACATAGCCGTTGTTTACAGATAAAATGTTTATATCGGAAGTGTTCCACGTAAGAGTCTGTCCTGAATTGCTTGGATAAACTAATGCAGATAATTGGTATCCTTCACCTTTACTCAGTGTCAAACTGCTTGGTGATATCTGAACGCTTGTAGGCTCTATTGATTCAACAGTTATATTAAATCCGTACATTCCGGTTGCCATATAACCTGATGGTTGCACTTTATATTGATAACGAAATTCAACATATGCTTTATTAAATTCGTTAGGATTTGTTTGTAATGCTCTTACAGTACAAGACGTATAACCCTGTGAAACAATTTCTACAGCTTTACTGTTATTAGTTGTCCAATAACCCGAAGAAATACTCCTTCCGTACGTTTGAGCATACAAAGTACGAGTTTCGCCGACTTCCATAAAGATACTTTCGTCTGCGTACGCTGACAGGTCAATTCCCGCCATTATGCTCAAAAGCATTACGAGTGCTAAGAATAAACTAAAAGCTTTTTTCATTGCGCATCCCTCTTCTTTCTTTTTATAATTACATATTATCACATTGCATTAGTATATTCAAGATTTTTTAGTGTAACATATTTAGAATAAAAAAAGGAGTATCATTAAATGATACTCCTGCATGAATTGTATAATTACTTATACTTTCTCTTACGAGCTGCTTCGCTCTTCTTTTTACGAGCTACTGAAGGCTTTTCATAATGCTCTCTCTTTCTTACCTCCTGAATGATACCATCACGAGATGTCTGGCGCTTAAATCTTCTGAGTGCGCTGTCAAGAGATTCATTTTCCTTAACTTTTACCTGGCTTATCTTAATCCCTCCCTCCAAAAATCATGGGGGTATTTGAGTTTTTTCAAATATCTTGTGGACGATTATATACAAAATATCGTAAAATGTCAAGTATTTTATCAAGAAATATCTTAACATTAGGAAAAACATTAAATTTTGTCGAATGGAAATAACGCTTATTGTAAATTATACACAAAACAAAACTGATTTCGCGTAAATACACGAAATCAGCTTCAATTGCATTATATATCTTAAACAAGCTCAATGATGCACATTTCTGCAGCATCACCTCTACGAGGGCCTGTTTTGATAATACGGCAGTAACCACCGTTTCTGTCTGCATACTTAGGAGCAATCTCATCAAAAAGCTTCTTGACTACGTCTTCCTTAGTAACGTAAGCAAGAACCTGTCTTCTTGAATGAAGTGTGTCATTTTTGCCGAGAGTAATCATCTTCTCAGCCATAGCACGAACTTCCTTTGCTCTTGTAACGGTTGTTTCAATTTTGCCGTTCTCCAAAAGATAAGTAACTAATCCTCTGAGCATAGCCTTTCTGTGGTCAGTCGGGCGGCCCAATTTTCTGCTACCTGGCATTGAAATTCCCTCCTTTAGTCCTCTTCTTGACTAAGCTGGAAACCTAAAGAAGCGAGCTTTGCAACTACTTCATCGAGGGACTTACGTCCAAGGTTTCTAACTTTCATCATATCTTCTTCTGATTTACCGATTAAATCCTCTACTGTATTAATACCTGCTCTCTTGAGACAGTTGAAAGAACGAACTGACAGATCAAGCTCTTCAATAGTCATTTCAAGAACCTTTTCCTTGCTGTCGTCATCCTTTTCAACCATAATGTCCTGATTTCCGATTTCCTCAGAAAGATCAACAAAGAGCATAAGATGGTCATTGAGTATCTTGGCAGCGAGTGATGCTGCTTCGTCAGCCGGAATAGTACCGTCTGTCTCAATATCGAGAATGAGCTTATCAAGATCTGTCTGCTGACCTACACGAGTATTTTCAACTGTGTAATTAACCTTAACAACAGGTGTATAAATGGAGTCGATAGCAATAGTACCGATTGGTAAATTCATAAGCTGCTTATTGCGGTCACAGGTTACATAACCTCTGCCGTTGTCAGCGGTAAGCTCCATAACAACCTTTGCACCCTCATCAAGATATGCAATATGAAGGTCGGGATTAAGAATTTCAACGTCTGCATCGTGCTTGATGTCAGCTGCTGTAATCTCGCCCTCACCTGAAGCCTCAATATAAAGAGTCTTAGGATTTTCGTCGTGTATCTTAAGAATTACGTTCTTGAGATTAAGAACTATCTCTGTAACGTCCTCTTTAACGTGAGGAATTGTTGAAAATTCGTGTAAAACACCATCAATCTTTACAGAAGTAATAGCATAGCCCGGAAGGGATGAAAGAAGTACTCTTCTCATACCGTTACCGAGTGTTGTGCCAAAGCCTCTTTCAAGCGGCTCAACAATAAATTTGCCAGTGCTACGGCTTCCGACAGTAGAAACATCTACAATCTCGATTTTAGGCTTATCAATTTCGATCATTTAAAAGCCTCCTAAAAAAATGTTGTATTTTGTTTTCGCCAAATAATAGATGGAATAAACTATTATCTGGAGTAGAACTCAACGATTAAGTGCTCTTCTACAGGAGTTGCAATCTCTTCTCTGTCAGGGAGCTTAACAACCTTTGCTTCCATAGCATCTGTATTAATATCGAGCCACTGTGGCTTTGGACGAGCTGCATTAGACTCAACAAGTGACTTGAACTCATCTGTTGATTTGCTTGTTTCCTTAACAGCAACTACATCACCGGCACTGAGAAGGTATGAAGGAATATCAACCTTAGAGCCATTTACTGTGAAGTGTGCATGGTTTACAAGCTGACGAGCCTGAGCTCTTGAGCTTGCAAAGCCTGCTGTGTAAACAACGTTATCCAAACGGCTTTCGCAGAGCTGAAGAAGGTTTGTACCTGTTACGCCTGCCTTACGCTCAGCCATAAGGAAATATTTGTGGAACTGTCCCTCTGCAACGCCATAGTAACGGCGAGCAGACTGCTTTGCACGAAGCTGAAGACCGTAGTTTGTAGCCTTCTTTCTGTTTTGACCATGCTGGCCGGGTGCATATGAACGACGTTCAATAGCACATTTGCTTGTGTAACATCTGTCACCCTTTAAGAAGAGCTTTTTGCCCTCACGACGACAGAGCTTACAAGCAGGTCCTGTATATCTTGCCATATCAAGTAACCTCCAAGTTTTATACTATACGCGACGTCTTTTTGGTGGACGACAGCCATTGTGTGGGATAGGAGTAACATCTTTAATAAGACTTACATCCAAACCAGCAGTCTGAAGAGCTCTGATAGCTGATTCACGACCTGAACCCGGTCCCTTAACATAAACTTCAACAGTTTTCATACCATACTCCATAGCTGTCTTAGCAGCTGTTTCTGCAGCAGTTGCAGCAGCGAAAGGAGTAGACTTTCTTGAACCGCGGAAACCCATTTCACCGGCTGAAGCCCATGAAACAGCATTGCCGTTCATATCGGTAATTGTTACGATTGTATTGTTGAAGGTTGATTGAATATGGGCAGCACCACGCTCAATATTTTTCTTCTCACGACGCTTGCGTGAGCCTGTGGTCTTTTTAGTAGCCATACTATTTGTTTCCTCCTACTTATTTCTTCTTATTTGCTATTGTCTTCTTAGGACCCTTACGAGTTCTTGCGTTATTCTTAGAAGTCTGTCCTCTTACAGGAAGACCCTTTCTGTGTCTAACGCCGCGATAGCAACCAATTTCGATAAGTCTTTTGATGTCAAAAGCTGTATCTCTGCGAAGGTCACCCTCTACAGTGAGATTGTTAGTGATGTAGTCACTGAGCTTCTTAACATCATCTTCTGTTAAATCTCTGCAACGAGTATCAGCATTGATACCGGTTTCAGCGATGATTTTCTTAGAAGTAGTAAGACCGATACCGTAAATGTAGGTAAGGCCGATTTCTACTCTCTTGTCATTAGGTAAGTCAACACCTGAAATACGTGCCATATTATAGTTTACCTCCGATTTTTAGTTCAGGCTTAGCCCTGACGCTGTTTGTGCTTTGGATTTTCACAGATAACCATTACTTTT
>JAFLRZ010000006.1 GCA_022511225.1 Eubacterium sp.
GATATATGCCTATGCTTTATACGGATGCAGATTATGCCGCGTCGAATGCTTGTTATGAGAAAATTGGGTATGTTCTGAAAGGCAAGCTGTGCACTGTAGGCTGAGAACAATAACTTCCAGTTTATCGAACAGGAGACAGACAGTGAAAGGCGAAAGAGCTACGCACCTTTTCGCGCTTTTTACCCCAATCTACGCACCGTTTGCGCGGTCTTTCGCAAAAAAAACCAAGCTTTTACGGCTTGGTTTTTTTATTTGTATCAGATATTCTTTGTGGGTGGATTCGAACCACAAAACTATGATGCGACGGCTTGCGCAGCAAGCGAACACTCGAGCGGAGCTCGAGTCCACCCTCTTCCACCAAAAGAAACCAAGCTTTTATGGCTTGGTTTTCTTTTTGTAATATATAATTTGGCAAAAAGACCTTGTAATAACTATTTGTTAACATTAAAATTCTTGCGGTTAAGCAATGTGAATATAAATACAGTTATTCCTCCTGATAGAGCAATAATTAATAAATCTATGGGAGCAAGAATAATTACGGGTATGCTGTTAAAAATGAATCCTGTGCCAAGGTTATACAGATGTCCGTGTAAAAGAATCATTTCACCGATATACATAAGCAGTGTCGTAAAAGAAGCAACGATTGACGGAATCCAAATTGAAACAAATTTCCTTTTATCTAAAAGAAACGAGCCGACAAATACTCCCGTCGTTACTCCCAACAGAATAAAGAATACAGACATTAATGTGGCTGATAAAGGAGAAACCTGAATATTTCCGTCTCTCCAAAAAGCTGTGAAACAAGCAAGAATGCAGAGTCCAAGAAAAACAAGCGAGCATATCGCTTGTAAAATCAAGGATTTACAGCGTTTCTTTTCTCCTGTTTTAATCATTCTGCCGAACCCATAAAAACAGTTCAGAATTGAAAGGATTAAAACGACGGAAATGATGTAAAAGTGCAGTTTGAAAGCGGGATTATAGTTCCCCATCAAAATGTCAATAGGTGTTTGTATTTTGTATGTAGTTTCCGGTTCGGGAACATAGCACATATACATTTGCCAATCTTCGAGCTTTGCTACTGTTTCAGCGGTTGTCACTACAACTTTTTGTTCAAACAGTGTTTCGAGTACAAAAAATGCAATAGTGGATGTTACAGTTGCACCGATTAGCGCAAGCCTACTGAACAGTTTAATGCATAAAGGCATTATAAGTACGCCAATTAATACTGCAAGGCAAATCGGAGTGTATGGAATTATATATTTTGGATAGTTTTCCTTAAACACAGTTCCGTCAACAATCATATCGGTGATGACCCTCACTCCCATTGAAAGAGGATAATATGAGGCAATCAGAATACCAATGCAGGAAAATATATAATATCTGTTAAATTGTTTGTTTTTCATATTGTCACCTTATCCTTTATCCTTCATTTGTCAGCAATACGCAGAAAATCATGACAATCAATGCAATGAATACTATCAATGAAAACCAAGTCATTTTTTTGAAAGACAGTATGTTTTCAATTCGCTTTTTAATTTTAGCACCGCCAAAGGCAGAAGCAAAGACGTTTTTGCTTTGGTGGCTTTCCAATAGGTAAAGGGCGTATTCTTTTTTGCAGTTATTGCCCAGATTTACAAGTACACGCTCATCGCAGGACAGCTCCAAATCTTCAAGAAACTGCTTTAGGAATACCCAGCAAAACGGATTGAACCAATGCACTGCCACGATAAAGAATGCAAGCATCCGCCACAGATTATCAGAACGGCGAATATGCATTTTTTCGTGCAATACAATAAATTTAATATCTTTATCCTTATAGTATGCAGGCATAATAATTCGGGGCTTGATGATACCATATACAGCAGGAGAGGCGCTCTTATCTGATAAGTAAATATTATTTCGTAAATGTGTTGCATCCTTCATTTCGTGCAGTGCTTTAAAATAGATGAATATAAGCATAACAAAAATCGCCAGAGCCACAACAATCCATATAACGCAAGCGACGCTAAACACATTCTCAAGCAAGTTTACTTTATATGTGATTGGGAAATAACTCTCCGCAGCTTTAACACTGTTCAGCATCGAAAATGACAAGTCATCTGTCGGCTGATATACAACAATGGTCTTGGTAGAGATTTTGGATAATAATGTCATCAGGCTGTATGGACTGCCTAATCCAAACGGAACAGCCATACGTAAAAACGGTATCGCCCATAAAAATATTACAATCCTTCTCGGAATCTTTTTAATAAGCCTGACCAGCATAACAAGCAGACCGGTTATTGCCGCAGTTATGCTCATATTGAATACCCAATAGAATATTTCCTGTAGCATATCGTTACCTTTCATCAATCAGTTTACGCAGCGCCTTAACCTCTTCCTCGGACAAAGGCTCGTTCTCAAGCAGTGCCGAAAACAAGGCGTGACGCGAGCCGCCAAATACTTTTTTTACGAGAGAGGCTGCCTCTGCCTTTTGCATCTGCCGTTTCGACACAAGAGGGGTGCAAATAAATCTAGGATCTTCTCGCTGTATAAATCCTTTTGCCTCAAGCTTTTTTATTACAGTATAAGTTGTATTTTTATTCCAACCGATTGTATCAGAAGCAATCAGGCTGATTTCTTTTGCTGAAATGGGGCTTTTAGCCCATATGATTTCCATAACCTTTGCTTCACTGTCAAAAAGCTTTTCTTTCATAAATGAAACCTCCATAGACTATTGCTATAGTCTATACTATCACAGTAGTCTGGGATTGTCAATATATAAAAAAACAAAGCCACTTATTGAATCATTTATCGTATCGTGCTATAATGAAAATATAATCAAAAATTATTAGGGGAAAATGATACGATGAAAGCACTTGAAACATTACCGGAGGGATATAAGGAGTATTATTCCTTAGATCTGCAAAAAGACAAGAGGACGGCAATATTTGTAAATTCTATGGCAGTTTTAATTGCTGTATTGATGATTGTGCCAATGAATTTTGCAGTCCCTATTTTTTCAACAATTCATGCCGATCTTGGAACTATTATGCGATTATTTGCTTTATCTGTTTTGCTTATAGTCTATTTGATTTTGCACGAATTGGTGCACGGAATTGCAATGAAAAGCTGTGGTACTAAAAAAGTAAAATACGGCTTTACAGGCTTGTATGCTTTTGCAGGGAGTAATGACTACTACGATAAAAAATCTTATATTTATATTGCCTTGGCGCCTATTGTCCTTTGGGGGATTATTATTGCAATTATCAATTTTCTCGTTCCGATTGAGTGGTTTTGGGTTGTTTACTTTATTCAGATTACAAACTTGTCCGGTGCGGCAGGTGATTTGTTTGTTACTGTGAAGTTTTCCCGTTTTCCAAAAGATATACTGATAAAAGACCATGGAGTAGGTATGACCGTATATTCTAAAGAGTAATATACTTTACAATTGAAACTGTAAATAACGCAAAAAGAGCGTGTAATGATGAAGCAAATCCAATCATTACACGCTCTTTATATATTTATTTCACAATGCCTTTTTTGAACATAATATGTGCGCCGAGAAGAGATACCACAACGCCAATCGGAATGAGCACTCCTGTACCCATTGTACCGTTGAAGATGAGGATAAAGCTCAAAACCGCTATCGGCAGTACAGATATTTTCCAGTGCTTTGCAAGATATGAAGCGCACAGTGCACCAAACAGTGCCGGAGTTACCTGCTGAAATGCCGGAGCAAAGGGAGAAGCCGGATCAGTAATATTATGAAGAATAGGGAAGAAGGCAAGCACGCATACCGCTATAATAATAGTTGTAACTATTGATGAAACGGCAATTGAAATTGTGGATATTACTTCTCCTTCATCCGTATTCGGCTCAGCTTTTGCGCTTTCCATAGCACTTAAAGCAACAGGCAGCTTGAGATTTGTTATGTTTCCTGTAACGAAGCCAAGATATGTACCGCCTGTTCCCAGCAATGGTGAATACGTAAGAACTTCGAGCACTGCCGTGGGATAAAACACAAGAGCTACTGTTGCAAGTCCCTTGCCGATCATTTCAAGCTTTGGCGATACGCCTAAATGATAGCATATCAACGTGGGAACAGACAAGAACATAAGCAGGGTGACAATCATCCATATTTTTCCGTATCTGTGGGTTTTGTTTATATAATCGTTCATTTTAACCCCTCCATTCTAAAAATGCTATGTTTTCAGGCAACACCTGAGCAAGCAGCATAACGAGTGCCATTGCACCTATCATAGAAAACGGCATAGCGAAGCTGTCAAGCCATTTCCAATTCTTTACATTTGAAATTTTTTGAAGGATAAGCATTAAAACAACTGAAAAAACGAGTGCCGCTACGGACAGAACTCCCGCACCATCCCCTATAATTGAAGCATCGCCTTTTCCTGCAATCGCTCTGGCAACAAAAGCGGCAATAAGACCGATAAATGCCGCAGCACTCATAACTGATGACCACGCATTGTTCTTTGATACAGTCTTGCCAATCTTACTCTGTACTTTTTTAAGAAATATCGGTACAAGGATAAGAGGCATAATTGAGCCAAGCGTCATTACCCATGCTATCGTCGCAAACACCTCGGGGTCGTTTATCTCATTTGCAATTCCTCCGATAAGTCCGTATGCCTCTATTGCGTTTGTGGCGGCTGTAACCTCATAGGAAATATTACCTATAACAGTAAGCCTTATCCACGGAAGAACGTATCCAAGACCCGCGGAGAGCGTAAGCACAGTTGCCACAATACCGATTGCAGGAGCAACTGTAAACAGTGCTGAGGATACAATTGTGTTTTTTATCGCTGAGTCTTCGATGCCCAGCTTTTTGGCTTTTTTAATTGCTCTGACCAAAAAGAACACTGCCTGTGCAATTACGAATGCAACAACACAAAGCGCCAGCGCAATCATAAATTTATCTTCCTTAAAGTTCATATCTTTATTCTCCACTCATAATTTTAATATAACGCTTAAAGAACGTGACACCACTCGTTAACTGCTCAACGGGGATTCGCTCGTTTGTGGAATGTGTTGTGAGCAGTAGCTCAGTGTCTATTGTAAACGGTGCAAAGCGGTAAATATTGTCGCATACGTTTTCGTAGTTGTAAGCATCCGTGCCACCCATTACGAGATACGGTGCAACGATATTTTTTTCATTAAGTGAAACAGAGAGTCTTCTCAGTGTGTCAAAGGCTCTTGTATCTGTCGGCGAAATCAGGCTCGGCTCTTTACCCTTTACAAATTCAATTTCAACATTTTCTCCGCCCATATATTTTTCAATATGACGCTTAACGTCAGCTATTGTTTCGCCCGGCATTATTCTGAAATTGATAGTAACACTTGCCTTTTGAGGAAGAACGTTTGCCGCAGGTGAGCCTGAGGACATCGTTACTGCTGTAGTTGTTCTTACAAGCGAGGCAGCAGGCGGTATTTTTGTCATTATTTTAAGCACAAGCGGTTTAAGGAGCCATAAATTGCAAAATACCAATCTGCCGACATACGTTGTTCGTTTGCCGATGCTTGTAAAAAGATTATATACAAAGGGCATTATTTTTGCCTTGAACTGGTGATTTTCAAGCCTCAGAACTTTTTTTGAAAGTATGCCGATAGCCGTGTGCTTAGGAGGCTGCGAGGAATGACCGCCCTTTGCGCTGACTGTAACTCTGAAATCGGCATAACCCTTTTCGGCAATGCCTATTCCCGTAAGATTTGCGTCAATCAGACCCTTGACCTTTGCAGTCAGCATTGCACCGCCTTCATCTATCACACTATCAAGACGAACACCCTTCTTTTCAAGAAGCTCAGCAATATCCCGAGCTCCGTTGTCGCTGCCGGCAACTACCTCTTCATTATGACCCAAGCAAAGGTATACACCTCTTTTAGGTCGGTATCCCTCTTCAAGCAGAGTCTCTACGCTTTCCATCAGGCAGATCAGGTGGTTTTTCATATCAAGCGCACCTCGTCCCCATATGAATTCGCCGTCGTTATAACCGTCAAAAGCGGGATGAGTCCAATCGTTTTCAGTGCCGCTTGCCACAGGCACAACGTCCTGATGTGCCAAAAATGCAATTGGCTCTAAGGCTTCATCAGTACCCTTCCAATAGAATATAAGACTTGCCTTTGATACATTTTCTATTTCAAGATTTTTATGAATTAACGGAAAGGCTTCACGCAAAAAGGAGTGGAATTTTTCAAATTCGCCCCAATCGGTTTTGCTGTCATCCTCGTGAGAAATCGTTTTTATTCTGATTGCCTTAGACAAATTTTTCTGCACTCTCTCGGTATGAACAAGCTCGTCAGGGAACACTTCGCCTTCAACCTTTTCAGCCTTAAAAAATACAGCTCTTATCAACGTGATAATAATAAATGCGGCGCAAACTGCCAAAATTGCGAATAAAATTTTCATATAATCACCTCAAAGAAAATATATCATATTTATTTTTATCTGTCAAAAATAAATGTTGAGGGAATGAAACCCCGACATATCTAAAACAGATTTAATGTAATGAGATTGATTATAAGCAGGGATTGTGATACAATTAATACGACTTTTATGAGTTTTGTCACTCTACCATCGGTTGATATTTCCCCACTCAACCGTCGGTACGTGTATTTTTGAAACGAAAAAATTTATGATTTAAGTGAGAGGAGGGAATTATGGATCAGATAAAAATCGGAAGATTCATTGCCGAGTGCAGAAAAAAGAATGGACTTACGCAAATGCAGTTGGCAGAAAAACTGAATATTACAGACAGAGCAATATCAAAATGGGAAACAGGCAAAGCAATGCCTGATTCTTCTATAATGCTTGAGCTTTGTAATATTTTAAAAATCAGCGTAAATGATTTATTAAGTGGGGAGGTAATTGCAATGGATAATTACAATGAAAAATTAGAACAAAATTTAATTGAAGCGCTAAAGCAAAAGGAAGAAGCAGACAAAAGATTATTATCAATGGAAATTGTTATTGGCGTATTGTCTTGTTTAATCCTTTTTACTCTAATATTTGCAGCCTCATTTATAAAAATGGAAGATTGGCTAAGAATATTACTTATAACGATTGGCATTATTTCGTTTATTATTGGAATGTTTTTTGGTCTGAAAATTGAACAAACGGCAGGATATTATCAATGTGCTAAGTGCGGACATAGATACGTTCCTAAATTCAGTAGCGTTTTCTGGGCTATGCATATAAACAGAACAAGATATATGAAATGCCCGAAGTGCGGTAAAAAATCGTGGCAAAAAAAGGTGATAAGCAAGGAATAAACCTTTTATGCGCAGGTCTTATCACCCTATGATATAAATTCAAAATATAGACAATTTAGAAGCTCCGAACTGATATAAGCTCGGGGCTTTATGCTTTCTGTTTTACTGCCGTCTGATACAATAATTTATAATATGCGAACATATAAATAGATGCATACAGATGCATATTTTTGTATAGATTTATAAGGTTGTTAGTTTTGTATAACAAGTGACAAAAAAAGATTAAAATTTTGTCATATTTTTTTAACCTCTGTTATTGATTTTTAATAATTTTGGTAGTATGATTGATATGTAGTCGGAAATTTTTTCTGCCTGCAGAGGAGTACAATATATGAAGCAAATCAGAATTATTACCGTAGCATTAATACTTGCCATAATTGTCAGCGCAGTAAGTGCAATCACTGTTATAAACGGAAAAACTGTCGATGCAATTGGTGATGTCGAAATGAAAGACAACAGCACCGACTCTGTTTCAATAGAATGGGAAGCACTTGATGACGTTGACGGATATAAGGTTTATGCCGAAGATAAGGATGGGAATTTTACGCTTGCTCAGAAAATAACCGACGGTGAAACGTGCAGCTATAAATTTGAAGAGCTTGAAGCAGGTACCCAGCTTAAGGTTAAGGTTGCAGGCTACAAGGTGTTTAATAAAAAAGAATATGACGGCGAGGAAAGTGCGCCGATTTGTGTCTACACTACTCCTGAAAAGATGGTGCTTAAGGCATATTCAGGCGACAAGGGTGTTCTTAAATTCAAGTGGACTGAAAAAAAGGCTCAGGGATACGAGCTTGAGTATTCAAAAAACGAAAATTTTGAAAAGAAGAAAACTGAGGATTTAAAGAACGACAAAATTAGCTATAAGGTTAAAAAATTAAATCCCGGAGATAATTATTATTCGCGTATCCGCTCATATATAATTGTCGACAGCAACAAGATTTACGGAGAATGGAGTGAAAGCTGTAAAACCGAAATCAAGGATGCTGCTGTTCTCGGAGCAGATATTGACCCTAACAAGCCGATTGTAGCTTTGTCATTTGATGACGGACCTTCCTATCCCGATGGTAACGGAAACAGTGCTACAAACGATATCCTGAATGTTCTTGAAAAGTACGGCGCAAGGGCAACATTCTTTATGTGCGGCTCTCGTATTGCAAGCTCAAATAAGAATTATCTTAAGCGTGAGCTTGAGCTTGGATGTGAAATCGGAAACCATACGTATGACCACTCTAATTATGGCAAAAAGGTTACTGCTACAGACATAAGCAAGAGCACTAAGGCTATTAAAAATGCTTGCGGTCAGGCACCTACCATATTCAGATGTCCGGGCGGAATGATGTCTAATACAATTCAAAAGGAATGTGAAAAAGAGGGTATGCCGATTGCATACTGGTCGGTCGATACAGAGGACTGGAAGTCAAAGGACCCGAAAAAGATATGCAATACTGCAACAAAGTATGTCTACGACGGCTCAATAATCCTTATGCACGATATTTATCCTACTACTGCTGAGGCGGTTAAAAAGCTTGTGCCAAAGCTGATAAAAGAAGGTTACCAGATTGTAACGGTATCCGAGATGCTTGCAGTCAAAAACGGCGGAAAAGCACCGAAAGCAGGTCAGCAGTATATAGACTACAAAACGATAAATAATAATACGTAGGATTTTGAAATGAAAATTAAATGTTACGACGCCTTGCCTGATGAGTCGATGAATATTCGAAAGACGGTTTTTGTCGAGGAGCAAGGATTTATAGATGAATTTGACAAGATAGATACTTACGCTAAGCATCTCGTTATGTATGATGGCGATTTACCTATAGCTACCTGCCGATTTTTTAAGGAGCAAGGGAAGGAATATTACTTAATCGGCAGAATCGCAGTAATAAAGAATTACAGGGGACAAAATCTTGGTACTCAGCTACTAAGAGAGGCAGAAAAAATCATATTCCAAAATGGTGGTAATTACATTGCTCTTCATTCACAGCTTCAGGCAAAGCATTTTTACGAGAAGCAAGGGTATTTACCATATGGGGAAGTGGACTACGATGAAAGCTGTCCCCATATATGGATGTATAAAAAAATAGCGACATAGGGGATACCCTATGCCGTCAGGCTGTCGATAAACCGGCTGAAACACGCCAAATAGATATTTAGTTTTATGCTTCCCTTGTTAAAGGGAGGGGACCGCGATAGGCGCGGTGGAGGGATTTTTGACCCCAATAGCATATAAACGCCGCTTGAACATCGAATTCAAGCGGCGTTTGGCGTTTTATCCCTTTGTCAATTCTACCGTACCTATGTACGCCTACGAATTGCCAAATGAATAATTCAGCTCCGTTTCTCGAAACCTGCCAGCGTGTCGAAAAAATGTATTGAATGGATTTCCTGTAGGGAACGATGACCACATCGTTATGCAGGGCGTCCCTTGAAGTTCTCGCATTTTTTGCTTTATAATACTGCCTTAAGGAACTGCTGTAAGCGTTCGTCCTTTGGCTCGTTGAAGATTTTTTCAGGGGTATCTTCCTCAATTATATATCCCTGATCCATAAAGATTACTCTATCGGCAACCTCACGGGCGAATCCCATTTCGTGAGTTACGACAACCATTGTCATACCCTGCTCGGCAAGCTCCTTCATAACCTGTAAAACCTCTCCGACCATTTCGGGGTCGAGTGCGGATGTAGGCTCATCAAAGAGCATTACGTCAGGATTCATAGCAAGTGAGCGCACTATTGCAACTCTCTGCTTCTGTCCGCCTGAAAGCTGCGACGGATAAGCGTTTGCTTTATCCTCTAAACCAACCTTTTTAAGAAGCTCTATTGCGTTCTTTTCTGCGTCATCTTTACTGATTTTTTTCAGCTTTCTTGGTGCAAGCGTAATATTGTCAAGTATAGTAAGATTATTAAAAAGGTTGAAATGTTGGAACACCATTCCCATATTTTCTCTTACCTTATTGACATTGCATTTTTTATCTGTAATGCATTGTCCTTCAAAGTAAATTTCACCGCCTGTCGGCTGTTCAAGGAGATTAAGACATCTGAGGAAGGTAGATTTTCCGGAACCTGACGGACCAACAATTACTATTTTTTCTCCTTGCTTTATTTCATAGTCAATTCCTTTAAGCACATGGTTTGCACCAAAGCTTTTTTGAAGATTACAAACTTTTATCACTTTTTCTCAGGCTCCTTTCCATAAGCTTAATAAGCAATGAAATTACAACGACAATAACAATATAAATCATTGCCATAACAAGATAAGGCACCATAAATTCATAGCTGTTAGAACCGATACGGTTAAATGCAACGTAAAGGTCTGTTGCACCTACGAAGCTGACTACAGACGTTTCCTTGATAAGAGAAATGAACTCGTTTCCAAGAGTAGGCAGAATATTCTTTACAGCCTGAGGCATTATAATTTTCATCATAGTTGTGCCGTAGCTTAAGCCTACAGAGCGTCCGCCTTCCATCTGACCTGAATCAACGGACAATATACCGCTTCGCATAATTTCTGATATATATGCACCGCTGTTAAGTCCGAATACGCAAATTGCAACAGTTACCGATGTCATATGAATACCAATTAAAGGCAAGATTACATAGTAAAAAACAAGAAGCTGAACAACAATCGGAGTACCTCTGAAAAGGCTTACATAAAACCCTGCGAGAGAGTCTAAAATTTTTATGAATTTATTTGATTTCGGCATAACTCGTACAGTTGCAATAATCGTACCTATTACAATACCGATAACCAGACCGAGTACTGCAATAATAGCTGTATTTTTTAAGCCGAGCAGTACTGTTTTATAACCGCCGTGGTTAACAAAGAAGTCAAAAAAGACTTCAAGTTTTTTATCAAAGTTTCCCATATTCTATCCTGCAATTCTAAAAAATTAGCCCTATCTGGATTGATAGGGCTATATGATATTTGTACTTTATTATGCTACTGCGTTTATAGCTGTTGTGATAGCCTGTGCAGGAGCAGCGTCAATGATAACGTAATCAATATTGCCATTTATTAAGTCCTGAACAGCAAGTGAGCCGTTATCATAACCAACAAACTCAGCCTTTAATCCGTCGAATTCAAGATCCTCACTGCCCTGAACGTATGCCTGACCTGTTGTACCGTTCTGTCCGCCGATTTTAACTGATGCATCAAGCTCATTGAGAATCTTGCTTACATCATCAGCAGTCTGGCAAGCGTCAAACGTTGTATCATCAGCTTTAACAACTACTTTCTGAGAAGCTGCATAGTATGACTCTGTAAAGTCAACCTGCTCAGCTCTATCAGGGCTTACAGTAAGACCTGCCATTGCGATATCGCATTTGCCCTGCTGAACAGCAGTAACAACAGCCTCAAACTTCATATCCTTGATAACAAGCTCTAAACCAAGCTCATCAGCAATAATCTTTGCGATTTCCATATCGATACCGTAGAACTGGTCGCCCTTCTTGAACTCGAATGGCTCGAATTCAGCATTTGTTGCAACAACAAGCTGTTCTTTTGATGTGTCCTCAGCGGCTGTAGTAATGCCTACAGGCTCGCCGTCACTAAAGTAGTGATTGCATATTTCATCAAGCTTGCCGTTTGATTTAATATCAGCAACAACCTTATTAACCTTTTCTAAAAGCTCAGGCTGATTCTTGTCAACACCAAAAGCGTATTCCTCATTTGTGATTTCAATGTCTACAACCTTAACCTTTGCTCCATCGCTCTTTGAGCAAGCTGCGAATACAGCACCTACAAGAACAACTGCGAGAAGAGCAGCTAAAATTCTTTTTGCAATTTTCATTTTTCTTTCTCCTTAAATATGTATTTTAATACCACTAATCTATCACAAGGTTAGAGTAAAGTCAACAAATTTTGTATATTTATGCATTAAATGTATTAATCGGCATTTGCGAGCCATTCGTATTCAGGAACGTAGATTCTCGTCTTGTCCCAAGGATCGCCGTCAAGATGACGAATAAGCCACACGTAATACATTTCATAGCCCGGTGCAGTAACCTGCTGATGAGCATTTCCGCCTCTTATGCAAAGGCAGGTGCCGTTTTCCGTCTTATACGGAGTATCTCCCTCAAAGCCTGCCCCGAAGCCTTCAGGATGGTCAAACTGATAATAGTAAAGCTCAGGCTGAGGATGATGGTGGGGAGGATAGCTCGA
This sequence comes from Eubacterium sp., assembly GCA_022511225.1. GTDB lineage: Bacteria > Bacillota > Clostridia > Oscillospirales > Acutalibacteraceae > Eubacterium_R. The sequence goes on from JAFLRZ010000006.1 coordinate 12,427, forward strand.
CCATCTGCCCGGCTGATTGAAAACCTCACCCATAACCATATTTGAATATGGAGCATTATCAATATCAAACATTGTTGACACGATTCTATGGCCTGTGCCGTTCCACTGACCCTTGCCGAATTCCTGATACAAGCAGTTGTCGGGATTATAGAAAACACTTTCCCAAGTTTTTTCATTATCAGTAATTTGAACGAGGATTTCACTGTCCTCAATAGCAGTTACTTCCGCCTTTGTGCCGTGAGAGAAATGAACTGCATACGGTGTTTTGTGGAATGGATTTTCTCTTTCGCATATTTCGTCGATTTTGTCGCCTACAACAAACTGCACCTTTCCTGATAAAAGAAGAATTGCACATTCATCATTATCAAAATCTGCCTTATAGCTTTCGCCCTTTTTGAGCTTATAGACGTAAATATCCATAAGCATTTCAGGGTTTACACCGTTTCTTTCGCAAAGAATTTTTTTGCCGTTTTCATCAAATTCAGGCTTAAATAACATAGCTGATACCTCTTATCTTATGATTTTTTTAATATTCTTATTTTCGCCCATAATGATTATATGCTCATTTTTTTTGAAAACATAATCGGGTGAATTAATTGTTTTGACTTCATCTCCGTTTTTGTAGGCGATAACCGTTACCCCGTGAGCCTTGCGAACCTCAACCTTTTTGAGTGATTTTCCTATCCAGCTGTACGGAGGCTCAATCTCGTAAATTCCCGTTTGGTCGCTCAGCTTGAAGTAGTCGTGAATTATAGTATTGTTGTATGAAACAGCCATTGTATAAGCCATATCCCTTTCGGGATAAACGACCTTGTCTGCTCCGTTCTGAATAAGGAACTTTTCGTGAACAAGCGATGACGCTTTTGATATGACGTATCTTGCACCAAGCTCCTTGAGATAGCTCGTGATTACAACGCTGTCCTGAAAATCACCGATACATACGAAAACGTAATCATAATCGTCTACACCGAGAGCTTTAAGATTTGCTTTTACGGTATAATCACCGATTTCGCAGCTGGTAACCTCTGATGAATATTCTTCAATTTTGCGTTCGTTCTCGTCAACGAGCATAACGTCGTTGCCCATATCGCAAAGATTTTTTGCAAGATGATAGCCGAATTTACCGGCACCTATTACTAATACTGATTGCATATTTCACCTCGTAATAACTATTCAACAATTATCCTATGAGCAGATTACCGCGTGGTTTTTGTGCTGAACTGCGCTTGACCCCGTAGAAAAGCGTAAATGCAAATACAAGCGAAGTTAATCTGCCTATAAACATCATAAGGATTATAACTATTTTTGGAATTGTTTCAAAAGACGACGTTATCCCCGTAGTCATACCAACCGTACCCATAGCAGAGAAGCATTCAAACAGTACGTCGGAAAGCTCAAGACTCGGCTGAGCAATGATTATGACGATCGCACCTGCGACTATCTGCGCAACGTTTATAAATACTATTGCAGCAGATTTCATCATATCATCACTGCTGATTCGCTTGCCGAAGATTTCAACGTTACTTTTTTTTCTGAACGTGGAAATCACGCAAAGAAACATTATTGCTATCGTGGTTGTTTTTATGCCGCCTGCTGTTGACCCCGATGAACCGCCGATAAGCATAAGAATATCGGTTATCATTCGTGACGGTGCAGTAAGCGAAGCGTTGCTTACCGAGTTGAAACCGGCTGTTCTTGCCGTAGAGCTCGCAAAAAATGAGTTTAATATTTTCTGCCATATCGGCATACCGTCAAGCGTATTTGAATACTCAAATATCATAAAAAATACGGTGCCGATAACAAGGAGAATTGCAGTTGTAACAAGAACAAGCTTAGTGTGAACGTTGTACTTTTTAGCCCTGAAGCGGTTTGATACAATATCGTCCCACACGAGAAATCCTATACCGCCTGCTATTATCAAAAATGCGATAGTTAAAATTATTACGGGATTATCGTTTACGCTCATCAGCGAGGAGCCCGGTGAAATCCTGCCCATAATGTCGAAGCCTGCGTTACAAAATGCAGATATAGAAAGAAATACCGAGGTGTACAGTCCGCTTTTTATACCCAACTGAGGTATAAACTGCGTTGAGAGAATGGCTGCACCAAGTAATTCGAATATCGCAGTTCCGCCGACAACAACCCTTACAAGACCTTTTGTGCCACCCGTATAAATGGAGCCAAGGCTTTCACGCAGAAGTATTTTTTCGTGAACAGAAAATCTCTTTTTAACAAATCGTGAAAACAGCGTAATAATCGTTATAAAGCCGAGGCCGCCAATCTGAATTAAGCAGATTATCACGATTTGACCGAACAGAGTCCATTTTGTAAACGTGTCAAATATTACAAGTCCCGTTACACAGCTTGCAGACGTTGCCGTAAAAAGTGCATCAAGAAAGCTTACACTGCCGCTTTTTACCGATATCGGAAGCATCAGAAGAAGTGCTCCAACAAGTATCAGGATGATAAAGCTCAGAGCAACTAATCTTGGATATGAATTTGTATAGTTTTTTTTAGATTTTGATTTGTTGTTATTATTCAAAATATTGCTCCGAAATCAGTTTGCGGCAGGATGATAGTTTTGTACGACAGTCATAAGCTTTTCCCTTACGTTCTCATTGTTTATATCCTTGAGGGAATTAAGCATTGACTCAAAGTGATCCTTGTCGATAACCATAGGCTGATTGACAAATATTTTTTCATTTGCTGTTTTTTGTCTTGTTTTAATTTCCTCGTCGAGTGAAAGCTCTTCAAAAAGCTTTTCACCGGGGCGAAGTCCTGTAATCTCAATACCGATTTCGTCAACCGTAAAGCCTGACAGGGTTATAAGATTTTCTGCAAGGTCCATAATTTTTACAGGCTCACCCATATCAAGCACGAATACCTCACCGCCTTTTGCAAGTCCGCCTGCCTGACAGACAAGCTGAGCAGCTTCGGGAATAGTCATAAAATACCTCGTGATGTCCGGATGTGTAACCTTAATCGGACCGCCACGTTCAATCTGCCTTTCAAAAATAGGAATTACGGAACCGTGAGAGCCAAGAACGTTACCAAATCGTACAGCGGTATACTTTGTGCTTTCGCTTATATCGTTCATATACTGCACGATGATTTCTGTAATTCTTTTCGTTGCGCCCATAACGTTTGTAGGATTTACTGCCTTGTCAGTTGAAAGTATAACCATTTTCGGCACCTTGAATTTGTCAGCAGTTATGGCAACGTTATACGTTCCGAATACGTTGTTTTTTACTGCCTCGCACGGAGAATCCTCCATAAGAGGAACGTGCTTATGAGCAGCAGCGTGAAATACAACATCAGGATGAAATTCCTCAAATACCTCGTTAAGCCTGTTGACGTCACGAACGGAGCCTATTCTGATTTGAATGTTGATTTTTTCAGCATATCTGTCATTAAGCTCGTTTGCAAGCTCGAAGGCTGAGTTCTCATTAATATCAAAAATTACGATTGTCTTTGGATTATAACGTGCACATTGGGCGCAAAGCTCTGAGCCTATTGAACCGCCGCCGCCTGTGACGAGAATAGTTTTTTCGATAAGATAGCTGCAGATTTTTTTATCAAGCTTGACCTCATCTCTTGCGAGAAGGTCGGTAATATTTACTTTTCTGATTCTGTTCATTGAGGCACCGTCGTTGAGAATTTCATCAAGTGACGGAGTTGTTTTAACAGGCTTACCTGATTTTATTGCAATTTTAATTATTTCATTAATTCTTACTTTTGTGGCAGAGGGAATAGTGATAATAATTTCATCAATATTATATTTTTCGGCAAGCATCGGAATATCGTTGCAGTTGCCTGCGATTTCAACACCGTTTATAAGCTTGTGCTTTTTGCCGGGATTATCGTCAACTGCAACAACCGGCACTACCTTGTCAGACTGATTAAGCTTCATATCGTTGATAATTGTATTGCCCATATATCCTGCGCCTACAATCATAACTCGTTTAAGATTTTTAAGCTTTTCCTGAGAAGTATGTGAGCTCTTTCTCATAATATAATTCATTACCCTGTAACCAAGACGGGGAAGTGAAGTAACTACAAGTACAAGCACGAAAATAATTATATAGTCATACGTTACAAGCACCTGAAAATTAAAAGTGTGCTGAAACAGAACCTTGTCAATAAGCATTATAAGTATGGAATTGACGAGGGAAGCATTGAAACAGGAAATTATTTCCTTTATATCGGCAAATGTCCATATGCTTCTGTAAAGTTTGAAAATGAAGTTCACGAATATAAACACTGCCGTAACTGCTATAAAATGATACGGATTGAGAACGGTATTTATATAGTCAAAGTTTGTATACCGTACAATAAAAGCAATAACTGCAAGCGATAAATTAAGCAGTGCTGCATCGTACAGCATAAGAGCAAATATTTTTAATCTTGCTTTTGCCTTTGCACTCATAATGAAATCTCCCTTTTCTGAATTAGCTGATTTCTTCAATTATCTGATTTCTTTGCTTTCCTTTTTTCTGCGAGCCTGTCCCTTATTTTTCTTGCAGAAAAGGCAAACAGTGATATGGCGAAGGTGACACCGATTATGCTTAGCGGAATTATGTAAATACCTGCATTTTCACTTAATGCAGTGATATTTATACCCATTCTTGAAAGTACTGCCTCAGCAGTCCTTGCGGTAGTTACTACCGTAAGGTCATCAACCTTGCCTACAACCTTTCGTGTCGTTTCAACCTCGTGCACCTTCGTTACGTTTGCAACTGCCTTTGTAACGGTGAAGTCAGCCTGTTGGTAAAGAGTATCGTTCGCACAGACTACGACAGTAGCAGTGCCCTCTCCGATAGCTTTGATATCACCGCCTGCACCTAATTCGATGATACCCTCCTGATCGCAGAAGAATCCTACAACTGCGGGAGCATTTGATGGCTTTACCGAATAATCAAGCTTTATCGAATCACCAATCTGAAGTTCATATGATGATGCGTTGATGTTAAGCTCCTTAAGCTCAATCATCCTTGTTGTCGGCTCTGTTGTTGTAGTCGTTGTTGTTGTCGTTGTAGTTGTAGGAGCTTTTGTGGTAATTGCTCTTTCTGTAGTGGTTGATTTTTTTGTAGTAGTTCTCTTTTTTGTCGTTGCTTTTCTTGTAGTAGCTTTTTTTGTAGTAGCTTTTTTTGTAGTAACTTTCTTTCTCGTTGTGCTTTTCTTAGTCGCTTTAGAGGATGAGCCGTTTGCTACAGATGCATAATCAGGCTCACCATATCCCATAATTGAGCTTGTACTGCCGTACGGCTTGGAGCCGTTTTTGGTGTATGTTCCTCTTTTAACCTTACCTGAGCAGTTACCCTCGATAGTATAAACACTTGAGCCCGATACGTAGTCAACAATGCCTACGTGCTGTGATGAGCCGTTACCGCTCCAGTCAAAGAAAACGAGATCTCCCGACTTCGGTGTATATCCGCTTGAAGCCTTGTGGTATCTGCCCTTATTTGTAAACCAGCTTATCATACTGTTGCAGTTACCGCCACTCGGCACAATGTTGGCATAAAGCTTTACACCGTAGGCATCTCCTGCCATGTGAAAGCACCATAAAGCAAAGGTCGTGCACCAACCGCCCTGCCAGCCGTACCAGTCGCCGTATTTAGTGACGCCCTTTGACCTTTCGGTATAGCCAACCTCACCGTCTGCAATTGATACTACCTTGCTTCTCAGCTGTGACTCGGTAGCCGCATTTGCTGTGAAGGGGGATATTACTATTGTCAGAATAATTATTGCTGAAAGTATAACTGTTAAAGCCTTTTTCATTAGCTTATACCTCGTGTTCTGTTTTAGGTATATATATACACTATAATTATATTATATTTAAAATAAAAGTCAATCATAAAATTTCTTAATCCTTTGTATTGAAATTTCAGATAAAATGGTTTAAAATAGTCATATAGATGATTTGAGGGGTGACAATCTTTAATGAAAAGACTTGAGAAATGCAATCTCGAACACGTAACTCCCGAAGAGGTTGGAGTTGACAGTTCAGTTATAACTGCTTTCATTAATGAAATAAACGAAAAGAAGTTAGGTCTTCACAGCTTTACAGTTGTGCGCCACGATAAGGTTTGTGCTCAGGGATTTTTTAAGCCGTATTCTGCGGATATTCCCCACGTGCTTTATTCTATGAGCAAGTCTGTAACTTCAACTGCAGTCGGCTTCGCAGTAAGCGAGGGACTTATTAACCTTAATGACAGAGTTGTTCAATTTTTTCCTGAATATGCAATGAGCAAGCGTCCGTTCAACAGAATGCTTACTGTTCGTATGCTTCTTACTATGCATAGCGACAAGCTCATAACAGTGCTCGATGAAAAGGGAAAGACCGACTGGATTAAGAATTTTCTCGGCTCAACTTTCCTTGCTCCGCCAAATACAAAATTCAATTATATTTCAGAAAACACGTTTATGCTCTCAGCAATAATTTCAAAGGTAACAGGTATGAGTGTGCTCGATTACCTCTACCCGAGAATGTTTGAGCCGCTCGGAATAGAAAAACCGTTCTGGGAAGCAGACGGAGCAGGCAACACTGCAGGCGGTTGGGGTCTTTATATGAAGAGCGAAGACCTTGCTAAGTTCTTCTTGCCATATATTCACGAGGGCAAATGGATTGACGGAACTCAGCTTATACCGAAGCTCTGGGTGCAGGAGGCTACGAGAAAACAGGTTGACTCCGTGCGTGACGGTTTTATTGACAATATGATGGGTTACGGCTATCAGTTCTGGAGAAATCCTATCGCTAACAGCTTCCGTGCAGACGGACTTTTCGGACAGCGTTGCTTTATGTTTCCTGATTATGATGCTCTCGTTGTTCTCAACTGCGGCGAGGCAGAGGACTACAAGGTAATGAAAGTATTTTGGAAATACTTCCCTCAGTGCTTTGGTTACGAGGCTCTGCCTGAAAACGATAGTGCATATAACGAAATGCTTGAAGCTATAGACAACTGCCACGTTGAGGATTTGCCTGCAACTCCTCGAAATACGGCTATGGAGCAGATGGTTTCGGGCAGACTTATTAAGTGCAAAACGTCTGAATTCGTTTCGGTTGTTACAATTTCTATTACACAGATGCTTTATAATAAGCCCGGCAAAATCAGCGAAATGAAGCTTACTTTCGATGACGAAAAGCTCAGCTTCTACTGGAAAGAAAAGGATTATGAAAACACGATAGATGTTGGCCTTGACGGCGAATACCGTGTCAGTGAAATAACGCTTGGTGATTTGCATTACCATACATATTCAAAGGCGTCATGGCAGAAGGACGGCTCACTTAAACTGTGGATAAGACCTATTGAAACGGCTCACGTAAGGAAGTTTACTTTCCGCTTTGATATGGACAGCGTTAAGATTACTAACGAAATGACACCGCGAATGGAGGATCTTGTTATCTACTATATGACCTTCACCGGTAATCCGATTAAGGCAGGAAGCACTGAGGATGTTTTAAAAGCGGCGGTTAAAACGCTCGGTCTCCCGATTATAGAGCCTGATTTCAAAGGCTATTTTGAGCAATAACACAAAAAATGAAAAGAGAATATCGCAAAAGACATTCTCTTTTTGTCATTATTTACTAAAAATATTCAGTTCGATTTTATCAAGCTGATGACAATTGTTTCACTCGTGTTTGCAACAGCGTTTATGTTAGTAAACAGCGGTAACTGTATTATTCAGCTATAATAAAAGTTCAGCAACAAAAAAACAACTGATACCTAAACTAAAGGTATCAGTTGTTTTTTACTCTTCTACATCTTCGGCGGTCGGGTATTTCAAATCGCTCTTTTTCCAGTTTTCAATAACCTTGAGAAATGCTTTTGACTCCTCCTTAGCCTGAGGAAGCGAGTGGTCAAGGCAGTTTCCGCATTCTTTTGGAGAAACACCGGGCACGACACCCCAGTACTCACTGATAAACTCAAAGGTTTTTTTTATGAGCTTGATGCAGTAATCGTCCGACAGATTTCTTGTCAGAAAATAAAAGCCTGTACGGCAACCCATCGGTCCGAAATATATGATGTTGTCACCAAACTGAGTGTTTCGCACGTATGTGGCGAAGAGATGCTCGATAGTGTGCATGGCTGCATTTGTCATAACAGGCTCTCTGTTTGGCAGGCGCATACGAATATCGTACGTTGTGATGTCATCATCAATTCTGCTGATGTAAATTCCTTTTTTTAGTATGTTGTGGTCAATCTGAAAGCTTGGTATTGTTTTCATTTATCTTCAACTCCCGTAAACAATCTATTTATATAATAACACATTTTTCTATTTTTCCAAGTCTGTTAAATCAATTTTTTAAAATCTTTTGGAAATTCACTGTCAACAGTTATTTCTTCGCCGGTAATCGGATGGATGAAATATATTGTTTTGCAGTGAAGTGCCTGACGGTTGATTTTATCAGAGCTATTGCCGTACAGTGTGTCGCCCACAAGAGCATTTCCAAGATACGAAAAGTGAACGCGTATTTGATGAGTTCTTCCTGTTTCAAGATTAATCTTAAGCAGGGTAGTGCTGTCAGTATTTTTTATAGCCTGCCAGTGCGTTACGGCTCTTTCGCCGTCATCAAACACACCTCGTTTTATGATGCTGTCATTCACCCTGCGGATTGGAAGCTCAATAGTGCCGTTACCGTTCAGAATACCGTCACATACCGCATAATAATCCTTTTTGATTTTACCTGCAAGCTTACTTGCGGCAAGCTCGTTTTTAGCAATGAGCACAAGTCCGCTCGTATCCCTGTCAAGTCTGTAAACTGCACGAAACGGCATATTATCAAGATAGCAGGCGGCAACGTTTGCAAGTGTGTCGCCCTGATGATTTCTGCTTTCGTGAACAGGCATAAACGGAGGCTTATCGAGCACCAAAATATCCTCATCGTTAAAGCACACTTTGACATCGGTATTATCAAGCTTTTTGGGCGATTTGCCGTTTTCGACAATCTTTATGGCAAGCCTGTCATCTGTATTGATTAAGTCGATGCTTTTTGCAAATTCACCGTTTTTTGTTATTCCGTTTTCGGTGTTTTTCAGTTTTGTGAGCAGTGCGGCAGACACTCCGAAATCGCGCAGAAAATCCCTTATCTGCCTGCCGTTGTCCTTAGACGTAATAATGAATTCTATTTTTCTCATAATAATCTAATTAATGCCTCTTCAATTGAAGAGGCATTAAATAATGTTCGGTATTAGTCAACCTTAACAATCCAGCCCATCGGATCTTCGACAGTGCCGAACTGAATACCTGTAAGAGTGTCGTAAAGCTTCTGAGTAAGCTCGCCGGTCTTGAAATCGTTGATTTCAACAGTCTTGCCTTCGTATGTAAGTCCGCCAACAGGGCTGATAACAGCAGCAGTACCTGTACCGAATACTTCCTCGAGCTTGCCGTTTTCAGCAGCCTCCATAACGAAGTCAATAGTAAATCTTGTTTCGTTTACCTTGTAGCCCCATTTTTTAAGAAGCTCAATACAGCTCATTCTTGTAATACCCGGAAGAACCGTGCCTACTGTAGGCGCAGTGTAGATTTCGCCGTCAATCTTAAACATAATGTTCATTGAGCCTACTTCCTCTACGTACTTCCTCTCAACGCCGTCAAGCCAGAGAACCTGAGAGTAGCCGAGCTTGTGACCCTTTTCCGATGCAATGATAGACGCAGCATAGTTACCGCCGCACTTGATATATCCTGTACCGCCCGGTGTAGCACGAACGTACTCATCCTCAACGTAAATCTTAACAGGATTCATACCCTCTTCATAGTAAGCACCTGACGGTGAGCAAATGATGATAAACATATATTCATCAGAAGCCTTAACACCTAAAACAGGCTCTGTAGCAATAGTATAAGGTCTGATGTAAAGGCTTGTATCAGGCTCGCTCGGAACCCAATCCTTTTCAACGTCAACGAGTGCTTTTACAGCATCTACGAAATCCTCAACGGGAATTTCAGGTATGCAAAGTCTTTGATGAGTTGACTGCATTCTTTCAGCGTTCTTGTCAGGTCTGAAAAGCTGAACCTTTCCTTCAGGAGTTCTGTATGCCTTAAGTCCTTCAAAGCATTCCTGTGCGTAGTGAAATACGAGAGCAGACGGATCAAGCACAAGCGGCTGATAGGGGATGATTCTTGCATTGTGCCAGCCTTCTCCTGTTTTGTAATCCATAATAAACATATGGTCTGTGAAAATGTTACCAAAGCCTAATTTACCCTCCGGCTTTGCTTTTGGAGTTTTTGTAAGTTCATACTTGATTTCCATTTTATGTACCTTCTTTTCAATAGAATTTCGAATTAATATTCAAAGGCGATAAGCGTACCTTTGTTTGCGGCATAAAGAGTGTTAAGTCCGCTTGCACGAAGAACAGTTATGTTATCCTCCGTAAAATTAGTATTCTCTACGATAAGCTCCTTGATAGTCTGTGCCTTATCTTCGCAGCATACGTGGGTGATTATGCACTTCTTGTTGCTCAAATCAGCACCCTCTGTATCCTTTGCAATAAGGTGAGAAAGCTTTATGAGCGTTCTCTTAACAGTCAAATCTTTGCCTGCAATTGCAATTTTTCCGTTTTCTGCTCTGCCGATAACCTTAACTCTGAGAGTTTCTATAACGTTTGCCGCGAGATTGAAAAGTCTGCCGTTGCCTTTCAGTATATCAAAGCTTTCAAGGCAGAAGTAAAGACGGCTGTGCTCGGTTATGTAATCCTCGACAGTTTCGACAATTTCATTAAATGAAGCACCTGAATCAGCAAGTGCTTTGACTTTTTTTGCAATAAGAATCTCAGTGCCTGACGTTGCAAGAGAATTGAAAACGTGAATGTTTTTATTGTCGTTATGCTCGCTTTTATAGAGCTCAGTGCCCTGAACGGCACTGTTGTAGCATCCGCTGAGCTTGCTTGTTATGGTTACTATATACACGTCGTCATAATCACCCTCGCACGCATCGGCAAATGCCTGAGGAGAGGGACAGGCAGATTTTGCAAGCACGTCACTTTCGAGCATTCTTTTCACAAAATCATCCTGATTAAAGTTTTCGTCATCGGGGATTATGTAATCACCTATCTGAAGCGTGAGCGGTACTACTTCAAGATTGTTCCACTTTTTCATATCTGCCGTTAAATCGCAGCAGCTGTCAACAACGATTTTATAACTCATATATTCCGCCTTTCAAATAGTGCGCCTTAAAACTTAATAATTACTAATCATTATACTATCTTTTTTTGTCATAGTCAATACACGATGAGGTATTATTATACAAAATATAAAACCGCAGAACTTCAATATTTCTGCGGTTTTGCTTTTATTTTTCATCTGATTTTCCGGACATTGTATTGTACGACATAAGCATTGCTTCCTCGCTTATGTTACAGCCGAGCTCGTACAGATTAACCTTGGCAAACAGCTCTTCAAGCACGTTGAAAAGCTTTGACATTCTTTTTTCTCCAAGCCGTCTCACAGTCTGCGAAAAAATATTGAACACAGCCTTTGATACGTCAGCCTTTTTAATCCAGTTGTTCTCGCTTCGTTCTATGAAGCCTATACCTGCAAGCGGGATAACCTCGGGAGTTGAATAATCATATTTACCGCTCCACGGAGTACCGCAGGCATAGACCTCACCGTCAATCAGTCTTATTGCAGGCTTATCGTCATTAAGCATATATGCCCGTTCTCCGAAATGCTTAAGCCACAGCTGTGTATGTGTGGATTTGCCTACACCGCTGTTTGCAGAAAAAGCATATGCCTTGCCGTCGACGACTACGCATGAGGAGTGAAGCAGTATTCCGTCAAAATCAATAAGCGCTGTGTAAAAATCCGAGCCTGTGAGCATATATTCCCAGTCATCCTGAACGAGCTCAGGATGAGCCTCCATTGCATCAAGCACACGCTTTTCATCGACGTCAATAAGTATATCGGCACGGCAGCTCTGATCTTTTGAAAGATAGGGGACAGCCTGCTTCTTTGTACGCCCCTTAGGATTAACGATTTCAACCTTTAATCCAGCAATATCGTAAATAGCCATAATTTCATCCTTGTTGATTGTTATTTAAATAGTATAGACCAACTTTTGAAATTAGTCAAGCTATGCATAGGGTACGTAAATACTCTCTCCAAAATTTACATCATTGACATTATCGAACATTCGTACTATAATAAAACAAATGTTCTATAAGGTTCAGGTTATAATTATGAAACGAGAGATATTACATATTGATTGCAACAAATTTTATGCAAGCGTTGAGTGCTGTCTGCACCCGGAGCTTAAGGATAAGCCGGTTGCAGTGGGCGGAAGCGAAAAATCACGCCACGGAATCATACTTACTAAAAACGAAATAGCGTCAAAATACGGTCTTGTAGTAGGAGAACCGCTTTGGAAAGCGCGTCAGAAGTGCCCCAATCTCATCATAGTTCCCCCTCATTTTGACACGTATATGGAGTTTTCGAAAAGGGTACATAAAATTTTTGAAGATTATACAGATTTGATTGAGCCGTTCGGACTTGACGAGTGCTGGCTTGACGTGTCAGGCGATTGGTTCAAAACAGGCGAACAGATTGCGCAGGAGATACGGAGGAGAGTCAAGGAGGAAATAGGCATTACAGTCAGCATAGGTGTCAGCTTCAACAAGATTTTTGCAAAGCTTGGCTCTGACTACAAAAAGCCTGATGCAGTAACAGTTATCAGCAAGGAAAATTTCAGGGATATAGTATGGGGACTTCCGTGCAGCGATCTGCTTATGATAGGCAGAGCAACCACGAAAAAGCTTAACCATTACGGAATATACACGATAGGAGACGTCGCAAATGCAGATGACCGCTTTATGAAAAGCATTTTCGGCAAGAACGGTGAAATGCTTCTCAGCTTTGCAAGGGGAGAGGATAATTCTCCCGTTCGTCATATGGATTTGTCGAGAGAGATAAAAAGTGTTGGCAATTCGACTACAACGCCGAGGGATCTTGTGAATAACGACGATGTTAAGGTTGTTTTTACTGTTCTTGCGGAGAGCGTAGCACGACGGCTTAGACAAAGCGGATATAAGGGCACAACTCTGTCTATCTCCGTCAGAAGCAACAATCTTGAAAGTTTTACAAGGCAGTGCAAGCTTAAGACACCGACTAACGTAAGTAACGAGCTGATTAAGTCTGCTATGGAGCTTTTTACCGTTAATTATAAGTGGGAGAGACCAATCAGGAGTATAGGGCTCAGTGTTACGGACTTTGACTTTGACGAGGTTGTGCAGTACGATATTTCAGGCTCGGCACAGAAAAGGGAGAAGCTTGAACGCCTTGAAAATGCGGTTGATAAGCTGAAGGATAGGTACGGAAATTACTGCGTTCAAAAGGGTACGGCGCTTTTTGATACGAAGCTTTCTCATTTTAATCCATTCGAGGATCATACGATACATCCTGTATCGTTATTATAATCATTATATACCTTATATACCTTAATACAGGTTTTCCTTGTCAAAGAAAGACAAAATTATTTGCAAATTCTCTGCTTCGCAGAGTGAATTTGTATCATTCTTTTGGGTCGCAAAAGAACGATACCAAGAAAACAAATCAGGAGGAAGGCATACGCCTATTCCCCCTGATAATCCCCTCAATGCGTCGGCGCGCGTACTTGCGCACACTGCGCCGAGACAGCATTTTTAGTTACTTTATAAAATTTCTCGCCTTTTTAATCTGTGCATCAACACTGCTTTGGCTCGGTCCGCCGACAACGAGCCTGTCATTAACGCACTTTTCAAGGTTGATTGCATCATAAACACCGTCATCAAAGATGTCACAAACCGCCTTGTATTCCTCAATCGGCAGTGTTTCGAGCGTCAGTCCCTTGTCTATGCAAAGCGCCACAAGTTCGCCTGTTGCCTTGTATGCGTCACGAAACGGCAGTCCCTTGCCTACGAGATAATCGGCGCAGTCTGTTGCGTTGATAAAGCCTCTTGCGGCAGCATTTCTCATATTATCCTTAAGCACCGTCATAGTGTCAATCATAGGTGTAAAGGCATTGAGGCACATTTTAACAGTGTCAACTGCGTCAAATATAGCCTCCTTGTCCTCCTGCATATCCTTGTTATATGCAAGCGCAATACCTTTCATAACAGTGAGAAGTGTCGTCAAATCGCCAAATACTCTTCCACTCTTGCCACGAACAAGCTCTGCTATATCGGGATTCTTCTTCTGCGGCATAATGCTTGAGCCGGTAGAAAATGCATCATCAAGCTCAATAAACTTGAATTCCCAGCTGCACCACATAATGATTTCCTCACTGAAGCGTGACAGGTGCACCATAATAAGAGAAAGCGCAGACGCAAGCTCAATGCAAAAATCTCTGTCAGAAACTCCGTCAAGACTGTTGGCAGTTATGTCATCAAAGCCTAAAATATCGGCAACCATACCTCTGTCAAGCGGGTAAGTAGTGCCTGCAAGTGCACCGCTTCCGAGAGGGAGCACGTTCATTCTCTTTTTTACGTCTGCAAGTCTGTCAAGATCCCTGCAGAGCATCGAAGCATATGCCATAACGTGGTGCGCAAAAGTGATAGGCTGTGCCCTCTGCAAATGAGTGTACCCCGGCATAATAGTGCTTTTGTGCTCCTCTGCCTTTGTGCAGAGAACAGAGATAAGCTCCTTAAGCTTTTCGCTTATTTCATCAATCTCCTTTTTGAGCACCATTCTTATGTCGAGAGCTACCTGATCGTTTCTTGACCTTGCAGTGTGAAGCCTCTTGCCTGTCTGACCGAGCCTTGCAGTCAGCTCGCCCTCAATGAAGGTGTGGATATCCTCGGCACTCATATCAATTTCAAGCTTTCCCGATTTAATATCATCAAGTATTCCGCTTAAGCCTGATACAATTTTCTCGCTCTCGCTCTTCTCGATAATACCTGTTGAACCGAGCATTGTTGCGTGAGCGATACTGCCCTTTATATCCTCCTCAAACATTCTGCAGTCAAACTTGATAGAGGAGTTGAAATCATTTGTTTCCTTGGCAAGCTCCTTTTTGAACCTGCCCTTCCATAACTGAGCCATAATTATTCTCCGCGCTGAGCATCAAGAAGTGCCTTAACCTTGATTGAAAGACCGAAAAGGTTGATAAATCCGGCAGAATCAGCCTGATTGTAAGCACCGCCGTCCTCACCGAAGGAAGCAATATTCTCATCATAAAGTGTGTATGGTGAGGTGATACCTGCGTTGATGATGTTGCCCTTGTAGAGCTTGAGCTTAACGTCGCCCGTAACAGTTTCCTGTGTCTTGTCAACGAATGCAGAAAGAGCCTCGCGAAGCGGTGTAAACCATAAACCGTTATATACAAGCTCTCCGAACTTCTGTGCAACAAGCTTTTTGTAGTGAGAGGTTTCACGGTCAAGAGTAATCATTTCAAGAAGCTCGTGAGCTTTGTAGAGAATTGCACCGCCCGGTGTCTCGTAAACTCCACGGCTCTTCATACCTACAAGTCGGTTTTCAACTATGTCAAGTAATCCGATTCCGTTTGCACCGCCAAGCTCGTTGAGCTTTTCAACGATAGCAAGCGCTTTCATTTCCTCACCGTCAATAGCAGTCGGAACGCCCTTTTCAAAATGAATTGTAACATAGGTAGGCTCGTCGGGTGCCTGCTCGGGAGCAACACCTAATTCAAGGAAGCCTTCCTTTGAATACATAGGCTCGTTTGCAGGATCCTCAAGATCGAGACCCTCGTGAGAAAGGTGCCATACGTTCTTATCCTTAGAATAGTTTGTTTCGCGGTTTATCTTAAGAGGAATGTTGTGTGCTTCTGCATATTCAATCTCCTCTTCACGAGATTTGATATCCCACTCTCTCCAAGGAGCAATAATTTCCATATGAGGAGCAAAAGCCTTGAGTGTAAGCTCAAATCTAACCTGATCGTTACCCTTGCCTGTACAGCCGTGGCAGATAGCATCAGCACCCTCTTTGATTGCGATTTCGGCAAGTCCCTTTGCAATGCACGGACGAGCGTGTGAAGTGCCAAGCAGATACGTCTCATAATCTGCACCTGCCTTAAGGCAAGGCATAATGTAATCCTCAACGTATTCATCCTTAAGGTCAAGCACGTAGAGCTTTGAAGCACCGGTTGCAATAGCCTTTTCCTCAAGGCCGTCAAGCTCCGTGCCCTGTCCTACATCGCCTGATACTGCGATAACCTCACAATTGTTGTAATTCTCCTTTAACCATGGAATAATGATTGAAGTGTCAAGTCCGCCTGAATAGGCAAGAACTACTTTTTTGATTTCTTCTTTTTTCATAGTATTTCTCCTTAATTTTTTACTGATATACATTATAATAACCTCGTCGGGCAATTGCAACCACTTTTGCAAAGTTTGTATAAATATTCAAAAACATTCACAATATACATAAATAATTGCATAAAGTTGCACAAATCGTTAAATTTGAGTTAAATTTGAAATTGTAAATATTTTGTAAACAATGTTAATAAATTTTCGTGATTTTTTCGTTGACAACGCCGTTCTATTGTGATATTATAAATTTGTATTATTAGAGTTAATGGGCTCATATGCCCTTTAACTTCGTTAATGCTCTTGATTACGGGCAGTGACAAGGTGTCGTAGGTTGGTCAGAAGCCGAAGCATCAGCGTGCCTGTCCACTGATTTGGAGCAAATATTTAGGAGGAAAGATTATGAAAACAAAACTTTCAAAAAGACTTTTGTCAGTATTGCTTGCAGTAATGATGGTTGTTACATCCCTTCCGTTTGTGGCAATTACTGCGTATGCTACGACAGACCTCGAAAATCTTATGGAAGAACTTGACACTATGCTCTCCGAGGACGGCGCTGCTTATACCAACGTTGAGCCTGCCTACCTTGCATACGTTGAAGCTCAGAAGGCTATCGATGCTTATAAGTACGGCGGTGCAGCTCACAGCGTTGTAACGACTGCATTCAATAACCTCGAAAAGGCAATGGATCAGATGAATCACTTCACAGGCTACACAGGTACTGCGATTCCTACGTTCCCTAATTCCGGTACTGGTGCTGATGCAATGGGCGGATTTGCAGGCATCGGATATAATAACGTGCTTTATGCTCCTCAGGCAACACAGGTAACAGCTCCGGACGTAGTAGGTAACGTTTATCACCATATGTATTACTCAGCAAATGCTGTTCTCCTTTATGACGGCCAAAATGACGTAATTTTACCTGTTATGATGTCTGCTGACATTGAAGTTAACGCTAACGGTTATAACAAAAATAGATATATCTGGTCCTGTTATCCGAGTGACAGTAACGGAAATGACGACGCTAACTGGTATTTTGAAGGCCAGTGGAACAGTGGTAACGGCGGAGATGCTAACTGGAACTGGAACTGGTGGTCAGGTACCTCTAACGGTGTAAATTCACACGCAGGATATAACAGAGAAACGGGTATTAAGGGCGTTTACTCTAATAACATGCGAAGCGGTCAGCTTAACAAGGTAACACGTAGTGGTGCTGTGTGGAATTATAAGTATGCCGGCGGCGGCCCACTCTATATGTCTAATGCTCTTAAGTATAAGGGTACTCCTGCAGATTACAATCAGGAATATTATCTGACATGGTATACAACCACCGGTGGTGACAACAATAACGACATGTCAACTGCTACAGCTTCTGCTCCTATCAGAATTCTTAACTACAAGACTCTCGTTGATGCTATTATCAAAAACGGAAGCAAAATGAAGGGCGTTGACCTTGATCAGTTCAGTGAAGGCGGTCTGTTAGAGTACATTCAGGCAATGGACGCTGCTACAGAGTTTGATCCTAACACCTATTTCACATCAGGTGATGGCTATAATGCTTGTATTGCTGAGATGAAAAAGCTTGTCAGCGATATGGAAAATGCTCCTGTAGATAACTATGATAACGAGTCTTACGAGAATCTCCGTAAAGCTATGGACAAGAAAAAGTCTACTTACGGTGACGGCACTAACAACGGCTATACAGACGAGTCATGGAATAACTTTACAGGTATCTATGAAGCTGCTCAGAAGTTTATGAATGATCTCAGATCAACAGGCTATAATAACCCTACAAGAGCTCAGGATCTTGCTGACCTTTTGAACGGTGTACAGCTTGAAACAAATTCTGCAAAGGCAGATACAGAAAAACTTGAAGAAATCATTGACGACTTTTACGACTATTCAAATATCTTCACGGAAGAGACATATAATAAGGTAGTAGAAATTATCAATGCAGCTAAGGTAGCTGTTTGGACAGACGTTGATCTCTATAAGGATGCTGCAAGCAGCTTAGACGATACTGAAGAAAACAATGCTATCATTGCAGATTATGTTGCTAAAATCGCGGATGCAATAAGGGGTCTTCGTATCAGCCCTGATGCATATCTTACTACATCAAACGGCAGATTTTCTCTTAACTCTGCAATCGACCTTATCAACAAAGCAGGCGACCTCACTCAATACTGGAACGGATCAGATTTTGCAACTATAGTAAATAAAGGTCGCGAGTATGTTAATAAGATTGCTTTTGATGATTTTACAGATTATCAAAAGCAGTATGATGCATATCTTGATATGATTGACGCAATCGTTCAGGCATACCTTGATCTTGAATATGCATTTACAAAGATTCCTGATGGTACACTTGCTGACGTTACATCATATACGTCAATTCAGCAGCTTCATATGAAGCCAAACGACTCAAAATACAACTATTATGCTGATTTCACATATCCGAGCAAGGCTACCGTTTTCAGAACAACTCATAATCCTCTTAAAGTTAATTACGGTGATGCTGACTTCACATATACTGTAAATAACGGCAGTGAATCAAACAAAGAAAATATTGGTGTTGACGGTATCACTATTGCAGGTACTGCAGATGCTGTTGCTGAATTTGGCAGCAAAAGTGGTGCAATAGGCTCAAACCCAAATCCGCCTGCACTTTCTGATGATCAAAGGGCAACGTATGCTGCTAACATTAATTATGCTGGATTCTCTCTTGCAAACTTCAGAGTAACAGGTTCATCTAACCGTGACCCTAAGTGGGGCTACGGTGTAACCGCAGCAGGTGCTACGATATCTACAACTATAGCACCTAACGATGAGTTTACACAGATTCTCGGCAACGTTGAAGCTAACGGCAGTTTGAACGGCTTATCCCGCGTAAGACCGCAGGCAAGCGGCAAGGCTGCATCAATCACCTTTACTGCAGATATGTCCTACAATATTCCGGGAACACTGAAGCAGACTCTTACCGCAAACACAGTTCCTACATCAAACTATTTGAATCCTTACAGGCTCAGCGGAACATACTTTGGTGTAACACACGTTTGGTCTTCACAGCCAAGTGCTGCTGCTTTCAGCGGCTACGGTTATATGACATCAAAGTCAAATGGCGAAGAGCTCTTATCAGAAGTAGCTGTTGTAGATATTTCAAACCTCGTTGAGCTTTGCGATATCTGTGACAAGATTGCATTAGAAGATAGTAGTAAGTATACAACTGCAAGCTGGTCAAACTTCACTAAGAGACTTGGTGAAGCTAAGGCAAATATGAGTTATATTGACCTTACTGCTGCTCAGATTCTCTCAGAATGTGTAAAAAGATATCAGAATCTCTGGGATGCTTACCAGCAGCTTACGATAAAGGGTGTCAATGTTACATTCAACTATAAGGATGCTTATGGCAGAGACGAGCAGACAATCATTGAAGTTCAGTACGGCAAGACACTCAATGATTACATTGCAAAGTTCAATGCAATTGTTACTCCTTCATACACATCAGCAGACGGTATGTACACATACACATTTACAGGCTGGTCACCTGAAGTTATTCTCAGCGATGAAGTAACATTTGAGAAGACATATACTGCTCAGTATGATGAGAAATTAAATAAGGCAGATTTTACTGATTATGATCTTGCAAGAGCATATATTCTTAATATGCTTGATGACTACACCTATTTAGCAGAAGACCTTAAGGTACTCAACGAAGCCTTTGCTGAAATGACATACTTCTATATGTCAGATGAAGAAAAGAACACAAAGATGGGTGAGGAACAGCCTGCAATTGACGCAGAGATTGACCTTATCGTTGAACTTATCACAGCTCTCACTCCTGTAGTTTACTTCTCTGAAGAAGAGGGTATGGATTTATCCACTTATTTAGCAACTCAGGAAGAGCTTGCTAAGGCAGGCAAGGATCCTGATGCTTTTGATGTCAGCGGAGTTAAGCTCAATGCTGAAGAGACGGTGAACGTAGCAGGTGAAAAGGACGTTATCGGTCTTATCTACGAAACCCGTCAGGAACTTGATGCTGCAATTCAGTCTGCAAAGGAAGCCATCAAGAAGTGTGTATACACCGTTTATATGGACGGCGAACCAATCGGTACCGCAGAGTTCGGTACTCCTGTAATTGCTAATGCTACTGGCGACAAAAAACTCGATGTTAACGTTCCTGATACAACAGTAAACTGTGACGGTGATTCTTATGCTTGGAGCTACAGCTACGCAGCTCCTTCAACAAAGGGTATTGCAACAGCACCTAAGTATATGGTAACAGCTCCTTCATTCGGCTTTATTGTTAAGGGCGATACTTACCTTACAACAACTAAGGCTGCAGAAGAATCTGACAAGTTTGTTGTAACAGTAATTGCTAAGCAGAACGGCAACAAGATTATCGACAAGATGGTAGTGGCTGATGGTACAACATACACAATGCCTAACGATCCTTCATACGTTGGCTACAAGTTCACAGGCTACAGCAACGGAGCTACACCGGGACAGGTAATCACAATCACAGCAGACACAACAATCTACGCTGAGTATGTTGTAAACACTACAAGAAGCTACGATATCGACTTCTATGCAGATGATTACAAATTTGCTCAGTCAGATGAACCTGTACCAACACAGGAAGTAACTGCTGCTTACAACCAGCTTGTATCCTTCACAACAGATGATGCTTTCTGTTGGGCAAAGGGATATTATGATCTCGATGCAGAAGATGTAACATATACAATTGTTCACTACGGTAAGGATTACAGCTTCTATGCTTGCGAAACAATCGGTGATCGTGAAATGCAGACACTCGGTCTTGTTGCACTCACATATGCTGATTTTGAAGCTGCTGTAACAGATAATACAGGCTACTATACTGTTGTTGATACAAACGGCAACCCGATTGAATACAAAGGAAATATGTATGACGGCTACCAGATTACTGTTAACCCAACCGTAACCGCTCTTGATGAGCTCGTTGAGGTTTATAACAACGCAGGCGAAATCACCAAGTATTCAATGGTAGGTCACTACGTATTACCTGAGGGTTATACAATGGTAGAGTGCGGCTTTATCTACGCTGCTGATATTTCAGTAACAGATCTCAAACTTGATACTATCGATAACAAAACAACCTACAGATTCAAAGCGTCAAGAAACACTGTTGGTAACCAGTTCGTAATCAATCTTGTTAACAACGGAGTTACAACAACATTCAAATACGAACCGTACGCAATCGTTCAGAATAGTGACGGCGAGTTAATGACTATTTATGGTAACAATAAGACAGTTACAATAAACTAAAAAAGGAGGAAGTATATAATGAGAAAAAACTATGAAGAGCCAGAGATGAACATTCGCGCGTATGCACTTCCTTCAAGAAATGTTGTAATGACTTCGGATCCGAATGCCGGCAACGGCGGAGATCTCGACGACGGTGATGATGTTACTATCCCGGTATCAGGAGCAAGATATTTTGAATAATATCAAGTGAATATCCCAAAAGGTCGGAAAGAAATTTCCGACCTTTTTTCTTTTAAATGCGCCTAACCGCGCTGAAATTGTATTGAATAGAAAATCTGTAGGGAGCGATGACCACATCGCTATGCGTGCGCATAAAGACGGGAGGATAATATCTTCCCTTACGACAAGCAATGACATTTCAGTTATATTGTAGGGGGGGCAACCTGCCTCCCGTTTCAATTGTAAAAATATAATTCTGTATTTTTTCGAAAATAAAACAATAATTAATTTATATTTTTTTAATTTGACTTATTATAATTTATATATTATTATATATGTAAATTTATAAGTGGAAGTGCGACCATATGAATATACTTATTGTCGGTCTTGGTCTTATCGGTGCAAGCCTTGCCAAGACGTTAAAGAAAAATACTGCTCATCACGTAATGGGATGGAACAGAACTACGTCAGTTTCTCACCGTGCCGTTGAGGACGGAGTTATTGACGAAACAGGCGATTTGTCCGTTCTTATTCCAAAGGCAGATATTACGTTTATAAATTTTTATCCTGATGCGATTGCACCTTTTATTATAGAGAACAAAGATTTATTCAAAGAAAACAGCATCGTTACCGATTCTTGCGGTATCAAGACAAAGCTTTGCAAGGAGCTTGATAATCAGGACTTCAATTTTTACTTTGTCGGTGCACATCCGATGGCAGGTCGAGAGGTAAGCGGATACGATAATTCACTGCCGACTCTGTTTGACAATGCATCATTTATCTGCACTCCCTATGAGTACACACCAAGGTATATCACAGACGCACTCGTAGGACTTGCGCAGGAGATGGGTTTTGCACGCACCGTAGTTACTACACCCGAGCATCATGACGAGATGATTGCTTTTACGTCGCAGATTGCTCACGTGCTTGCTTGCAGCTACGTTTTGTCACCTCTTGCACCTCAGCACGCCGGCTATTCGGCAGGCTCATATCGAGACGTAAGCCGTGTTGCAAGAATAAATGCAGACATGTGGACCGAGCTGTTTATAGCAAACGGCGAGCCGCTTGTAAGAGAAATTGATGACCTTGTTTCAAATCTTATGAAATTCAAATACGCAATTGTGAACAAGGACGGTAATCAGCTTCACACCCTTATGGAGATGGGTAACAAAATCAAAGAGGAAATCGGATAATGAAAAAGCTTACTGTTAATGTTAATCCGAAGTATGATATACTTATTGAAAAAGGCTTGCTTTCTATGGCAGGTGAGCTTGTAAAAACTGTGCTCACAGGCAAAAAGCTTGCTCTTATCAGCGATACGAACGTGTATCCGCTCTATGGCGAAAGCGTCAAAGCTTCGCTCGAGGCTCAGGGATACGCAGTTTATGAGTACGTTTTCAGGGCAGGAGAGGTGTCAAAAAAGCCTCAGACCGTTCTTGATATGGTCGAATTTATGGCAGACAAGGGAATGACGCGCGGTGATGGAGTTGTCGCACTCGGTGGCGGAGTTTGCGGTGATATGGCAGGCTTTGCTGCGTCAATATTTCTGCGCGGTATAGATTTTGTGCAGATCCCAACTACCTTGCTTTCGCAGGTTGACTCTTCAGTTGGGGGCAAGACAGGTGTTGATTTACCGCAAGGTAAAAATCTTTGCGGTGCATTCCATCAGCCAAGACTTGTGATTATTGACCCGAATGTTCTTGATACGCTGACTGATCATTTCTTTGCAGACGGAATGGGTGAGGTTATAAAGTACGGATGTATCAAATCGTCGTCACTCTTTGCAAGGCTTGAAAATGAAAATCCCAAAGATTTCATTGAGGATTTGATTTTTGAGTCGGTTGATACTAAGCGAATAGTTGTCGAAAATGATGAAAAGGAGCACGGCGAGAGAGCACTTCTGAACTTCGGTCATACGTGCGGACACGCTATTGAAAAGCTCTGGAATTTTGAGACTGTTTCTCACGGTGAGGCTGTCGGCATCGGTATGGTGATGATTGCAAAAGCAGGCGAGAATATTGGTATTACCGAGCAGGGGACGGCTGACAGAATTAAGACACTTCTTGAAAAATACTCGATGAAAACCGAGGACATACACCCTGTTGCCGAAATTATTTCTGCTATGAATGCAGACAAAAAGAGAACTGATAAAGGTATAAAATTTGCAATGATAAGCAAGATTGGCGAAAGCTTCATCAAAAGCGTACCTATGGAAGATATACCGAAAATGTTTGGAGAAATTGAA
Source organism: Eubacterium sp. (assembly GCA_022511225.1). Taxonomy (GTDB): domain Bacteria; phylum Bacillota; class Clostridia; order Oscillospirales; family Acutalibacteraceae; genus Eubacterium_R. Next base: position 36,370 of record JAFLRZ010000006.1, read on the forward strand.
TGAGTAATGTAGTTTTACACAGTGGAAGCCTTAAGGGCAGCGTTACTGCTCCCCCGTCAAAATCAGCGGCTCACAGGGCACTGATTTGCTCATATCTTGCAGGTGGCGGAACTGTAAAGCCTATTATTGATTCTAACGATATGAAAGCAACAGTAGGTATTATTGAATCACTTAAAAACAACAGTGATATACTAAACTGTATTGAAAGCGGCTCGACAATGCGCTTTATGATACCTGTTGCGGCAGCTTTCGGCAGAGATGTCACCTTTATCGGCGAGGGAAGCCTTACGGTAAGGACACTTGGCGAATATCTTGAGCTGTTACCTAAGCATAATGTCAAGGTAGAGAGCAACGGATTTTTGCCTCTTAAAATCAGCGGTAAGCTTAGTAACGGACGCTTTGAGGTTGCAGGAGATGTCAGCAGTCAGTACATAACAGGACTTCTTCTTGCACTTGCTACGCTTGATGGCGACAGTGCAGTTGTGCTGACAACAAAGCTTCAGTCAAAGCCGTACGTTGATATGACTGTAAAGGTTATGTCTGATTACGGTGTTAAGGTTTTTGAAACTGATTTCGGCTACCTCGTTCACGGAGGACAGAGCTTTAACAAGATAGATTATACCGTTGAGGGTGACTGGTCGCAGGCTGCATTTTTCCTTGTTGCAGGTGCAATGAACGGCGGTGTCACCGTTAAGGGACTTGATATGAATACCACTCAGGGCGACAAGGCAATACTTGACGTGCTGAAGAGCTTTGGTGCGCGATTTGAAATTAACGGCGACAGTGTTACAATGCTTGGCGGAAAGCTCAAGGGTGCAGACGTTGACGCAACGGATATTCCCGATTTAGTGCCGATTATTGCAGTGCTTGCAGTTTTATCTGAGGGAAGGACTGTAATATCGGGTGCCGAGAGATTGAGATATAAGGAGTCCGACAGGATTCAAAGCGTTGTAACTAACCTCAAGACACTTGGTGCAGATATTGAGGAAACAAATGACGGTATGATTATCAACGGCGGCAAAAAGCTTAACGGCGGTAGGCTTAAGGGCTATAATGATCACAGGATTGTTATGGCATTTTCGATTGCATCACTATTCATTGATGATGAAATTCAGATAGATGATGCCGAGAGTATAAATAAATCATATCCCTCATTTTTTGAGGATTATAATATGCTTGGAGGTAATGCAGATGTCCTCTAATTTCGGACAAAATATTAAGCTTTCTGTTTTCGGCGAGAGCCACGGCAGTGCAATAGGCTGTATTATAGACGGACTTCCTGCCGGCTTTGAGCTTGATATGGAGAAGATATATTTTGAAATGGCAAGACGTGCTCCCGGCAAGGATAAAACGGCTACTCCAAGGCTTGAAAAGGATATTCCGATTATCCTTTCAGGTGTGATTGACAATATCACAACCGGAGCCCCGCTTGCTATGGAGATTGAAAATAGTAATACTAAAAGCGGTGACTACAGTAATCTGATGTCTGTACCGAGACCTTCTCACAGTGATTATCCTGCTTACGTTAAGTATAACGGCAATAACGATATTCGAGGAGGCGGTCATTTCAGTGGCAGACTCACTGCGCCGATTGTTTTTGCAGGTGCTGTTGCAAAGCAGATTCTTGAGCAAAAGGGAATAACCGTAGGCGCGCATATTAAGAGTATTTCCGACGTGAGCGACAAAGGCTTTGATATGGCAGAGGTGACTGCAAAGCAGCTTAAAGACGTATCCTCAAAGGCTTTTGCAGTCATTGATAATGACGTAGAGGATAAGATGCGTCAGGCTGTAGAGGAGGCAAGGCTTTCGCTTGACAGTGTCGGCGGTGTTATTGAGTGTGCCGCAGTAGGACTTCCTGTCGGAATCGGCTCAAATATTTTTTCAACTGTAGAAAGTAAGCTTGCTTCAATACTTTTTGCTATTCCTGCCGTTAAGGGGGTTGAGTTTGGTGCCGGCTTTGATATTGCAGCTATGCACGGCTCACAGGCTAATGATCCGTACTCCGTTAAAGACGGCAGAGTATTTATAGAAAAAAACAATAACGGCGGTGTTCTCGGCGGTATGACAAGCGGTGCACCGATTATAGTAAGGGCAGCAATTAAGCCGACTCCGTCAATTTCACAGGAGCAAAAAAGTGTAAATCTTCAGACAATGGAGGAGGAAACACTTGTAATTAAGGGCAGGCATGATCCTTGTATCGTACCGAGGGCAGTACCTGTTATCGAGGCTGCAGTTGCCTTTGGTCTGCTTGACTTAATGATGTAAAAAGGAAATATAATTAGAATGGATTTACTGGATCTTAGAAAAGAGATAGATAGAATTGACGAGCAGCTTATTCCTCTTCTTATAGAAAGAATGGGGATTTCCGAAAAGGTTGCTCAGTATAAGTTTGATAGGGGACTTCCTGTTCTTAATCCTCAGCGTGAGCAGGAAATTCTTGATAACGTTGGAGAAAAGTGCGGTGAGCACGGTGAGGCTATCAAGACTGTATTTGCCGCTACTATGGATGCCTCAAGAGCTCTTCAGCACAAAATCATCGGCGGCGGCAAGAAGCTTCGTGACGAAATAACCGAATCCCTCGGCGACGGAAAAATCACTGCTGACGGAGAATGTGTTGCCTGTCAGGGAGTAGAAGGTGCATACAGCGGTCTTACGGCTTCAAAGCTGTTTCCCGGCTCTCCTGTAAGGTTTTACAGGCAGTTTGAGGACGTTTTTGAAGCAGTATACAAGGGGCAGGCAAAGTTCGGCATAATTCCTGTAGAAAACTCTACAGCAGGCTCAGTTCACGAATCGTACGATTTGATTATGAAGTACAGATTTTATGTTGTCGGTGCTTATGACCTTAAGATTGAGCACTGCCTTTGCACAAAGGCTGATACAAAATATGAAAATATAAAAGAAATATATTCTCACCCTCAGGGACTCGCACAGTGTAATAATTTTATAAAAAACTTTGATTTTACAGGTGTAAACTATACTAACACTGCGGCTGCTGCAAAATACGTTTCCGAGTGTGCAAGAGATGACGTTGCTGCAATTTGCTCTGAGTCAGCAGCAAAAAAATACGGTCTTAAGATTTTAAGACGAAACGTGCAGAATAATAATAGTAACAGAACGAGATTTATAGTTATTTCTAAAAAGCTTATTATCAGCGATGACGCAGATAAGATTTCGCTCATATTTACCTGCGCTCACAAAACAGGTTCACTTTACAGAGTGCTCGGCAGATTTTCTATGGCAGGGCTCAGCCTTACGAAGCTTGAATCCCGTCCGATTGAAAATGACGAGGAATTTAACTATTACTTTTATGTGGATGTGCTCGGCAATGTCAGGGAGGAATCAACGATTGATTTAATCTGTGCATTGTCTGACGAACTGCCGGAATTTGAATTTTTAGGCAATTTTAAAGAGATTAACAGTTAATTTTCGGGAGATGACCTTGTGAAACAGCAAAAACGCCATCAAACAAGATTTATAACTACTATTCTGCTGCTTGTTATGACAGGTGCGCTGGTGTTCTTAAGTATTGTTTTATATAATCACGAAAAGCTTGAGATACGCTTTGACACACTCATTAACTGGCTTCAGAAAATTGATGATGCTATCGTTGCGCTTGACAGTGATACTGAGATAATTTTGTGCATATTTGCTCTTTATATAGCAAAGTGCCAGCTTCCGATACCTATGGGATTTTTGTGCGTTATTTCAGGTATCGTATTTCCGTTATGGCAGGCTGTCGTAATAAATATAATTTTTAGTTTTTTCTTTTTTATCGTTAAGTACGTTGAGGGCGGATTTATAGGCGGTGGCTGGACAGGAATGATTTTAGGCATCAAACAGCTTCGCTTTCTCAGGGACTGGATACAGTTTAAGGGAACGGGTAATCCGTACGTGCTTTTCGTATCAAGACTTCTGCCGTCAATTCCACTTGGAATGGTGTCAAAGTATTACGGCTCTATGAAATATGATTTGGTTTATTACAGTTGTTTAAGTCTGCTTGGATTTATGCCGAGGTTGTTTATATATACAAAAATCGGCGGTGCAATATTCAATCCGTTTTCAGTTCAGTTTATAGTACTGCTGATAATTGTCGTTGCTTTTACAGGCATTTCGGCATTTGTGTTTAACGTGTTTTACGGTATAAAGTCAAAGCAAATGAATCAGACGCTTTTGATTTACTCAGAAAAGGAAAAATATAAAATAGTGCTTTAGTTGGCGGTAGCCGAATAATATGCCTAAAATGCATAATTATTCTTGCATACTGCTGTGTTCAAAAATAATTTAACGAAGTATTGGCGGAAAAGATTGAGCCAAAACCATATCCTTTCGACTTCCGCCAACTTAAAGGAGAAAAGTTATGAAACCAAGTGAGCTTATCAGTAAAATCGAGACAGGAGAAATGGATGTTGCCCTCAGGTCCGTGTACGTCACAGACGAGGCTGTGAATTCTCAAAAGCCGCGATACATAAGAATTATTAAAAAGTTTGCTGAGATGTTTGGCGACAGCAGAGATGTAATGGTACTCAGTGCGCCGGGCAGAACCGAAATCTGCGGAAATCATACCGACCATAATAACGGCAAGGTGCTTGCGGCGTCTATTAATCTTGATGCTATTGCAGTTGCGGCAAAAAGCGACAGCGCAGTTATCAACGAGAAGTCAGAGGGTCACGCTATGAATACTGTTGACATATCTGATTTATCTCCCTCTAAAAGCGGCTACGGAAAATCATCGGCTATGATAAAAGGTGTCATTGCAAGACTTAACGAGCTCGGTTATTCTACAGGTGGATTTGATGCCTGTACAACGAATGACGTTATGGGCGGTTCAGGCTTGTCCTCTTCTGCTGCGTTTGAAGTGCTTATAGGAAATATTATTTCTTATCTCTACAACGACGGAAAGATTGATGCCGTTGAGATTGCCAAGGCTTCTCAGTACAGCGAAAATGTATTCTTCGGCAAGCCGTCAGGACTTCTTGATCAGATGGCTTCATCTGTAGGAAGCTTTGTTACTATCGATTTTGAAAATACTGATACTCCTATTATCAAAAAGATTGATTATGATTTTGCACAAAGCGGTTACAACCTTTGTATTGTCGATACTCACGGCAGTCACAGTGATTTGACAGACGATTATGCGGCAGTAAGGGGAGAGATGGAGTCAGTTGCAAATGCAATGGGACAAAAGGTGCTTCGTGAAATCAAATTTAACGATTTTCTTTCTGAAATTCCCAACCTTACAGGCAAGGTGAATGACAGAGCAATCATTCGTGCAATGCACTTCTTCAAGGAAAATGAAAGAGTAGACTCTGCAGTTAAGGCGCTCGAAGAAAATGATTTTGACAGCTTTATAAGCACAATTGAGGAGTCCGGAAATTCATCCTTTATGTATAATCAAAACGTTTATTCACCGAACAAGCCTTTGGAGCAGAAGCTTTCGCTTGCACTCTGCGTTGCAGATAATCTTATCAAAACAGGCTACAGAGTTCACGGCGGCGGCTTTGCGGGAACTATTCAGGCATTTGTAAAAAATGAAAAGCTTGACGAGTTCAAGGCGGTTATGGACGGCATATTCGGCAAGGGTTCGTGCCACGTGCTGATTATAAGACCTGTCGGCGGAACGAGAGTTATGTAAAGTGAGAAGAGTTTAATATTATAATGAAAAGAGGGAGTAGTTTGAAGTACGTATTTATAGTCAATCCGATAGCAGGAAATGATGATAAAAGCAAAATTTTTTCAAGGATAAAGTCAACATTTCGTCAGCTTGATGATGAAATGATTATAGAGGAAACACACCAACACGGTGAAGCCAAGGATATTGCAAAAAGATATGCCGATAAGTTCGGCAGTGACTGCGTAATCGTTTCCTGCGGCGGCGACGGCACCGTTCACGAAATTGCAAACGGCATTGCGGGAACTGATGCACCGTTAATGGTTTTACCTCTTGGCACGGGCAATGACTTTGCAAAAAAGGTTTACGGCACGAAGAAAATTAACGTAGAAAACGTCATCAAAGCCTTCGGATTTTATAATGGCAGGATTAAGTACGATATTAAGCCGATTGACCTTATTGATTATAATGGCGAAAAGTGTATTAACGTAATGAGCTTCGGTGTTGATACTCTTGTTGAAATTATGGGCAAAAAGATTGCAAATAAGTTCCCGTTTATAGGTCATCAGGCTTATAATATCGGAATTATACCTGTTTTGATGAAGCCTCTTCACTATAAATTAAGCTACGATATAACCTGCTTTGACAAGGAAACAAATGAAGAATATCAGATGAAGTGTGATGACAAGGACTACGCTCTTCTTGCAATCTGTAACGCAAGCTATTACGGTGGCGGCTTCTGCCCTGCACCAAATTCGATTCTTGACGACGGACTGCTTGATTTCACTATGATTGACGGCTTGTCGCTTGCTGAAGCAGTACCGCTTATTCTTAAATATTCCGAGGGCACGTTGACAGAGGAAACGAGCAAGCGCGTTCATCAGGGCTATATCAAGTCGGGAAGAATATGGATGTCAGACGGAAGCAACCTTCTCGGTAATTGCGACGGCGAGGACTTTTATTATAACGAAGTTAATTTCAAGGTCGAGCAAAAGGCACTAAAAATTTGTATGATTAAGGATTAATACATATACTATAAGTATATATCAGGCAATTTCATAACAAGAAAAAGTAGACAAGTCTTTATAAAAGTATACCTATTGTAAAACAGAAAATCGTCAGTTTTTTCAGTATATTTGATATTTAATTAACATTTCAATTACTCCTTCATAGAATGTAGTGAAGTTTACTTCAATACTTGATGAAGGAGTTTTGTTATGCCTGAAAATTCAATTTTAGAAACAGGTGAGAGACGAGTAAATGAAGCTGTCTGCATAGATACAAAACGTATTCTTGACAGCTGTGTAAGTAAGGATTGTTTAGAGGATTTAAGAGTTACATTTTTTTCTCGCAGCCAGCGTCTTATTGATGAGGCAGTAACGATTAAGACGAGAGACTGCACAATTGAAGAGGTAAGCATTGATGTTGAGGAAGTGCCGTTTAACAGGGGCTTTTACAGTATTGACATAACCTTCTATTTCAAGCTGAGATTTGACACCTATGCAGCACCTTGCACTACTCCGCAGGTAGCAATCGGATATGCACAGTTTAACAAAAAGTGCATTCTTTACGGCGGAGACGGCGACGTAAAGGTGTTCGTATCAAATCAGAACAGCGAGGCACTTGATTGCCCTGTATCACCTCAGTATACAAATCCTGTGGCAAAGGTTCAGGCTGTTGATCCGGTTATTCTTTCAACAGATATAATTGATGCTTGCAAGTGTAACGTTAATTGCTGTATGTCTTTCCCTCAGTCAATTCTTACTGCTGCTGAGGATACAATATCGGCTAATACATCAAACACAGCAGTGCTTGTTACCCTTGGTTTGTTCTCAATCGTTCAGCTTGAGAGGGATTCACAGCTTCTTATCCCTGCATACGATTATTGCATACCTGAAAGAGAATGCAACTGCAACACAACAAGTCCTTGCGAAACCTTCCAGTCAATTGAATTCCCGATTGATGAATTTTTCCCGATTGACAGGGAGGGGGGCTCTACCTGCCCGAACTGCTGCTCAAACAATAACGAAAGCTGATTTAATATTTTACGGGTCTCTTCTACAAGCAAACCGTAACGTCCTTGTTTCGATGTAGGGGAGGCAATCTGCCTACCGTTTTTTATCCAATGAGCAATGCTTTCTAAAGAAAAAGCACTATCTCAGTCAAGCTGAAATAGTGCTTTACTTTTTTATTTCCCAAACACAGGATACATTCTGCGGTAAAGGGAATTTATTTTTTTGAAATATTCTTTGTCAATATTTCTTATCGTATCTGCGGTTGTTCTGAAAAGCCAGTTCTTTTCGGGCACACCGGGTACGTTCATTCTTGCATCACTGCCGAAGCCGCACATATCCTGAAATGCCACAACTGCAACGTTTGAAGCGCTTTTCCATACTGCTTCAATCACCCTTCTGCAGGACTGACTGTAGAATCCGCCTTCACCCCAGTTATCACCGCTGAAGCCGATGTAATCAAGGGCAAATCTGCGTTCTTCCTCGCTCGCCTCCCACAGCCAGCCGAGAATCGTGTTGTTATCGTGAGTGCCTACGTAATTTATACTGTTTTGCGTAGCATTATGAGGCATATGAGAGGAGTCGGAATTAGGGTCAAAGCCGAACTGGACAACCTTCATACCGGGGAGCTTCGTGTCCTCCAAAAGCTTTACAACGTCCTCACCGAATACTCCTAAATCCTCGGCAATAATAGGTGCATCAGGATATTTCTCAAACACTTTGCTAAAGAAGTCCATCCTCGGTCCGTCAACCCATTCACCGATCTTTGCAGTTTCTGATTCGGCGGGGACTGCCCAGTAGGAAGCAAATGCCCTGAAGTGGTCAATTCTTACGGTGTCATACGTTTTCAGTGCGTGACCTAAGCGTGAAAGCCACCAACTGTAGCCGTCCTTTTTCATAGCCTTCCAGTCATAAATCGGATTACCCCAAAGCTGACCGTCCTCGCTGAAATAGTCTGGCGGAACACCTGCAACCTTTTCGACCTTAAGAGTCTTTTCATCAATGAGAAACATAGGCAGATTTGACCATACGTCAGCACTGTCCATAGCTACGTAAATAGGCATATCTCCTATAACTGCTATGCCCTTGCCGTTTGCATATTCCTTAAGCTCATTCCACTGCTTGTAGAAAATAAACTGAACGAATTTCCAAAATGCGGCAGCCTCTTCGTACGAATAAATATCCTTAATGCACTGAAAATAATGTGCGTGCTTATCCTCCCACTGCCACCATGGCTTCATATCTTCCTGTTCTTTGACAGCCATAAACACACTGTAATCCGTCAGCCATGGATTTGCTATTTCAAAATCCTTAATCTGTTTTGCGAGAGCGTCATCAATTCTCAAAAATGCTTTTTTAAGAAGCTCTAATCGCTTTTGTGACGCAAACTTGTAATCGGCAGTATAGGGCGAGCCATTGTAGATGTTGTCCGCTACCTCCTGCTCGGTTGCAAGTCCCATTTCCTTAAGACCCTTTGGATCGATAAAAAGATAATTTCCTGCAAAGGCAGAGGGTGAGCAGTACGGCGAATTGGCATCATCAAGTGGGTTGAACGGAAGCACCTGCCAATAGGTAAAGCCCATATCTGCAATTGTATCAATAAATTCTTTAACATTGCTGTCAAAAACTCCGATGCCGTAATCACTCGGCATTGAGCTTATATGAAGAAGAACACCTGCTCCTCTTTTCTTAAGCATAAAACCACCTGCAATTTTGTATATAATGACAGTATTTTATCACTGTTTGCATTAAAAATCAATCACTCTTGTGTAATATGTTTATTTTACCAAACTAATTTACTTTTATTTTATATATATTTATTTATATTTATATATTGATTATATAATATGGGTCTGTTATAATAAGCTATGTATAATGCATTACTATGCCAAGAGGTAAATTAAGTGAGTAAAGATACAAAAAAAACAGCCGTTATAAGCAGTGAGGAACTTCAGAGACAGGAGCAGTTTTCGCAGAAGGTCAGTTCAGCCGTTTCGGCAAGATACAGCAGTAAACCGCTTGCCTGCGTAATAACCTACGGCTGTCAGCAGAATGTTGCCGACAGCGAAAAAATCAAGGGTATGCTCGAGCTTATGGGATATGATTTTACATCTGACAGGCTTGAGGCTCAGCTCATAATTTTTAACACCTGTGCTGTTCGTGAGCACGCTGAGGACAGAGTTTTCGGAAACGTCGGCTCACTTAAAAGCTACAAGAGAGAGCACCCCGACACTATAATCGCTCTTTGCGGTTGTATGATGCAGCAAAAGCATATAGCAGATAAAATTAAGAAATCGTACCCGTTTGTTGACCTCGTATTCGGCACCCACGTGATTCATCAGCTTCCCGAGCTTCTTTACAGAGCGATGACAGGACGAAGAAGAGTGTTCGAAATTCCCGATATGGACGGAGCAATAGCTGAGGGTATTCCGGTTAAAAGGGATAATGATGCAAAGGCATGGCTCCCGATTATGTACGGCTGTAACAATTTCTGCACATACTGCATAGTGCCGTATGTTCGCGGAAGAGAGCGAAGCCGTGAAAAGGCGGATATCATTAAAGAATTCAAAGAGCTTGTTAATCAGGGGTATAAGGAAATTACTCTTCTTGGGCAGAACGTAAATTCCTACGGCAAGGACCTTACCCCGAACGTCAGCTTTGCAAGTCTGCTTCGCGAGCTTAACGATATTGACGGCGATTTCAGAATCCGTTTTATGACGAGTCACCCTAAGGACTGCACGTTTGAGCTTATTGAAGTTATGGCTCAGTGCGAAAAGGTTGCACAGCATCTTCATCTTCCGTTTCAAAGCGGCAGCGACAGAGTGCTTAAAGCGATGAACAGACATTATACAAGAGGGCAGTACCTTAAGCTGATTAATTACGCAAAGGAGCTTATGGGGGACGAGCTTTCAATTACGAGTGACATTATCGTAGGCTTCCCGGGTGAAACGTATGAGGACTTTAAAGAAACACTAAGCCTTGTTGAAGAGGTAAAGGCAACGTCGCTTTTCACCTTTATCTATTCACCGCGAAAGGGTACGCCTGCGGCTGAAATGCCTGATCCTATTTCTGCTGAGGAAAAGTCAAAATGGTTTAAGGAGCTTACGGATTTGCAGGAGCAAATCAGCGCATCTCAGATGGCACTTCATAAAGGCAAGGTGTTCAAATGCTACGTCTATGGCAAGGGCAAGCTTGGAGATAATTACGTTGCCGCACGAAATGACGGCAATTTAATTATAGAATTTGAAGGTGACGAAAGCCTTATCGGCACTTTTCAAAAAGTAAAAGTAATCGAACCTCTTACGTTTGTTATGAGGGGAGAAATGTTAAAGGAGAAAGAAATATGAGTATTGAATCAGCACTCAGAGAGTTAGGCAAGGAAATTCAGAAGGATGAGCGCTTTACAGCTCTTCAGGCAGCAGCTGCTGCAAACGACGCTGACGAAAAGCTTCAGCAGCAGATGCAGGAACTTCAGCTTATCTCACTTAAGTATCAGCAGGAGGCTGAAAAGGGTGAGGAGGCTTCACAGGAAAGAATTGCTGAGCTTCAACAGGATTACCAGAAGCTTTATTCCGAAATTATGGAAGGCGAGAATATGCAGAATTATTCTGCAGCTGCAACTAAGATGGAAGAGCTTGCAAAGTATATCAGCGGTATGATCGGTCTTTTCTTCGACGGTCAGGATGCTGAAACCTGCGAGCTTCCTGCACAGGACTGCACACACGACTGCTGCACCTGCGGAGGCTGCCACTAATCAGCCATTATAAACCTGTAGGGGCGGGAGTGCATACACCTTGCCCCTGCATAAAGGCAAGACTATCAGAGGGACAAAAGAGGAGGAGCATATGGCAAAGAATGAAGAAAAGCTTTCACCGATGATGCTTCAATATTTTCAGATAAAAAATGAATATGCCGATACGATTTTGTTCTTTCGTCTTGGTGATTTTTACGAGATGTTTTTTGAGGATGCAAAACTTGCATCTAAGGAGCTCGACCTTGTACTGACGGGTAGAGATTGCGGTCAGGGCGAAAGAGCACCGATGTGTGGAGTGCCGTTTCACAGTGCTGACAGCTATATCGCAAAGCTTGTTTCACGCGGCTACAAGGTTGCTATCTGCGAGCAGATGGAGGATCCTGCTACAGTAAAGGGTTTAGTCAAAAGAGATGTCGTAAGAATCATAACCCCCGGTACTGTTATCGAGAGCAATATGCTTGAGGACGGAGCAAATAATTATCTTTGCTCAGTATGCCTTAGGGATAATGAGCTCGGCTTGTGCTTTGCCGACGTTTCAACAGGTGAGTTTCACATTACGGTTCTCAGCGGTGATGATATTGAATCAAAGCTTATTAACCAGCTTTCAACGTACTCTCCAAAGGAGCTTATTATTAATTCATCGGCACTTGATTTGAAAGATCTTGAAAGCTTTGCAAAAAGGATAAATGCAAGCGTTGAGGTTCTTGATGATGAATTGTTTGACTTTGACGAATGTACCTCTTTGATTATTGAAACGCTGAAAAGAGAAGAAATAGCTTCTCTTAAAATAGGGCACAGCAAGTCTGCCGTTTCGGCGCTTGGTGCAATTATCGCTTATTTCAAGGTTACGCAAAAGCGAGAGGAAATAGAAGCACCGTCCGAAATTGATTATTATGACGAAGAGCAGTATATGAAGCTTGACATCAGTGCACGACGTAATCTTGAGCTTACAAAATCAATGATGACAGGTGAGAAAAGACATTCGCTTCTCTGGATTATAGACAAGACCAAAACTGCTATGGGCAAGCGAATGATTAAATCCTGGATTGAAAGACCGCTGATGTCGATACCTAAAATCGTCAAGAGGCAGAATGCAGTAGTACAGCTTGTCGATAACCCCATTATGAGGGATTCAATCAGGGAAGCACTCGTGGGCGTTAACGATATAGAAAGGCTCATTACAAGAATTGTCTACGGTACTGCAAACGCAAAGGAGCTCAAGGCTCTTGAGTCTACTCTTGAGAAGCTTCCGATTATCAGGGAAAAGCTCGAAGATACCTCCTCGGCTATGATTAAAGAAATCTATAACTCAATCGACACGCTTGAGGATATAAAAGAGTTAATTGACTTGGCAATCGTAGACGAGCCTCCGTTTTCAGTGCGCGAGGGCGGACTTATAAGAAAAGGCTACAATGAGGAAATCGATAGCCTTAAGGCAATAATGGACGATGGAGCAGGAATAATTGCTTCAATCGAAAGTGAACAGCGTGAGCTTACGGGAATACCAAAGCTTAAGGTTGGATATAACAGAGTATTCGGTTACTATATTGAGGTAACTAATTCATATAAGGACTTAGTCCCTGAAACCTACATAAGAAAGCAGACACTTACAAACTGCGAAAGATATATTACGCAAGAGCTTAAGGAGCTTGAGGGCAAAATTATCGGTGCTAAGGATAGATGCATTGCTCTTGAATATGAGATTTTCTGCTCGGTACGAAACGTAATTGCAGGCGAGGCTGAGCGCCTTCAGTCAACTGCAAAGGCGATTGCAAAGCTTGACGTGCTCGCTTCTCTTGCAGAGGTTGCAGTTAATAATAACTACACCTGCCCTGTAATATCAAATGACGGCGTGATAGACATTAAAGACGGCAGACATCCTGTTGTGGAATCACTGCTTAATGATGCGCCGTTCGTTTCAAACGATACAAGGCTTGACCTTGGTGAAAACAGATGTGCAATTATTACCGGTCCGAATATGGCAGGTAAATCAACTTATATGCGACAGATTGCGCTTATCACTCTGCTTGCGCAGATAGGCTCATTTGTTCCGGCAAAGAGTGCTCATATCGGCGTAGTTGATGCAATATTTACAAGAGTCGGCGCAAGTGATGACCTTGCAACAGGCCAGTCAACCTTTATGGTCGAGATGAACGAGGTATCAACGATACTTAAAAACGCAACTTCATCTTCGCTGATAATTCTTGATGAAATCGGCAGGGGAACTTCAACATTTGACGGAATGAGCATTGCAAGAGCCGTTCTTGAATTTGTGTGCAAAAAAAACAGCCTTGGTGCAAAAGCTTTATTTGCTACACACTATCACGAACTTACTGCTATGGAGGGAATGATTGATGGAGTAAAGAATTTCTCAATCGCAGTAAAAAAACGCGGTGATGATATTACGTTTCTTCGCAGAATTGTACGTGGTGGAGCAGACCAGAGCTTTGGTATAGAGGTTGCAAAGCTTGCGGGCGTGCCTGACAGCGTTGTAAAAAGAGCAAAGACAATACTCAAAGAACTTGAAAAGAATGCCGTGCCGATTGAGTTTAAGGCGGAAAATACTGCCGATGATGACGAAGATGATCGTGAAATTCAGTATAATTTCACCGCAAACGGCAGACAGGAGATTATGGAGATACTCAGAGCAGTTGACATAAATACTCTTACACCGATTGAGGCTATGCAGACGCTTTATGACCTTAAGAAGAAAGCAGACGAGCTTTCATAAGCAATAAATAATGACGAAAGGAGGAATTTCAATGCCTGAAATAAATATTCTGCCAAAAGAAATATACCAGCTCATTGCAGCAGGCGAGGTAGTTGAAAGACCTTCTTCAGTCGTTAAGGAAATGATAGAAAATTCAATTGATGCAGGTGCTAAGAGTGTCACCGTTGAAATTAAAAACGGCGGTACTACCTACATCAGAATTACAGATGACGGTTGCGGTATTGAGCGAGCACAGGTTAAAAAGGTGTTCGTTTCTCACGCAACGAGCAAAATTTCAAAAAAGGATGATTTGAATTCTATAGCTACTCTCGGCTTCAGGGGTGAAGCTATGGCATCTATATCTGCCGTATCAAGAGTAGAGCTTCTCACAAGAGCCGATAATGAAAACATCGGCACAAGATACGAAATTGCAGGCGGTGAAGAAATCTGCCTTGACGATGCAGGATGCCCTAAGGGCACAACGATAGTTATAAGAGATATTTTCTTTAACACTCCTGCAAGAATGAAATTCTTAAAAAAGGACGTCACCGAGGGTAATTCCGTAGCCGGCGTAGTTGACAGAATGGCTATATCACATCCTGAAATATCCTTTAGATTTATTCGTGACGGCAAGCAGACACTTATTACGTCAGGTAACGGTGAGCTGAAGTCAGCGATATACTCAGTTTTCGGACGGGAAGTTATTGACGGTCTGCTTGAAGTGGATTATACGTATGAGAATATGCGTGTGTCAGGCTTTGTGTCAAAGCCGACTGCTTCAAGAAAAAGCAGGGCAATGCAATTCTTCTTCATCAACAGCAGACTCGTTAAATCTAAGACTGCAATGGCGGCACTCGAGCAGGCTTATAAAAATTCTATAATGGCAGGCAGATTCCCTATGTGCGTGCTCAACATAGAGCTGAATCCTGCACTCGTTGACGTAAACGTTCATCCGGCAAAGATTGAGGTGCGTTTCTCAAACGAAAGACCGATTTTCGAGCTGATTTATTACGGTGTTAAGGCGGCTGTAGAAGAAGATCGGACTGTTAAAGAGGCTAAGCTTCCGTTAAAGCAAATTGTTCGCGATACTGCAAGTGTCAATCAGCAGTACAGTGCAAGGCTTGATTTTTTCAAAAAAAAGGATTCTTTGCCGATTCAGCAGACGTTCAGGACTTCGGCAGTAAACGAAGCCGCTGTTATGAAATCGGCACCGACATCATATGAAAAAGCTCCCACTGAAAACAGCGATAATACAATCGAAAAAATATATAATATCAACACAAGTAAAGAGGTAAGGCAGAATGTGCCGGTTGTTTCAAAGCAGCCAAAAGCCGTTGTATGTGATGAGGACAAGAATGATGATATCACCTTCAGACTTATCGGCGAGGCATTCAAAACGTATCTTATTGTTGAGATGGGCAAAGAGCTTTACTTTATTGATAAGCACGCGGCGCACGAGCGAATGAATTATGAATCGCTTAAGGCGAATGCCACTGTCGAGGTGCAGATGCTTCTCTCTCCCGTTGCAGTAAATCTCAGTAAAGACGAATTTACTGCAATTACCGACAATGCCGATTTGCTTTTGCAGTGCGGTTTCGAAACAGAGGAGTTTGGCGAAAGCTCTGTAATCGTAAGAGCCGTGCCGTCCTTGGTTGTCGATAGTGATATTAATGATCTTATAACCGAAATAGCACAGAAGCTTTTAGAGCATAAAACAGATATTACACCTGACAAGATTGACTGGATATACCATTCAGCCTCGTGCAGAGGTGCAGTCAAGGCAGGCGATTTTACATCTCGTGAGGAGCAGGAATTGTTTGTAAGAAAGCTTCTTTCAATGCCTGAGATAAGATTTTGTCCTCACGGCAGACCCGTATTTATCAAGCTTAGTAAATACGATATTGAAAAGCAGTTTGGCAGGGTGTGAAATGAGCGACAAAACAAAGATTATAGTAGTTGCAGGTCCTACGGCAAGCGGCAAAACCTCAATAGGAATTGAAATTGCAAAGGCTGTAGGCGGTGAAATAATTTCTGCCGACTCGATGCAGGTGTATAAAGGAATGTCTGTCGCAACTGCCGCGCCTACTGCCTGTGAGCAGAAACAGGTAACGCATCATCTTGTGGAAATCCTTAATGCCGAAGAAAGCTTTTCGGTTGCAAAATGGTGCGGGCTTGCAAGAGAATGTATTGATGATATATCAAATAGAGGCAAGGTGCCTATCATCGTCGGCGGAACAGGACTTTTTATCGACAGTCTTGTTGACAATATCTGCTTTGAGGAAATCAATATTGACACTAAACTCCGTGACTCTCTTATGCAAAGAGATATTGATTCTCTCTATAACGAGCTTTTACGTGTTGATGAAGAATCAGCACTGAACATACACAAAAACAACAAAAAGCGTGTTGTGAGGGCACTCGAGCTTTATTACTCAGGTGTAAGCAAAACACAGCAGAACATCAACTCAAGGAAAATAGAATCTCCGTATGACGTGCTCTATTTCGTGCTAAGCTACGAAAACCGACAGACGCTTTATGACAGGATTAATTTAAGAGTTGATAAAATGGTAGAAAACGGCTTAATTGAAGAGGCAGAGAAATGCCTGTCAAATAAGTCCAAAACCTCTGCTCAGGCGATAGGTCATAAGGAGCTTAAGCCGTATTTTGACCGTCAGTGCACAATCGACGATGCACTAAGCCGTCTTAAGCAGAACACAAGAAATTATGCCAAAAGGCAGATTACGTGGTTTAAGAGAAGATGCGAGGCAGTTAATCTGATTATGGATACAAAGCCGTATGAGGAGATAGTGGACACTGCTATTAAAGCTTGTGAGGAATTTTTAAATGGCTGAAAAGAATAAGAAAAAACTTAATATCAAGCCTGACACAGCACTGCTTATCGTATTTTTCCTTATCGTAGCAGGATACGTGATTTTTCATATTTATTCAGCAGTTAACGTTGAGCTTGAAACAGTAACGGCGGTAAAATCGACTGTATACGAAACTGTCGAAACAAAGGCACTCATTATTCGTGATGAACAGCTTATAAATGAGCAGGCTGATGAGCTTACCGTTGCTTGCGTTGCAGATGGGGAGAAGGTTAAGGCAAACGGAAATATTGCTATGCGCTTCTCTTCAACCGAGAGTGCCGCAAACTACTCAAAGCTCAAAAATCTGCATAATCAGCTTGACCAGTATATTGAACTGCAAAACAGAAATTCAGCAACTGTTACCGACGTAAGAACCCTTGACAGAGATACTCTCAACGAGGTGAACAGCTATATCCGAAACGCAGAGTACGGCAGCATAAGCAGTCTTGGAGAATACAATGCCAAAATTAATGAAAAGCTGATAAAGTACCAAATGCTTATTGGCGAAAAGATTGATTTCAGTGCTGTTACAAAAGAGCTTCAGGAGCAGATTAACGGTATCAACGCTTCCTCAGCAGAGCCGACAGGGTATATAACAACTGAAAAATCAGGAGTTTTTTCTTCATATGTTGACGGACTTGAAACTGCTTTTGATTACAGTAGAGTAAGCGAGCTTACTGTAGAAGAGCTAAACGGATACATAGAAAAGGCACAGAGCGGCGAAAACGGAAAAGGAAGCTTTGGTAAGCTGATAAACAGCTATGAGTGGTATATGTGCTGTGTTGTAGATACTGCCGACATTGGTGAGATTGAAAACGGCGACGTACTTGAGGTTGCAGTTAAGGATACAGATGCAGTATTTGACTGTACGGTTGTCAGCGGAGCTGATATTTCTCTCGGTCAGGAGAAGGCAGTTCTTGTGCTGAGAAGCAGCCAGATGGACAGCACGATAGCATCAATGCGCTATGAGGATATCGAGATTCGTACCGCATCATATACAGGCTTCAGGCTTCCGACATCATCAATTCATATTAACGAAAAGGGCGACAAGTGTGTATACGCTCTCGTTTCAGGTAAAGCTGTCGAAAGACAGAGCAACATTATATATTCAACAAAGGATTTCGTAGTGTTTTATGATGAAACGCCTAACGGTAATTCAATCAGGTACTACGACCAGATTATCACGAAAGGAAAGGAGCTTCACGATGGAAAAGATTATTCCGGATAAGGCAAGGCTTAAGTCGATTGAGGATAATTACAAGGCTATCAAAGACAGGGTATGCGAAGCTGCCGTTAAGGCTAATCGAAGTCCTGATGACGTTCGCCTTATGGCAGTAACAAAAACTGTTGAGAGCGTATATATTAATCACGCACTTGATCTCGGTGCTGATTTGATAGGCGAAAACAGAGTTCAGGAATATCTCGGCAAAAAAGACGAGCTTCACCTCGACGGAGTTGAAAAGCATCTCATAGGCCATTTGCAGACTAATAAGGTTAAGCAGATTGTAGGCGAGGTTGATATGATAGAATCTGTTGATTCTGTTAAGCTTGCCAAGGAAATCAGTCGAGTGTCTGCACTTAAGGGGATTATCAGCGACGTGCTTGTTGAGGTAAACGTCGGCAAGGAGGAGTCGAAAAGCGGTATTTATCTTGACTCACTTGAGGAGCTTTTGCTTGAAATAGCGCAGATGGATAATATTCAGATTAAAGGTCTTATGACTATTCCTCCGATTTGTGACAGTGAAGCCGAGGTTTCCCAATATTTTGATTTAATGCACAAAGCATTTATGGATATCAAGGAAAAGAAGCTTGAAAATATTGAAATGGAAATTCTATCAATGGGAATGAGCGACGATTTCGAGGCTGCCGTTTCCAATGGTTCAAATATAGTTCGGGTTGGTTCTGCCATCTTCGGCGCAAGAAAATATTTTTAATGATAATTTAACGAGAAGGAGAAGAGAATATGGGATTCAAGGATTTTCTCAAAGGTATGGTCGGTGACAGCGACGACGAGTTTGAAGATATTTACGAGGACAATTACAAAGATGAAAACACGTTTGGTATAGAACCTCCGAGAAGCCGAGATCGTGAACAAGAAAGAGAAAGACAAAGGCGTGAGCGTGATAGGGGCAGACGTGATGACTACGTACAAAACGAGCGCCCGAGACGCAGGCACGAAAGCGACAAGGTTGTAAATATTCACACTACTACTCAGCTTCAGGTTGTGCTTGCAAATCCTGACAAGTATGAGGAGGCAGCGGCTATTGCCGATAATCTTTCTCATAACAGGGCAGTAGTGCTTAATATAGAGAGAACAAATCGTGATGAAGCACGCAGACTGCTTGACTTTTTAACCGGCGCCGCATACGCAAGTAACGGACAAATCAAAAGAGTTTCAAACGGCACTTATCTCATAACACCGTATAATGTTGACGTTATGGGTGACTTGCTTGATGAGCTTGAAAATAACGGAATGTTCGGGTAAACAGAAAAGAGAAAGTTAACAGAAAAAGGAGAATATAAATTATGCTTACACCAAATCAGATTCGTGAAAAAAGACTCACAGTAGTTGACGAGCAGGGCTATGACCGTGAGGAGGTTAACCTCTTTCTTGCCGAGGTAATAGAATCCTATGAAGCTCTTGTAAGTGAAAACAAAGAGCTTTATCGAAAAATGGACGTGCTTGCAAATCGTATTGAGGAGTACAGAGAGGAAGAGGCATCTATTACAAAGACGCTTTTAAATGCGCAGAAAATGGCAGACAAGGTTGCAGACGATGCAAAGGCTCAGGCAGAAAGCACAATTGCCCAGAGCACTGCTTCTGCTCAGAAGATTGTTACCGATGCAAACGAAAAGGCAGACAAAATAATTGCTGAGGCAAGAGATTTTGTAGCGAAGCTTAATGCTGAAAAAACTGCTGAGGCTGAAGAAATTGTTGCTTCTGCAGAAAAAAGAGCAAACGATGCAATAAACGGCGCAAAAATGCTTGGCAATGATGCTCTCGTGCAGGCACACCGCTTGTGCAAAGAGCTTGTAGCAAATGCAAAGGCAGAGGCTGACAGCTATGCCGAGCTTACCGCAGTAGTTAAATCAGATGCAGAAGAATTTACAAAAATTCTTAAATCACTTTACAGTACACAGCTTGAAAAGCTTTCATCAGCTGAAAATAACTTTTCAGACACTTCCGAGAAAAAGACAGAGATAGAAGTACTCGAATCCGCTTTTCTCAGCAAGCTTGAAACAGTTGAGAAAATCATCGGTGTTCAGCCTGATGCCGAGGAGGCTCTGCCTGCAGAGGAAGAAACCCCTGAAGCAGAAGAAAATGAAGTGATTGATGAAGTAGATGAAGTTGAAGAAACAGAAGAGGTTGAAGAAGCAGAAGAAATCGAAACTGCTTTGCAAGACAGCGCAGAAGATATCGACGGCGAGCTTGATTTTGATATAATTGAAGAAGATGGCGCAGCTGAGGAATATGATGAGGTTGACGAAATAATTGAATCTCTTGAAAATGCTCCTGCATATGAATATGATGAGATTGACAGTGAAGAAGAGGAGAGTGCTCCTCCGACTGAAGAGGAGGTGCAAAGCGCACTCGACGCTTTCACGGCAGACGAAATCACTCCGATTACTCAGACGGCAACTTCGATACCTGAGATTGATGATGAGCCTGAATTTGAAAGCAATCTTGCATTTGAAAGCTTCTTTAACGTAGACAAGAATGCAGGCAAAACCGACGAGGTGATTTCACTCATTCCACCTGAGGAAGACGAAGATGATGAGACTGACGAAACAAGATTCAGAGGCTTTTTCAAAAAGAAAAAATAAACCTGACATAAGGAGTTAATAATAATGGACTACAATCAAACATTAAATTTACCAAAAACCGAATTCCCGATGCGAGCAGGACTTCCTACAAGAGAGCCTGAAATTCTTGACCGCTGGGAAGCTAACGACCAGTACGCAAGACTTATGAAGCATAACGAAGGCAAGCCTCTTTTCGTGCTTCACGACGGTCCTCCGTATGCAAACGGCGATATTCATATCGGACACGCACTTAATAAAACTATTAAGGACTTTATCGTAAGATATAAGAATATGACAGGTTTTCAGTCACCGTTTGTTCCGGGATGGGATACTCACGGTCTTCCTACAGAGCTTGCTGCAAGAAAAAAGGCAGGAATCAGTGCTGAAACAAATATTTCTGATTTAGAGCTTCGCAAAATCTGCCACGATACTGCGATGAACTACGTTGATTTACAGCGTGAGTCATTCAAAAGACTTGGTATCATTGCCGAGTGGGATAACCCATATATTACTCTCCAGAAGGAGTTTGAGCAGGAGCAGATTAAGGTGTTTGCTTCAATGGCATCAAAGGGCTATATCTATAAGGGACTCAAGCCTGTTTACTGGTGCCCTGACTGTAACACTGCTCTTGCAGAGGCAGAAATTGAGTATGCCGAGGATCCTTGTCATTCAATCTACGTTAAGTTTAACGTAACAGACGATATGGGTAAGCTTACTGCTATGGGTGCGGACCTTGCAAAGACATACTTTGTTATCTGGACAACAACTACTTGGACTCTTCCTGCAAACGTTGCAATTTGTGTAGGCCCTAACTATGAGTATTCACTCATTAAGTCAGGCGACGAATTTTACGTTATGGCAACCGATCTCGCTCCTGCTGCAATGGAAGCAAAGGGCGTTACTGATTATGAAACAGTAGGTATCCTTCGCGGAAGCGAGCTTGAATATATGAAGACTCAGCATCCTTTTATTGACAGAACTTCACTCGTAATCGTTGGCGACCACGTTACCTTGGAGAGCGGTACAGGATGCGTTCATACAGCTCCGGGTCACGGTGTTGATGACTTTATCGTATGCAAGAATTATCCTGAAATTCCGATTATCGTTCCTGTAGACGCAAAGGGAAGACTTACAGAGGAAGCCGGTCAGTTTGCAGGGCTTACAACTGACGAAGCAAACAAGCCTATCGCTATGCATCTTGAAGAAACGGGTGCACTCTTTGCACTTAAGAAAATCGAGCACCAGTATCCGCATTGCTGGAGATGTCATAAGCCTATCATTTTCCGTGCAACAAGCCAGTGGTTCTGCTCTGTTGACGATTTCAAGGAGGATGCTGTCAAAGCTGCCGAGGATGTTAAATGGTATCCTGAGTGGGGTAAGGACAGACTTCAGTCAATGGTACAGGAAAGAGCAGACTGGTGTATTTCTCGTCAAAGAAAATGGGGCGTTCCTATCCCTGTTGTATATTGTCAGGACTGCGGCAAGGAAATCATTGATAACGATGTTATGATGAAGATTTCCGATATTTTCGGCAAAGAAGGATCAGATGCATGGTTTGCTCACGATGCCGAATACTTCCTTCCTGATGGCTTCAAATGCCCTCACTGCGGCAGCGACAAGGGCTTTGACAAGGAAAAGGATATTATGGACGTATGGTTTGATTCAGGCTCATCTCATGCAGCTGTTTGCAAGAACAGACCATACTTAAAGCGTCCTGCAGACGTTTATATGGAGGGTGCCGACCAATACCGCGGATGGTTCCAGTCATCACTTTTAACTGCTATTGCAGGCGGTGAAAAGAAGTCTCCTTATGAGCAGATTATCACACACGGCTGGACTGTTGACGGAGAGGGCAGAAAGATGTCAAAGTCACTCGGCAACGGTATTGCTCCTCAGGATATAATTAAACAGTACGGTGCGGATATTCTCAGACTATGGGTTGCAAGTGCAGATTATCACGCAGATATTCGAATCAGCAAGGAAATTCTTAAGCAGATTTCGGATAACTACAGAAAGCTCAGAAATACTGCAAGATACTGCATTGGTAATCTTTATGACTTTAACCCTGACACTGATATGGTTTCTAATGACGAGCTTGAAGAGCTTGACAAGTACGCTCTTATGAAGCTTGATGAAGCTATCGAGATTGCAAGAAAGGGTTATGATGAATACGATTATCATACGACTGCATACGCAATTCATAACTTCTGCGTTGTTGATATGAGTAACTTCTACTTTGACGTGCTCAAGGACAGACTTTATACCTCTGCTCCCGAAAGTGCAACAAGAAGAGCTGCACAGACAGTTCTTTACAAGGTGCTTGACGCTCTTACCCTTATGCTCACACCTATTCTTGCATACACTGCAGACGAAATCTGGCAGGCAATGCCTCACGACAGCAGTAAGAATACAGAGTCACCGCTCTTCAACGATATTCCGAATGCCGATTATATTGAGGCTGACGAAGAGTTTATGAACAAGTGGGATTTAATCCATCAGGTAAGAACTGACGTTCAGAAGGCTCTTGAGCTTGCAAGAGGTGAAAAGGTTATCGGCAAACCGCTTGAGGCAAAGGTAACTCTCTTTGCCGAGGGAGAGCTTTACGACTTCCTTAAAACTGTTGAAACTGAGCTTCCTGAAATCTTCATCACCTCATACGTTGCCGTTGAAAACGGCGAGGGTGCCGTAAAGGGCGACGTTGACGGTCTTTCAGTTACAGTTGAAAAGGCAGACGGTGAGAAGTGCGAGCGTTGCTGGAAGTATTCACATTCAGTCGGCGATAGCTCTGACCATCCGACACTTTGCGCTCATTGTGCAGAGGTAATGGCAGAGATTGGTTAAATAATTATAAATTGTTTCAGGTGGTGATTTTGTGAAGCTTAAGAATAAAAATATCTGGTGTACCGTAATGGTTTGTTTAATCGTAGCATTTGACCAGATAACGAAGTATTTAGCAAAATCACACCTTTCAAACAGTGATGCTGTTACGCTTATAGACGGCTTTCTTGAATTCAGATATGCCGAAAATACAGGCATGGCTTTTTCTGCATTAAGCGGAGGCAGATGGTTTTTTATCGTTTTGACTTTCGTAGTCGCAATAGGTGTTATAGTTTTTATGTCTAAGAAAAAAACACAGAGCGATTTATGGCTTTTCTGGACTCTCGGTGTGCTCTTATCAGGCGCGATAGGCAATCTTATTGACAGAGTGTTATTTGGCTTCGTTATTGATTTCATAAATCCTACTTTTGTGGATTTTGCAATTTTCAATATAGCAGACTGCGCCGTTACACTTGGCACAATCAGCCTTATCGCCTATATGCTTTTTGATGCTTTTAAGAAGAAAGACAAGGAGCATAGAGATGAGTGAGCTGATAGATTTTATTGTCGATAGCGATAGCGCAGGTGTCAGGCTTGACAAGCTCCTTGCCGACAGTCTGAACGACTTTACGCGTAGTGCCCTTACAAAGCTGATAACAGACGGCTGCGTAACAGTAAACGATAATACCCCTTCAAAAAATTACAAATGCAAAGCAGGGGACAGCGTAATAATCACTGTTCCCGATGCAGTACCGCTTGACGTTGAGGCAGAAAATATACCGCTTAACATTGTGTATGAGGATGATGATTTGCTCGTTGTCAATAAGCCCAAGGGGATGGTTGTTCATCCTGCGGCAGGCAATTACACAGGCACTCTTGTTAATGCGCTTCTCTATCACTGCAAAGACAGTTTAAGCGGTATCAACGGTGTTATAAGACCGGGAATAGTCCATAGAATCGACAAGGACACCTCGGGACTTCTGATAGTTGCCAAGAACGATACGGCACATCTTAATCTTGCCGAGCAGATAAAGGCGCACTCATTTCACAGAGCTTATCAGGCTGTGGCATACGGTAATTTTAAGGAGGATGAGGGCACAGTTCATCAGCCAATCGGCAGAAGTCCGAAGGACAGAAAGAAAATGGCTGTGACCGATAAAAATTCAAAAGACGCCGTAACGCATTATCAGGTGATTAAAAGATACGGCGACTTCACTCATATCCGCTGCGTACTTGAAACGGGGCGCACTCACCAGATAAGAGTTCATATGGCATATCTCGGCCATCCTCTTGCAGGTGACAGCGTATACGGACCGAAAAAGGTTATTACTGCACTTGGCGGTCAATGCCTTCATGCAGGCGAGCTTGGATTCGTTCATCCGAGAACACAGAAGTATATGGAGTTTAACGCCGAGCTCCCTGAATATTTTACAAGCTTTATAAATAAGCTTAACAATCGATTTTAATTAGTAGGCAGGTGAAAAAATATGGAGAAAACCTTTGAAAACTGGCTTGTTGTTTCCGATATTGACGGAACGCTTAATAACAAGATAAGAAAGCTTCCGAGAAGAAACTATGAAGCTATCAAGAAGTTTACAGAGCTTGGAGGTAATTTTACTCTTGCATCAGGCAGACTTCAGTCAAGTCTTGAGCGAAACTACAACAGAATCACTCCCAATCAGCCTGCAATCATTCTGAATGGCGCAGGAATTTATGATTATAATAAAAAGAAGATGCTCTGGCAGAACACTATCGGCTCAAAGGGCAGAGAATTCGTAAAATATATTTCAAAAGAATTTGACGATATATTCAAAAGTGTTGATATAGGTGTATATTTTGCTGACTACGTTTATATTGTAAAAAGCGGACTTTTTGCAAAGGGCACTATGTATTTTGACAAGGCAAGGCACGAGTATGTAAAGTCTATTGATGACGTTCCTGAGGAAGGTTGGATGAAGGTAATCTTCTGGTCAAACCCCGCCGTTATCAATAAGCTCGAACGCCTTATAAAGAAAATGGATAATCCTGATGCTAACTTTATGGCATCATCACTTTTTTCACTCGAGATGCTTCAAAAGGATACTCACAAGGGTGTCGGCATTATGAAGCTTGCAGATATGCTCGGGATTGAAAAAAGCCACGTCGCAGCCATCGGTGATTACTATAATGACTGGGATATGCTAAAGACTGTAGGACTTCCTGCCTGCGCAGGACAAGCACCGAAGTCTATCCATAATATATGCAAGTTTGAGGCTTGTCATTGCAACAAGGGATGTGTTGCAGATTTGCTTGAATACATAATGTCGGGCAAAGCGGATGAAGCTATACAAGGGTTAAAGGATTCGAACACTAGTCGGTTTTAGCAGGCAGATTTCCGTCGATACTGCGTTAAACGCCTTGACAATATGGCGCCCGTCAAAACAAAAAGGGCGAAAAGCAACTAAAATAACCGCTGTGAGGCGGCTAAGGTTTGAATCTTTTAACCCTAAGGAATTACTTGAAAAACAGGAGTAAAGCTATGCTTATTATAGGAGCGCATTTAAGCGCATCAAAGGGATATACTGCAATGCTTAAGCAGGCACAGGAAATCGGTGCAAATACGTTTCAGTTTTTTACACGAAATCCGCGCGGCGGCAGTGCTAAAGATATAGACGAGAACGACGTTAATACGTTTTTGTCATTAATGAAAGAGGAGAATTTTCCGATAATTCTTGCTCACGCACCTTATACTCTCAATTGCTGCAGCGCAAAGCCTGAAACGAGGGAGTTTGCCCTCAATACCTTTGCAGACGACCTTAGAAGAATGGAGTACACTCCTCATCAGCTTTATAATTTTCACCCCGGCTCTCACGTAGGACAGGGTGAAGAGCTTGGAATTGAGCTTATTGCCGAAACGCTCAACAAGGTGCTTTTTGAGGATATGACCACAACCGTGCTTCTTGAAACTATGGCTGGTAAAGGCTCTGAGGTAGGAAAAACCTTTGAAGAGCTCAGGGCGATTATCGACAGAGTAGAGCTTGATGATAAAATGGGAGTCTGCCTTGATACCTGCCACGTTAATGACG
This sequence comes from Eubacterium sp., assembly GCA_022511225.1. Lineage (GTDB taxonomy): Bacteria > Bacillota > Clostridia > Oscillospirales > Acutalibacteraceae > Eubacterium_R. The sequence goes on from JAFLRZ010000006.1 coordinate 63,010, forward strand.
CAGGATATGATATAGTAAATAATCTTGACGGCGTGCTTGAGGAATTTGATAAGGTGGTCGGAATAGACAGACTTAAGGCTATCCACCTCAATGATTCCAAAAATCCTTTCAGCGCTCACAAGGACAGACACGAGAAGATAGGCGAGGGTTATATCGGATTAGAAGCTTTTGAAAGAATAATCAACCACCCTCAGCTCAGATCTCTGCCGTTTTATCTCGAAACACCGAATGAGCTTGAAGGCTATGCAAAGGAAATAGAAACGCTGAGAAATCTTTATAAATAACAAAAATATGGGAGGATAATATCCTCTCCTACGATATAACAGAGGCATCATTATTGCTCGTCCGCATTAATCAAGATAAGAAAAAGGCTTGTAGTTTTCACTACAAGCCTTTTGTTATACCTATTAAATTAAATAGCACTAAGAAGAGCAGGAAGTCTGGCAATCGTACCGCCGAGTCTCCAGAAAATCTTATTGAAACCTACGAAGCTTGACTGACCGTCGTTAAGTATCATAAGAAGTCCTTCTGCTTGTTTTTCTGAGAAAGCACCCATACTCATTGCAATGAAGTTACGAACAGGAATCTGAGTAGCCATTGCAGCAAGCATCTTGCCGTCACCGTTTGCATCAGAACCCATACCTGACATAATCTTTTCAATAAGTCTGCAGATTCTGCCGCCCCACTTGGTATGACGTGCATCATTAAGACAGCAGTAAATGTCGATCTTTCTATCAGGATCAATTTCTGGGCTTGGAAGCTCGCCGTATACTCCTGCAAAGTCATCACGGGTAATTCCTGCTACGTTATTGTAGTAATTAGGAGCAGTAGCTCTGTAATCAGGAATCGGAGCATCAACTGTTGACTCAACTGTTATTGTAGCAGTAAGCTTAATATCTCTGCTTGAAGCACCAACCATAATATCAAACTCGCCTGTTTCTACCATCCAGTCGCCAAGCTCAACGTTGTAGAATGCAAAAGCTCTCTTTGAAAGCTCGAATGAAACCTCTGCCTCTTCGCCTGCCTTGATAAATACCTTCTTGAAATCACGAAGCTCTTTTACAGGGCGGAAAATTGTTGACTCCTTGTCAGCCACGTAAAGCTGTGCAACCTCTGCACCGTCAACTGCTCCGGTATTCTTAATCTTGAATGAAACTGTTACCGTATCAGTATCCTTGATTTTATCAGCTGAAAGCTTGATATCGCTGTACTCAAAGCTTGTGTATGAAAGACCGTAACCGAATGGGAATACAACGTCAAGATTTGCTGCGTCATAATATTTATATCCGATATATACGCTCTCTCTGTGCTCTGACGTAACAGGGCCGCCGGGGTAGTTGCCGAATGTAGGATTAACCTCAAATGAGGTAGGATATGTTTCGCTTGTCTTACCTGATGGGTTTACAGCGCCGGTAAGGATGTTTGCAACTGCGCCGCCGCTTGCCTGACCGCCGAGACCTGAGTTAAGAAGTCCCTTAACCTCATCAAGCCATGGCATAAGAACTACTGAACCACCTGCAAGAACTACTGCAGTGTTCGGATTAGCCTGAGCGATAGCAGAAACGAGTGCGTTGTGATTTTCAGGCATATTGATGTCAAGTCTGTCATAGCCTTCGCCCTCAAATTCTTCGGTAAGACCAACGAATACTACTGCAACGTCTGCTTCCTTAGCAGCCTTAACTGCCTCGGCAACAAGCTCTGATTCAGGCTTTCTTGTCTTCTTTTCCTTCTTAGTAGGAGCTGACTTGTAATAGCCCTGAGCGTATGTCATATCAACGCCGAGCTTTTCAAGCTCTTCATAAGCGTTAGAAACCATTGTAGGATTAATAACTGATGAGCCGGCACCCTGATAACGAGGAGCCTTTGCCATCTCACCAATGATAGCAACCTTCTGTCCTGCCTTAAGAGGAAGAATGTTGTCATTATTTTTAAGAAGCACCATTGAGCCTTCTGCAATCTCCTGTGCAATCTTATGATGCTCGGAAGGGTCAAAGGTGTGAGCCTTTTCAAGAGCAGGCTTTGACTTAACGATGAGGTCAACTACTGCATCTACTCTTTCGTTGAGGATAGCTTCGTCAAGTGAGCCGTCCTTTACTGCGGCAATAATTTTGTTTGTATTGAGAGGACCTGATGATGGCATTTCAAGATCAGTTCCTGCCTTAAGTCCGGGGATACGGTCAACTGAAGCACCCCAGTCTGTTACGAGAAGTCCTTCAAAGCCCCATTCTCCGCGAAGTACCTGCTGCTGAAGCCACTCGTTTTCAGAAGCATAAACACCGTTGATGCGGTTGTAGGAGTTCATAATTGTCCAAGGCTGAGCCTCTTTAACGGCAATTTCAAATGCAGGAAGATAAGTTTCTCTGATAGCTCTTTCGTCAATAACCTCGTTGAGTACCATACGGAATGCTTCCTGTGAGTTGCAGGCAAAGTGCTTAAGCGAAGTGCCGACACCCTTTGACTGAACACCGTTGATTATTGCGGCAGAGCATTTACCTGCAAGAAGCGGATCCTCGCTGAAATACTCAAAGTTTCTTCCGCAAACAGGTGAACGCTTGATGTTTGTACCGGGTCCGAGAATTGTTGATACCTTTTCCTTAAGACATTCCTGACCCATAGCCGCGCCCTCTTTTACAAGAAGGTCGGGATCCCAAGAGCAGGATGATGTAGCAGCAGGTGGGAAGCAGGTTGTAGGTACAGAGTTACCGAGACCGATTCCTCCTCCTGTTTTTGCAGCACCTTCGGGCTCAACGTAATCCTTGCCCTTTTGCTTACGCAGACCGTGAGGTCCGTCTGTGATCATAATTTTAGGGAGCCCAAGCTCAGGGGCTTCCTCCAAATGCCAGTAGTCATAGCCTGAAACAAAGGCTGCCTTTTGCTCCAGTGACATTTTTTCTACAATTTCAGGGTGTTTCATTAAAACGCTCCTCTCAAAAATTTTTACAAATAATATTATACTATAAAAAAATTACTATTACAACTATTATTTTTGTATAATTTTACTACTATTATATTGAGGAATACCCGGTAAAATGGTATAATTACATCAGGTGATTTTATGAAAAAGATTTTAAGATTTCAAAATGCCATCAGTGAAAAAATTGAGAGCTTCTCTCAGCTTGATAGCAGGATAAAAAATTCAGATATTTCACTGAGCGAGGACGAAACTGCGCTGACTGCCTTGCTTAGCTTTGACGGCTTTAGCGTTAAAATTGTTTACTCCGATTATGATATGTATCGCGGCTATAATTTTCTTGAGGACAATAAGCTTAACGGCAAATGCCTGAATACATCATTTGTGTTTCCGTTCAGTGAGCTTGAATACTCAATTTACGATGTTCACAATGCAGTTGACGACAGGGAATTTGTACCTCTTGAATTTCACACGATAAATGAAAGGCAATATGCAGATGCGGCTATTGATACTGTTATATCATTTATTTCCCGTCATATTGATGAACTGAACAATTGCGATGAACGCATCAAAACAGGTCTTGACAAATCCTTTGAAAACGGAGTTAAGCTTGCATCAAAAAGAATGAGCGTTGACGAAATCAGGGCAGACAAGAAAAAGCTTGAAAAGCATATGCGCAATATGTATTTTCATCGGTATGACCAAAGCTATTTTATTAATTTTATCTGTAACGGTAAGACATTATCGCTTCAGCGCTGGCTTGCAAAAATGTCTGCAAAAGGAAAGCTCTTTACCTTTGAAGAAAGATATTTTGAATATCTTATGGATAATGATTTTACTGTTGACAACGAAAAGCTTAGGGCAAGAGCAAAGAAGAATGAGAAAACAGCGCTTTATACTATGGTAAATGAAACGGCGTCGATTGTCCTTGGTTTAATCTGCAGTACGGTACTTATTCTGTTATGCAGTAAGCTTTCAGAACAGATTTTCTTTTCAGGATATGAAAAACTCGTTGATTTCAGAATGTTCAAATCATTTCCTTTTGTCATTATAGCAACAGCATTTTCCTTTATGTTTATTCCTATTGTCAAAAAACTCTTTTTCAAAAATAAGAGCATAGGACTTTCAAACGAAAAGCTGTTTGAGGGCAATAAGCTACTCAAGATTTTGTCGGTAATCGTAATTATAGTTATGGCTGTAACAGAGGTTTTTCTCAGTTCAAAGTGTGTTGCTGTAAATCAGGATAATTTTTATTATTGTGATTCAGTCGGCAAGCAGGAATACGTTGAGTTTTCCGATGTTGAGCTTTTCATTACTGATGGCTGGTATGAATACGATGAATTTTACGAGGGGAAGGAATATATCCTTGTTTTCGACAAGGACTATGATAATTTCATAGAGCTTTGCAGCGATGACTATGAAAAACTGCCTATGAATAAGCTTAAAATTACAGGCGAGTATAAAACAATTCGGGATTTTCAAAAGGTTTATTGTGATTACGAATAGTAAAAAACGCAAGGGCATTCGTCCTTGCGTTTCTTCTTTTATTCTTCTATCGTTTCAACACCCTTGAGCTTTTTCTGTATTACCTCGTTTCTGTGGTCGGCTTCGTCGAGCACCTTTCCTGCCTCGTCGAGCTTTTTCTTTGCCTTTGCAAGGAGCTCGCCAAACTTGTCATACTGCGCCTTTGCGGTGCCGAGAATTTTCCAGACCTCGTTAGCCTTTTCGTTTATCGCTATAGTTCTGAAGCCGAGTGCAAGCGAATTGAGGAGTGCTACAATTGTTGATGGCCCTGCAATCATTATTCCGTCAGCCTGAAGCTTTTCTGCGATACCCGTTTTTGATGACGTTATTTCGGCGTACAGTCCTTCTGTAGCAAGGTACATAACGGCAAACGGTGTTGTGTGCGGCAGAGATATGTAATTTTTTATCAGTTTTCCTTCATCACGAATTCTTGCTTCAAGTGCTTTCCTTGCCGATTCCATAGCAGGAACGTCTGCATTGTCTGCCGCAACGGTAAGCCTTGCATAATCCTCAAGAGGAAACTTTGAATCAATCGGAAGATAAATCCAGCTTCCGTTTTCCTGATTCGGAATTTTTACGGCAAATTCAACTCTGCCGTTATATGAGGGATTAGTTTGCACGTTACATTCAAACATATTCGGAATAATCTGCTCAAGAAGATTGCCGAGCTGTACCTCAGCCCACGTGCCCCTCGTCTTGACGTTTGAGAGTGTTCTGTTAAGACCTGATACTGTAGTAGTTACTCCTGCTGAGAGCTCCTTCATTTCGCCAAGGCTTTTATATACGTTTGAAAGCTGATCCGATACAGTCTTGAACGAGGAGTTAAGTCTTTGATTTAGTGTTTCGGTCAACTTTTCATCAACCGTTTTGCGCATTTGTTCAAGCTTTTCTTCGTTGCCTCTTTGCATAAGGGCAATTGCATCACTCAGTGCCTTCGTCTGTTTTTCGGTATTAGAGTTAAGTGCGTTAATCAGATTAAGCTGCTGCTCGTAATTAGTGTTTGTCAGCCTGTTCATACCTGATGAAAGCTTTTCAATTTTTTCATCCGTGTTTTTTGAGTTGAACTCAAGCTGTTCTTTTAATACGGCAGTATCAATTGATGCACTGTCATTATTCTTAGGCTTTCTTGTAATAATGATAATCAAAAGAACAATAATTACTGCACACAGAGCAATAATAATTAAAGGTAAATATTTTTCCATAGCCGTACCTCCTTATGCTATAATAGCATAACTTATTACTAATTACAATCTATAGTCCCGATAATATCACCATATAATATTGATATTGACGTGCTCTTGTGCTAAAATACCATAGAGGTAATAACTATGGAAGAATTATGGACTGAAAATTTAAGAAAAATTACACCTTATGTCCCCGGTGAACAGAGCAATGATAAGAACATAGTCAAGCTCAATGCAAACGAAAATCCCTATCCGCCGTCACCGAAGGCAGTAGAGGTAATGAAAAGCTTTGACTGCAATAATCTGCGCTTTTATCCTAACGCAAATGCTTCAAGGCTTAAAGAGGCTATTGCCGAGTATTATAACGTAGGAGTAGAGAACGTATTTGTCGGCAACGGCTCTGATGACGTAATCGCAATTGCTTTTCAGGCGTTGTTTAACAGTGACAAGCCGATTGCGTACCCTGATCTGACATACAGTTTTTATCCCGTATGGTGCTCGCTTTTTGGTATCCCTTACAAGAATTATCCTGTTGATGATGATTTCAGAATAAATCCGGAGGATTATAGAGAAGAAAACGGCGGAGTCGTTATTCCGAATCCTAATGCACCTACATCTATCGGGGAGGGACTTGATTTTGTCGAAAAGCTTATGGAGTATAATCAGGACAGTATTGTGATTATCGACGAGGCTTACGTAGACTTCGGCGGTGTTTCGTCAGTACCGCTTACAAAGAAGTATGAAAATCTGCTCGTAACGGCAACCTTTTCAAAATCACGCTCGCTTGCAGGATTAAGACTTGGCTTTGCAATCGGCAGTGAAAGGCTTATCTCAGTAATGGAGGCAGTCAAGAACTCTTATAACTCGTATACGGTTGACACGCTTGCAATTGAAATGGGAAGAGCAAGTATACTTGATGATGAATACTTTAAGGCTACGTGCCAAAAGGTCATTGCAACACGCGATAGGGTGACGGCACAGATGAGAAGCCTTGGCTTTAAGGTGCTCGACTCAAGCACAAACTTTATTTTTGCAACGAAAGATGACCTTTCTATGAAGGATATGTTTGAATATCTTAAAGAAAAAAAGGTGTTTATACGCTATTTCTCGCTTGACAGAATTGATAATTACGTAAGAATAAGTATCGGTACTGATGAAGAAATGGATATTTTCTTAAAAGAGGTAAGGGGGTATCTTGAAAAATGAATACAGCAAAAAAGGCGGCACTCATATTCATCGCCATTCTTAATATTATGAACGTAGCAGCAGGCGTTATCGTGCAGGTAAAATTATTGTTCAACGGCGATGTCAGCTCAATTCTGCCTATAAGAACTGAGATGACAGTTACGCAGATTCTGCTTTTTAATTTCATCGTAGTGGCTGCAGTGATTTTTCTTATCTGTATCGTGCTGACGTATCTCGTAACAGACATTGCATATTCACCGCTTGAAATTATAAAAAATTGTCCGCAGATTGCACTCATTCCTATAATCATAATTTTGCTTGCTTCTGTTGTAAGCGCAGTAAAAGCAGGCACTGCGGTTGATAGGCTTTGCATTATAGCATCATCTGTGACGTATCTGATATTTAACGTATTCAATTTCGGTGCTATGGTAACGATTAAAGAAGATGCAGAATAATAAGTGACAAAAAGTATTCTCAACGTTTTTAAAGTGAAGTAAACCCAAATATCCGAAAAATAAATATTAGTCAAAAGAAAATGAGCTCGGTACTGCACCGGGCTCATTTTTTGTCTGTTTAATTTACTATTACATAAACGAAGTTGATGTATCTGCCATAAATACAAATATAAAAAACAAATAGGCAACAATGGCTACAACACCAAGAACTACAGGAATAATAATTCCTAATCTGTTGAGCATAACACTATCCTTTTTTAATTTGAATAACATAGGATTATCAAGCATATCCGGCACACTGTTAGCCTTTGATAAACCTATTATACCTAAAATAATTCCAATGATTCTCGAGAAAACGATTCCTACTACAAGAGAAATAATGCCGAGTGTCTTTGCACTTTCAAGCTCAGACTTATGACTATTCATTGGATCGGCAAATCCGTTCTGATTATAGTAGTTACCCTGAGGCTGATTATAGCCTTGCTGATAATTACCCTGTTGGTTGAAATTCTGCTGATTATAGTAACCGTTGTCAGCTGCAGGCGGCGTATAATATGTGCCGTTGGTATTTTGAGACTGAGTGTTAAACACTGTATTACAGTTAGGGCAGTATGTGCTTCCGTCAGGAACAAAAGCACCGCAATTGTTACAATACATACATATTCTCCTTTAATCTTTATAAATTAATTTTACTACAGTTACCTTCTTTAGTCAACAATATTATTCACGTCAAAGCTATTGATACGCTATATGTGAATAAACGGTTTAAAATAAATTTTATTTGCCCGTTTTTTGCTAAAATATAGCCTTTTAAGTGTATAAATTCCTCCTGTCCGCCTTATATGTGTAAAGACTTTGAGCCGATGAGTATAAGGAGATGATTTTATGGCAAGAGCAAAAAAGATTACAAAGAAGCTTGTATGCGAAGGCTTAAGGCGCTTAGCCTTTGGAGATATACAGGACGCAGTAACGCTTCTTTTTGAATCCGACGAAGCAATACTTGACTCCCTTGGCAGACTTGATTTATTTAACGTCAGCGAAATCAAGAAGGCAAAGGGAGGAGGTATGGAAATTAAATTTTTTGACAGAATGAAGGCACTTGACAGACTGATGGAGGTAGCAGATACGGAAAACAGTGCTTCGCCAGCCTCTTTTTATGAAGCACTTGAAAAAAGCTCTGCAAGGCTTAAGAATGCTTATGGAGATGAGGATTATGAGTAAATTCGTGCCCTTTTCTCCAAAACAGCTTCGCCTTATGAATTGGTGGTGTGCAGACAGCGGTGTAAGCGACAAAAACGGAATTATCTGTGACGGAGCCGTTCGTAGCGGCAAAACACTTTGTATGAGCGTTTCATTTATCTGCTGGGCGTTTTACAGATTCAGTGATACCTCCTTTGCCATCTGTGGCAAGACCATCACTTCCCTGAGACGAAACGTAATAACACCGCTTCTGCCTGTTCTTCAGGATTTAGGCTTCAGTTGTGACTATAAAATCAGCAGAAATTACTTAGAGCTTACAAAGGACAAGCACACGAACCGATTTTATATTTTCGGCGGCCGTGATGAAAGCTCTGCAAGTCTGATTCAGGGTATGACACTCGGCGGTGTAATGCTTGATGAGGTGGCACTTATGCCGCGCTCGTTTGTTGAGCAGGCACTTGCAAGGTGCTCTCTTGAAGGCTCCAAATTCTTTTTCAACTGCAACCCCGAGCATCCGTATCACTGGTTTTACGTGGAATGGATAAAAAAGCATAAGGAAAAGAATATGCTCTACCTTCATTTTACAATGGAGGATAATCCCTCTTTATCAGAAAAAATCAAATTAAGGTATAAAAGTCTTTACTCAGGAGTGTTCTACGAACGCTTTATCGAGGGTAAGTGGGTTGTGGCAGACGGACTTGTTTATCCGATGTTCGACCACAATCGGCATATCCGAAAATGTAATGATAATATCAGCGAATATTATCTTTCCTGCGATTACGGAACGGTCAACCCCTTTTCCTTAGGCTTATGGGGAAAAGGCAGTAACGGCTGGTACAGGCTTGATGAATATTATCATTCCTCCCGCGATGCAGGAATTCAGCTTACGGATGAGGAATATTACTCTGCACTTAAGAGGCTTGCACAGGGCAAAAAAATAAGTGCAGTAATTATTGACCCATCCGCAGCATCCTTTATACAGGTTGTGAAGCGTCATAACGAATATCGTGTTATCAAGGCTGACAATGACGTTCTCGGCGGTATTAACCGCGTGTGTCAGGCTCTTAAAAATGATGAGATATTCTTTTCTCCGAATTGCAGTGATTCGATAAGAGAATTTTCAGTTTACCGCTGGGACAACAGTATAAGAAAGGATGTTCCGATAAAAGAAAACGATCACGCAATGGACGACATAAGGTACTTCGTATCAACTGTGCTTGGTAAAAATGATACTTATACCTCCTTTGCCTCCGTTGCGATAGAAAGGAAATGAGGCATTGGGCTTATTGAGCTTAAAAAAGAAGAAACCGTCATCGGCATCTGCCTTGGCAGTTCAGACCTCCTCAGGAGCGAAGCACCCATACTATCAGCTTGCCTCCTATATGCCTCTCAGTACGCAAACAAGGGTTTATCAGGTAGTCAGGGAGGCAGTTCCCATCATTGATGCCGCAATCAACAAAATCGTCAGGCTTTGCGAGGGCTTTCACCTTGAAACAGGAAGCGAAGCACTTGATGAGGAAATTAATGAATTTTTTGCCGACATCAATGTAGGCGGAAATCAGCAGGGATTAGGTGCCTTTGTATCTAACTATCTTAATCAGCTTCTTACATACGGAACGGCTGTCGGTGAAATCGTTACTGATGATTACGGCATCTACGCACTTTACAACAGTGAGCTTGAACAGCTTGAAATCAAGAGAGCGAGTAACAACATTGACGTTGAGTTTTACAACTGCGGAGTAAAGGTTTCTAATCCTAATCTCATTCTTTACTCCGTGCTTAATCCCAAGGCGGGAGCTCTTTGCGGCACAAGTCTGCTTCAGGGACTTCCGTTTATCACTGATATTCTTATGAAAATCTACAACACAATCGGAGAAAACTGGAAGCACGCAGGCAATATCCGTTATTCCGTAGTCTGCAAAAATACCGAGGGTGTTGACGGTGCTGATGCACAACAGCGTGCCGATGCAATTGCTTCTGCGTGGAGCGAGGCTATGAATAGTGATTCCGTTAAGGATTTTGTTGCCGTTGGCGATGTGAGCGTATCTGTAATCGGTGCAGACAATCTTGCGCTTAACAGTGAAATCCCTGTCAGACAGTTACTTGAGCAGATAGTAGCCAAAACAGGCTTGCCTCCGTTTATGCTCGGACTTAACTGGTCTACGACGGAAAGGATGAGCACTCAGCAGTCGGATATACTTACTACTGAGCTTGACTCTTACCGCAGGGTAGTGACACCGATTATCAAAAAAATCGGCAGAATGTACCTTGCATCAAAGGGTAAGTGTGCACCTGTTGAGGTCGTCTGGGATGACGTTACGCTTCAGGATAGGTGCGACAGTGCAAAGGCGGAGCTTTATCTGGCACAGGCAGAAAAAATCAGATGGGAGGATGTGAATTAATGACAGGCTATATTGAAAAAAGCTTTGAAATAGACAAAGGCGATTTAGAAAAAATCAATAACTATACAAGAAGCGATTTTGATGAAACTATGCTTTATGCTTTTAACGTAGTGCTCTGCAATAACGATATTGACAGAGATAACGAAAAGTTTTCTGTTGATACACTTTATCAGCTTTGCGAGCTGTTTAAAGGGAAAACAGGTATCAGCGACCATTCGATGAAGTCCTCCTGCCAGAAGGCTCGTATTTTTGATACGTGGGTTGAAAAGCTTGAAGGACGAAAAACTGCCGACGGCGAGCCGTTTTATCAGCTCAGAGCTAAGGCGTATATGGTAAGAAATGAGGAGAATCTTCCTCTTATTACCGAAATAGAAGCAGGAATTAAGAAAGAGGTTTCAGTGTCCTGTTCTGTTTCAAAAAGCATATGCTCAATCTGCGGTAACGATAAAAAGCTTAAATCGTGTTCCCATATTAACGGAAGAGAGTATGACGGCAAAAAGGCATTTACCGTTCTCAGCGGTGCAACGGATGCTTATGAATTCAGCTTTGTTGCAGTACCTGCACAGCGCGAGGCAGGAGTTACGAAGTCGTTTGACACGAAAATGGAGGTACAAATGGAGGATATTATTAAAACACTTAAGGACTGCAGCGGCGAGCTTGTAATATCAAAAAGTCAGGCGAAAGAAATCAGCTCTTACATAGAGAAGCTTGATGAGGAAGCAAAGCTCGGAAAGCAGTATAAGCAGGGACTTGTTGAGGAAGTCATTTCACTTTGCGCTACGGCAATTCCTGAAATGGATATGGACGTTTTCAGCGGCGTAGCACAGGTGATGACAACAAACGAACTGCATTCATTCAAAAAAGCTTTTACAAAGGCGAGAGCTGCAAGAAACGTATCACTTCAGCTTAAGCCTGCAGGTGAAATTCCTGCATCTAATAATCAGTTTAGGATTTAACAACAAGGAGGATTAATTATGTCTTTTGACAATATAAAACTTGAAAAAGGTCTTTACACAACAGGTAAGTCCTTTACAGAAGCACTTGAAGCTATCGACCCTTCAGAAAACTATAAGGGTACATCTCTTGAAGGACTCGATGCATATGAACGTCAGCTTAAGAGATTTGACATCAAGGTTTCAGGAGCAAATTCCGATACAATCTCAAAGTTCTATAAAACAACGGATTCTTCTGTTCTTTTCCCTGAATATATTTCAAGAGCTGTAAGAACAGGAATGGAGAGAAACGACAAGGTTGAAAAGCTTGTTGCAACCACAACAGAAATCGACTCTCTTGATTACAGAAGTATCAGCTTTGATGACGAAATGAATTTAGAGCTCAGCGAGGTTGCAGAAGGATCAGATTTTTCTGAGTGTGCCGTTTCTCTTAATGAAGAGCATACAACGCTTAAGAAGTACGGCAAGATTCTTAAAGGCTCATACGAGGCTATTAAGTTTCAGAAGCTTGATTTGTTTTCTATCATTCTTAAGAGAATCGGTGAAAATATTTCAAACGCTCAGTTCGCAGCTGCAATTAATACTATTGCGGAGAGCGAAAAATGTCAGCCGTATACTTGCGACATTGAAAATATTAAATATGAGGATCTTGTCAATATATGGACTATGTGCCATCCGTTTAATATGAATACTCTCGTAGTAAGTAAAAACGTTTTAGCCAATATTCTTAAGATGCCTGAAATGAGAGATGCAAGCGCAGGACTTAATTTCCACGGTACCGGAAAGCTTGTTACACCGTTTGGTGCTGAGCTTATCTGTGCGTCTTTTACAGACAATGACTACATATTCGGCATCGACAGAAATAACACTCTCGAAAGAGTTCAGGCAGGCGGAGTACGTACAGAATTTGACAAGTTAATTAACTGCCAGATGGAAAGAGCTGCAATTTCAACTATAGTCGGCTTTTCACCAATCTACGGCGAAGCAGCTGTATTCTCAATGAAATCATAATTAAGCTTGGGAGGACTATTCTGTGACAGATTATAATTCCGTTATAAATCAACTCGTCATTATTTCTCAAATGACAGAGGATGAAATCGAAAAATATGAGAATTGTATCAATAGCTCAATAGAGTATGTCTTTTCAACACTTGTCAGTGAGGAATGCTGTAATGACAGCCGTGTAATTAATCTTTGCGCTGTAAATGCTTTTATGAAAATTGCCTTGATTAAGGAAGCGGACAGTGACGGTATTTCTTCATTTTCAGCAGGGGATGTGTCTTTTTCGAGGGACACATCCTCTCTTGACAGAATTAAGCTTCTCTATGAGCTTGCACGTGACGAGTGTAAGGATATGGTTGTTGATAACGGCTTCTCATTTAAGGTGGTGTAGTATGAACAAGGCAGACGTAATAAAGGCTCAGCTGAGTAAAATCGGAAGCACTGTTTACCTTAAAGACGGAGAATGGGTATCTATGCCGTTTAAGGCAAGCTTGTCAAGGCTTTGGAGAAAGAAAAGCTCGGGCTTTGAGCATACTTTTGCAGAGCTTGGTGACGTCGGTTCCGATTATTATTTGTACATAGGTCCGTATAATCACGATATTTGCACGTTGACGAATGACGGTGTGCTCTTATATGACGGCGATGAGTACGAATTTAAGTGCAAGGATCCCGTAACGTTTGACGATACAGTGCTTTATTATTCGGGAGTTTTACGAAAAATCAGAAAGGGTGATTATTGTGAGACTTGATAATGCAGTCAGCGAAATTGAAGCCTTGCTCAAAAATAGCAGTGAGCTGTCTGACGCAAAAATCATCACTGCCTTTCCTGATGCAATTAAGCCTACAAGACTTGATAAGGCTTTAGTAGCAATCGGCATAAGCGAGCTTGATATTGCACCGTCTGAGCTTGAAAGCAGTAACAGAGCAGGAAATCTCAGCATATTTGCCGATATTTTTGTTCCTTCATCACTCGGAAGCACTGCACCATTAAATACACTTGTAAGTGTATGCAAAGCACTTGATGCTTACTGCATAGTTTCAATCAAGGCAGATAAGCCGTATTATAGCAGGGAAGTGCAGGCGGTAGTGCTCAAAACAGTAATTACTTTCAGCGACAGAATTACCTTCGGGGGTGATGATAATGAATGAAAATATTGACGAGGCAGAAATTATAAGCGAAATCATCAGACTTGACGGAAAACGCTACGACAGCAGTATGGAGAGTGATTAAATGAAATATAAGGACTATGAATTTCCGCAGACTCCGTCAAAAATAGAAATATTATCAAATACCAACGTGAGCAAATCTCCTGTTTTTGACGGAAACAGCGTAGTTGAAAACGTATCTGTAAACCCTGTTACCGTAAAATGCACGGGTGAGTTTTTCGGCAAAGAAGGCAGGGAGTGTTGTGATATGATTCAGAATCTACTGAAGCAGTCGGATGCAGGGTGGCTTTTCGCACCTGAGCTTTCACCTGTAAAAGCATTTCTTACGTCGTTTTCCTACAGCAAGGGCGTTGATAAAAATTCAATCAGCTACGTTCTGGAATTTACCGAATGTTGTGACAGCTCCAAGGGTACAGCAGTTATTAATTATACTGTATGCCGAGCAGGTGAAAATGCTTTTGACATCGCAAACAGGTGCTCAATCGATGTAGAAACCGTTATGAGGCTCAATGATTTTATAAGTCCTTTCGATATTAACGAGGGTGATAAGGTGATGATAAAATGAAATTAGTTGTTCAGACAGTAGACGACGTTAAGCTTGAAATCGAAAACATTACACGGCTGACCTTCAGTCAGTCCGCCGATGCAGCCTGCGACAGCGTATGGGCGTATTTTAAGAGTGAAGCTGCGATTAGCGAAATAGCCTCCGTTATGCTTTTTGACGGCGAAAAGCTTGTATTTAACGGATATTGCGATTGCCAGAAAACGGTTGAGGACAAGGACGGTTTTGAGGTGTACGTGTTTGCACGCTCAAGCGCGTCACTTCTCGTAGACAATCAGGCAGAGCCGTATACTTATATTTCACCGAGTGCAAAACAGCTTTGCTTGCTTTATGCAAATCCTTTTGATATTAAATGCGCACTGCCTGAAATTTACAGCACTCAAAGCTATCAGGTTCTGGGTGGTACGTCTTGCTACGGTGCGATAAATCAATTTGTGTATTTTTGTACAGGCTACAGTATTATGGTAACTCCTCAAAATGAGCTTTGTCTGCTCACTCCGAGCGATAGTGTAAAATCTCTTGACAAATACATTGTGCTTTCAGTTAAATCGACTATTAACAGAAGTGAGCCTATAACTATCATTAATTATAAGGATTCTCTTAACGCAAACGGCTACTCTCACCATACACGCTCGGAATATGCCGAGTCACAAAAAATCAACAGAAGCCGTTATGTCAATCTTAATTCTCTCGCTCCGTGGCAAAGAGATTTTACCGTTCTTCAGAAGATTAAAAAATCGTTTGATGAATATAAGCTTCTTGAGCTCGAAATTGCAGGCTTTGCAGACGAGGATTTGCTTCAGCGTTTTTCATTCAGCTCTCGTTCAGGCAACTTTGATGACTACGCACTGACCGAAAAGCGTTACATCTGTGATAAAAGCGGAAAGCGGACAAGACTCATCTTAAGAAAAATGATTGACGTAAAGGAGAATACGTATGTGGATTAGTCAGCAAATCAGTAAAAGCGATTCTGAGCCTTCTATACAGAGGGGACGTGTAACGTTAAACAGTAGTGGTGAACTTGAGGCTGTATCAACAGGAGTTGAAAGAAGTGTTGACGTGTTTTCTCCGTTTGGATACGCCTATTGTGTTCCTGCGGATACGGATATGCTTCTTGCACGATTCGACGGAAGGCAGGGCGCAATCGGTATTACTATGGAGAATGAAGCTCTTGACGTGGGCGAAATAAAAATCACTTCTACGTCAGGAGCATACATTCATCTTAAAAATGACGGCAGCGTTGTGATAAACGGCTTAGTGATAAGTAAGACAGGTGAAATAATTGAAAAGAAAAATTAATGAAAACGAACAGCTTTTTGAAATACTTCAAAGCTGTGTGCTGGTACTTAACTGCCCCCGACTGAAGCATTATCCGAACAAGAATTTCGGAAGTAACTTAAAAGCACAGGGAAATGATATTACCGTTAAGTTGGCTCTTGATTATGCAAGACAGGCAGTCAAGGAGCTTGACGGAGTATTTATAAAGTCAGCGGGGTATTGTGATGACGGCATTATTTTTGATGTGCTTGTTAATAACGAGGAAGGAGAGGTGACAGTTAAGCTTTGAGTAAAACAACAAAAGAAATATATGATTCAATGAAAAAATATTATGAGGACAATGCAGGCGAGATCCTCAATGATAATTCAAAGCCGGCAAGAATTTTTGAGGCACTTTCTACCGAGCTTTATGCACTTTACTGCTATGGCGATTATACACGCGCTCAGGCTTTCGTACAGAGTGCTACGGGCGAAAATCTTGAAAAGCTTGCCGAGCTTCGCGGTATTACAAGAAAAACACCGCAAAAGGCTACGGGTGAGGTCGTATTTCGTATAGCTCAGCCCGCAGAGAAGATGATTTACATTCCAAACGGAATAATCTGCTCTGTAAGCAGTAAGCCATACCTGCAATTTGTTACTACGTACAGTTCATTTATTGAAATCGGTCGTACCTCGGCAGTGATACCGGCAGAGGCAATTTCTGAGGGCAGTATGTACAACGTGTATCCAAAAGAAATTGACCTTATGGTTAATGCTCCTCCCGGCATTTCAAGTGTATATAATGCAGAAGCCTTTACAGGAGGATATGATATGGAAAATGATGAGTCGCTTCGTATGAGAGTGATAAATCGCTATGCATTTGACCCCAGCGGAGTCAGCGCAGGACTGCTTGAAAGCATTGTGATGAATCTTGAATTTGTTACGGACTGCTATATTCCAAGAGTTGAGAAATTCGGAACTCTTACAGTGTACATAGCAACGAAAAATAACATTTTGCTTGATTCTTATGAAGAAGAAATAAAAGAGGCTCTTGCCATCTGCGAGCTTTTCGGCGTACAGCTTGAGATTGTTCTTGCATCTTATCAGGATTTTTCCATTGACTTAAGACTTAAGGTCAGAGCGAATTTTGACAAAGCTGTTATAGAGAAAGAGCTTAGAAACGTAATAAATATGCTTTATGCTCAGTGCAGAATCGGAGATGCCTTTTCTCTTGAGAATATTGAAAAGCGTGCACTTCTTATTGACGGCGTGCTTGATGCTTCGGCAGAATCTGAAAGCGCGATTAGCAACACGGTTTATTCTGATTACGGCAAAAAGCTTAATATCAAGGATTTGGCGGTGAGCTACTATGAAGCTTAATGAGGAACGAAGCAAAAGACTTAAATTCCTTGCAGATAATTTATCGTTTGATTACGAGAATGATAAAAATAATTCAGTCCTTCTCAATACGGTTGATAACGCAATTAAAGAGGTGTTTGAGTATCTTAAAAAAGTGCTTGAAGATGCTTATGCAACAGACCCAAAGGGCAAGGGAGCAGCTCTTTTTCTTGAAATTTTGCAAAGAGATATTGATTCGCTTGATGATGAAGAGTCGAAGAATCTGATTGTAAGCTCCCTTTCAAAGCCTTTCAGCTATTATGAATCGGGCACGTTTCTCAACTTATTGAATGAGCTTGCAGTACGTTCCACTGTTTCATACCGTCTTAAAGCAGTAAAAATAGAAAGTGACGTAATATCGGATATTGATACTCTTAATGAATACTGCAGGATTATTTCAAATTTTGTACCGCCGTTTTTTCCTTGTACGGCTTCGGGCAATGGAGTGAAGTTTTCCGTATGGGACGGATTAACGGCAAGCTGGTATCAGCTCGATAAAATGAACATGCCGTTTTATTTTATGGACACACTATATGTAGAGGAGTAAATTATGAGCAGTTATAACAAAACAAAGAACTTAAAACTTAATCAGTGGAGGGAATCAGACGTTCCTAAAATGGCTGATTTTAATTACGATAATGAAATAATCGACAGTGAGCTCAGCTCTCACACAGCCAACAGTGAAATTCATATCAAATCAGAGGAAAGGGACAGATGGAATGAATACGTTTTTACAGGGGTCTATTTTGGTGACGGTAAGCTTTCCCGCATAGTGGAAACAAATTGTCCTTTTGAAGCGGTTTTCGGCTTCGTTTATACTGATGAAATGCCCCCTTCAATTCACTATAACGATGACGGCTCAACGCACCATTACGTGTCATTTGTGAGTCAGTTCGGAAACTCAATCGGTGCTTCAATAAACAAGAATAACAAAGACATAACTGTAAAAAACAGCTTTGGTGCAGAGATTAAAAATGAGCATGCAAATTTGAATCAGAACGGTTTGATGTACCGTTACGTACTGTTCAGGGATAACAGAGGTATCATAAATAAGTAATTGATAATTGAATCTTTCTGACAGTCCGAAATTAAGTCTTTACAACAGTTTAATATTGTAATATAATAAGCAGGCATTGTATCCGTGACAAAAATATCATTTGTCGGGCAATGCCTGCAATTTTGTGTTTTGTTGCAGGCGCTCAGGAACAGTAGCAGAAAGGACAATTTAATTATGAACGAAAACACAAAAAAAATTGCAGGCTTAGGTCTGCTTACAGCAATTGTAGTTGTACTCCAATTGCTCGGAGCCTTCATCCGCTTCGGACCCTTCTCAATTTCACTTGTACTCATTCCAATAGTAGTCGGTGCGGCACTATATGGTAAAATGGCAGGTGCGTGGCTTGGTTTAGCCTTCGGTGTGGCAGTGCTCGCCTCAGGTGATGCGGGTGCATTTTTAGCAGTAAATCCCGTAGGTACGGTAGCAACTGTTTTGCTAAAGGGACTTCTTGCAGGACTTCTTGCAGGAGTTTGCTACAGCCTGATTGAGAAAAAGAATAAGGTTTTTGCAACTATTATGTCAGCAATTATCTGCCCGATAGTAAATACAGGTGTATTTCTTATAGGCTGCCGTTTATTCTTTTTTGATACAATCAAGGAGTGGGCAGGCGGAACAGACGTACTCGTTTATATGGTTACAGGTCTTGTAGGCTTCAACTTCCTTTTCGAGCTTGGTGCAAATCTCATTCTTTCACCAACTATTATTAAACTTGTAAGTTTGGGCAGAAAGGAAAATAAATAATGATTATTGCAGTAGACGTCGGAAATACAAATATCGTTATAGGCTTTCTCGAGGGTGAAGAGCTTATCAACGAATGTCGTCTTTCCACTTCGGCAGATGATTCATCCGAGGAGTATGCAATTAAGTTTAACAGTATTTTTGAAATTTGTAATATAAACGTTAACGATATAGAGGGCAGCGTGCTTTCATCAGTTGTGCCGCCGCTTAACAGAACGATATCAAAGGCGCTTATGATTATCACAGGCAAAAAGCCTATTGTTGTCGGTCCCGGTGTAAAAACAGGACTTAATATTAAAATCAACAACCCTGCTGAGTTAGGCGCAGATATGGTAGTCGGCGCAGTTGCAGGTATTGCAAAATATCCTTGCCCACAGATTATTTTTGATTTGGGTACGGCAACGACTGCATCGGTTATTGACAGCAAGGGTGGCTTTCTCGGCGGTGCAATTTTGTGCGGCGTCAAGACCGGATTAAACGCTCTTTGCTCGTCAACGGCACAGCTTCCTCAGATTGAGATTATTGCGCCTGAAAGTGCTATCGGTGCAAATACGATTGATTCAATGAGAAGTGGTACGGTTTTCGGCGCTGCTGCTATGATTGACGGACTTATAAAGAGATTTGAAACAGAGCTTGGCGAAAAAGCAACGGTAATCATCACAGGTGGCCTTGGCGGAGTAGTTGCCAAAAACTGCGAAAGTGACGTTATCGTTGACAGAAATTTACTTATTGACGGACTCCGTCTGATATATGAAAAGAACAAGTAAAAAGAACAGTAGGAGGATATCATAAAATGGCAGTATTTCGTGGATTTCGTGCTTACAGACCGACTAAGGAAAATCAGTCCCTTATCCCTGCACTTCCGTATGATGTTATGAGCAGTGCAGAGGCAAGGGAAATGGTAAAGGATAATCCGTTATCCTTTCTGCATATCGACAGAGCAGAGATTGATTTGCCTGTAGAAACAGATATATACAGTGACAAGGTTTATGCAAAGGCAAAGGAAAATCTTGAAAGCCTTGAAAAAAATGCTATGCTTCAGGACGAAACACCCTGCTTTTATATCTACAAGCAGATTATGAATGGCAGAGGTCAGGTAGGCATAGTCGGCTGTGCATCAATTGATGATTATATGAATAACGTCATAAAAAAGCACGAGCACACTCTTGCAAAGAAGGAGCAGGACAGAATTAATCACGTAAATACCTGCGATGCAAATACAGGTCCTATATTCCTCACCTACAGAAATAACGGCACTCTTAACGAGCTTGTTAATTCATTTATGGAGGAAAACGCACCCGAGTACGATTTTGTTGCAGACGGCGTTAAGCAGACGGTATGGGTTGTCAGCGACAGCGAGCTTGTTGCAAAAATTTCAGAGCTTTTCGCCGGAGTAGAGTCAATGTATATTGCAGACGGTCATCACCGCTGTGCTTCGGCAGTAAAGGTTGGTATGATGCGCAGAGCCGATAATCCGGATTACACAGGTGATGAGGAGTTTAACTACTTCCTCGCAGTTGCTTTTCCTGATAATCAGCTTGAAATTATGGATTACAACAGAGTTGTAAGAGATTTAAACGGCTACACAGTTGATGAGTTTTTAGAAAAGCTTGAAAAGCATTTCACTTATAAAAAGGTAGGAGTTCAGCATAAGCCGTCAGAAAAGCACACCTTCGGTATGTTGATTGATAATCAGTGGTACGAGCTTAAGGCTAAGAAGGATATTATTATTGAAAACAGTCCTGTTGACAGGCTCGACGTTTCAATCCTTCAGAATAATCTTCTTGCTCCCATTCTTGGTATCATCAATCCGAAAACTGACGATAGAATCGACTTTATCGGCGGTATCAGAGGTCTTAAGGAGCTTGAAAGACGAGTTAATACAGATATGAAGCTCGCCTTCGCTATGTATCCTACCACTGTAGAGGATTTGATGGATATCGCCGATGCAAGCCTTATTATGCCACCAAAATCAACTTGGTTTGAGCCAAAGCTTCTTTCGGGATTATTCATTCATCACCTATCATAAGTTCAACAATTAAAAATACCATTGTTTTTGATATGCACCCTTTTTGGGTGCATATTTTTTATGTGTAAAACAGCGACAGGAGTGTTTCCAAATTGAGAATGAGTCCGGTACAGTACCGAACTCATTCTCTTTCCGACTGATATTTATTTGTCTTATCCTTAGGGTTTACTTCCTACAGCCGAGTTTTTTGTTATTCGCTCTTACCCATTACGTCAAGAGGATTTACATATTTGTTATTAACCAACGTTTCGAAATGAAGATGATAATCGCTTTTTGCCTCAAACGGAACGACACCCATAGCACCTATAGTCTGCCCTATTGTAACGTAATTTCCCTTTGATACGTTGACCGTTTCGAGTCCGCAGTAGCGCGCAACGAGATTTCCGCCGTGGTCAATTTCAACAACATTTCCGTAAAGCTCGCTTTTCGTTACGTCTAATACAAGTCCGTCGTTTATTGCAACAATCTTTTCTCCTGCCGAGCATTTAAAGTCAATGGCGGTGTGAGATCTGTAATCTCCCATAGTTTCATTGAGTACAAGCTCCTGCGTGTAACCGTTTACAGACGTTTCGCCTGCAGGGTACTTATAAAATGATTTATAAGGAGTATTCGTGTCGCCTTGCTCCATCGTTACCTTTTCTGTTGTCTTTTCTGCCTTTGCCGTAGTCTTTTGTGCTTTTGCAGAAGTAGTTTCCTTTACGGTAACGCGCCTTTGCACCTCGGTTGCCTTTTCAGTCGCCGCAGCAGAAATCTGCGTTTCCTTTACGGTAGTATTTTCGTTTACGTCAGTGACCTTTGCGCTCTGGGTTGAAAAATACACGATAAGTCCCATTGCAATGATACAAAGACATATTACGGAAAATAACGCTTTTAAGTTTTTATTATTTGATTTGCCTTTAGCAGTCATAAACTAACACCTCGATAAAATTATTACCGAATTGAAGAAAATTATACAAATTATTTTTCCGTATAAATATTAATTACAATTTATACAAATGTGTGGTAAAATAAAATTAAAATATTTGAAAAAAAGTTGTAAGGTTTTTGCAGTGTAATCGTACTAACTTACGTAGCGGTAGCTATAAGAGGTGGAAGGAGGTGCAGTATTTTGTCTGACAATGCAACAAAGCAGGAGGCTACACGGCTGTTTAATATTGCTTATGAAGAGTCGTATACTTCGATTTACAAGTTCTGTTTGTCTAAGCTTAAGAACACTCACTTAGCTGAAGATTGCGTTCAGGAAACATTTTTGGTTTTCTACAACAAGCTTCTTACAGGCGAGGAAATTTCATACTCAAAGGCATTCCTGCTAAAAACGGCAAATAACTTTATTCTAAAGAAATTCAGTGAAGTAAAAAAGTCGTATAACACAATAAGCATTGACGAGGTTATCAACATTCCTACCCAAAATGAAGATATCGACGACAGGCTTACCTTTGAACAGTATTCAAAGCAGATAAGTGCTGCACTTTCGGACAAGGATGCAGAGTTGTTTTCAATGAGGTACATAGAGGAATTAAAAATTGATATGATTGCCGAGAGATGCGGTATGAGCATTACGGCAGTCACTACAAGATTATCCCGAATCAGAAAAAAATTACAAAAACTATTTGAAAATGATTTAAGATAGAAAAAATCAAATAGAGAAAGGAGTAGTTATGGCGCACGTTAATATTAACAAAAAAGCTCTTGATAACATTAATAGCGAAAATCTTTCGTCAGTGCTTAATGATATGATTGATAAAGAGCTGTCAAAGAGTGCTGAAAATATAGACACAGTATTTGTTGATGAGTGCGTTAATGCTTTACTTGAGCTTGAACGCGAAAATAATAGCGCAGCAGCAATAGTTCCTTTAATTAGCAGTGATAAATTTCTTAAAAAGATTACAAATCAAAAATCAGCAAAAGGCTTTAAGAGCCTTAACACTTTTGCAAGAGTTGCAGTTGTAGCGGCAATTATTGCAGGCGGTACGATGACTGCCAATGCAGCAGTAGAAGCAGTTACCGGAGTTAACGTAATACAGATGGTAGCAGACTCAGTTGAGAGCAAGCTCATAGACTGGGGAATTATGAAAACCTCTATAGAAAACGTAGATGCAGGATTTGACGACGATGATGCTACTACAGAGCCTGTAACAGAGCCAACCACTGAACCGACTACTAAGCCGACTACCGAGCCAACAACAAAGCCTTCTACTACTCAGCCGAGCGGTATAGAAAATGTGGACGGTGGTATGGACGACGATGAAGAAACTACTACTCAGTTCAGCGGTATAGAGAACGTGGACGGTGGTATGGATGATGATGAAGAAACCACCACTCAGTTCGGCGGTATAGAGAACGTGGACGGCGGTATGGACGATGATGATGAACCTACTACCGAGCCGAATAAGCCTTCTAAGCCTTCAACAACTCAGCAGACTACTGCTAAGCCTGCTATTGAGCAGACAACGAAGCCTGAAGAATCTGCCGTATTTACTCAGCTGAGAGTAGAATATGATGACAGCTTCAAGTTTGATTACATTTACGGCGAGAAGCTGAGCTATGATGGAATGAAGCTCATAGCAAGCTACAGTGACGGCAGCGAAAAGGAAATTGACCTTGCCGACTGTAAGTACACAACGGCGATAGACACTACCGTTACTGCCGATTATGAGCTCACTATTCTTTATAAGAGCAGTAGTATTAAAATCAACGTTACAGTCAGACCTGATGAATTTACAAGAGGCTCAGAGATTTGCAGTAACAGTCTGTTTGAGTATCTCCTTACGGAGCAGGGTGCTTACGTAACGGCATATAAGGGTTACTCGAATTACTTAGAGCTTGATGAAATTGACGGCAACAAGGTAGTTGCAATCGGTCCGTCGTGCTTCAGGGGTAAGGGTATACAGAGTATTACCGCACAGAACGTTACAAGAGTTTACGGCAACGCCTTTGAAAACTGCCAAAGACTTACTGAATGTTATATCCCGTCTGCTGAATATATCGGCGATTATGCTTTCAGCGGATGCGAGTTTATAGACAGAGCAGTTTATTCCGACAAGCTTGAATATATCGGCAAGGGATCGTATAATAAAACTGCAATTACGGAAATTGTAATTCCAAGCGGTGTTACAGAAATCCCCGACTATGCATTCAATCAGTGCGAAAGCCTTGTGAGTGTAACGATGCTCGGCAAGGTTACTTCTATCGGAAGCTTTGCATTTAATGAATGTGTTAAGCTTGAAACCGTGACAGGCTGTGCCGATATAACTTCAATCGGAGCATTCGCATTTGCAGATGACGAGCTTGTAAACTTTGACACCTTCCCGCAGAAACTTGAAAGGGTCGGCGAAAGCGCACTTTACTTCTGCCAGAACTTGGAGATTGGCGCTCTTCCGTCTGCGATTAAGGAGCTTGCACCTAATGCATTTGCCTACTGCTTAGGTCTTACCGAGATTGAGATACCTGAGGGTATCACCGTTATCCCTGAAAACTGCTTCAGGGCAACAAATGCAGAAAAGATTATTCTGCCTGAGGGCGTAACGGAAATCGGCAAGTATGCATTTATGAGCCACAAGGCAACGTCAATCGTGCTTCCGAAATCTCTTAAGATAATTAAAACGTACGGACTTTACTCTGTGATGCTTCGCACGGTATATTTTGATAGAAATGTTGAAGAAATAGGCTCTAACGCATTTTACGCAGGACGGTCAGTAGTCTTTTACGTATATGAGGATACCGTTCCTATGGACTATGCAATAGAATATGATATAAAATATATACTGCGTGATGAATCTGCAGAGATAGGAGAGTAATTATGAAAAACATTAAAAAAACCATAGCATTTCTTCTTGCAGTAGTTATGCTTCTGTCTGCAATTCAGATAACAGCCTTTGCAGATGAAATCAGATATGACGACAGCGGCTCAAATGATAAAGTCAGCTGGAGCTATACGGCAAGTACGGATACGCTTTATATAAATGGTGACGAAATTCAGTTAATGGATTACGGCGCACTGCCTACGTATAAAGACGGTGAGCTTGTTAAAAATCTGCGCTTCTCTCATCTTGTATTCGGCAAGGACGTAAGAGAAATAATCGACCCCGGTTATGCAGGCTACAAGCAATGCTACGATATCAATAGATATGCATATAAGGACAGCAGATTTGACATTACCTTTGAAAAGGGCAGCGTGCTCGAGACAATCGGTGATATTGCTTTCAGCTGCTCCACTGTAACATCAGTTACACTTCCTGATGACCCCGGTCTTTCAATTACAATCTGTACTGAAGCATTTGCAGAATCACCCTACCTCAAAAGCTTTACTATGTATGACAACGTTTACGAGTTAGGTGAAATGGCATTTATATATGACATTGCGCTCGAAGAAATCCGCTTGTCCTCTAAATTAAGCGAGCTTGATGAGTATATGTTCGCAAATTGTGAGTCACTTAAAGAAATTGATATTCCGGATGGCGTCGTTTCAATCGGAGTATACTGTTTTCAGGAATGTTATTCTCTTGAAAGTATAAATCTTCCGAGCTCACTTGCAGTTATCAGTGAATCTGCATTTGAGAGCTGTACCTCGCTTAAGAGTATGGTTATTCCGCAGGGAGTTAAAAAACTTCCTAACAATGTATTAAGTAACTGCACAAGCCTTGAAAGCCTTGATCTCGGCAATATCACGAGTATGGGCTCATACACGCTCAAAGGATGTACGGCACTTAAGTCAGTTACTATTTCTGATAGCTTAACATCTATTCCTAAGTTTGCATTTGACGGTCTTTCATCACTTGAAACTGTTGATTTAGCTAACGTAGTAACAATTAATGGTTATGCATTCCAGTACTGCACATCGCTTAAAAATATTGATTTACGAAATGTAGTAACAATCAATAATTATGCATTTCAAAGCTGTACAGCACTTGAATCGGTAGTTATCCCCGATACTGTTACAGGGCTCGGCGTATGTGCATTTTATAACTGTAAAAATCTTTCTGACGTTACACTCTCAAAGAATATTTCAATTATACAGTCAAACTGCTTTTCAAATTGTAAGCTGAGAGATATTGAACTCCCTGAGGGAGTTACCAAAATCGGTTCATACGCATTCTCTAATGGCTTAAGCGGAAATATAACCTTCCCTTCAACACTCGAATCTATAAATGAATATGCATTTTTAAACTGCGACCTTAAATCAATCGATTTCGGTGAAGAGGGTAAATCCCTCAGCATTGATAAAAACGCTTTTATGAATAACGAAAATCTCACAAGTGTAACGTTCACTCCGAGAGTTATTTCTATAGGAAATGAAGCATTCAGCGGATGCTCAAGAATTAAAACCGTTAATTTTGAAACGAGAGAAAACGGCTCAGTTGTCGAAGGTGTGAATATAATTGGTTCCGCTGCCTTTAATGCAACAGATATCGAAACACTTGTATTGCCTGAAACTCTCAATGACATCTACGACAGTGCATTTGCATATATGGCAGAGCTTAAGTCAATCGATATGTCAAAAACTAAGATTACAAAGCTCCCCGTATCACCGTTTTATTTCGATGATAAGCTTACGGAAATTAAGCTCCCCGAAGCATTGACGGAAATCGGAAATTATGCATTCGCAACTGTACCTATCAAAACTCTTAATATTCCGGCGTCTGTTAAAACTCTCAAGGACTACGCATTTTCTTTGTCAAATCTTGAGGAAATCACTATTCCGAATACTGTAGAAAATATCGGCGAAGGTCTTTTTGAAGACACTAAAAATCTTAAGAGTGTAAACATCGAAGAAGATATTACCGAGATTTATCCGTATATGTTTAACGGATGCATAAATCTTGAAACGGTTAATATCCCTGAAAGCGTTACTGAAATCGGCGAGGGTGCATTTGCAGGCTGCTCAAGTCTTAAGCTTGAAAGCGTTCCCGACCGTATTACGTTAATTGATGACTATGCGTTTTACGGCGCTTCCGTAGATTTTGAACTTCCGTTTTTCCTCGATTATGTCGGTGAATCTGCATTTGAGGACTCTACAATTAAAAAAGCACGTTTGGCTAAGAAAGGAATCGAAATCTGTGCCAATGCATTTAAGAATGCAAGCGAGCTTAACGAGGTAGTGCTTTCTGAAACTCTTTCTCAAATTCCTGATTACTGTTTTTACGGTACTGCTATTACGGAAATTACAATTCCTGACAGAGTAACAAGAATCTGTGACTATTCATTTTCAAAAACACCGCTTAAGAGCGTTAATTTCTCGAAAAATCTTGTGCACATTAATTTAAATTCGTTTGAAGGTTGTACTGAGCTTAAAGAGGTTGACCTTTCAGGTACAAAGCTTACATATATCAATGCTTACGACTTCAAAAACTGTACGTCACTTGAAAAGGTTGTTCTGCCGAATGACTTAACGCAGATAAGCGTTGACGGTTTTTACGGATGTACAGCTCTTTCTGACATTGTATTTCCTGATAAATTAAAATATATTGATGGAGATGCGTTTTATAACTGTTCAAGTCTTAAAAGCATAAGGCTTCCTGAAAGTCTTAGCACCATTGGTAAAGATGCATTTTACGGCTGTCCGCTTACTGCTGTTGATATCTATAGTAAAAATATCACTTTAGATCATCTTAACAATTCAAAAATCGGATTTACGGCTGCAGGTAAGCAGACTAATCTTGTAATAACCGGATATGCTGACTCAAGTGCTCAGAAGTACGCTAAAAATAACGGCTTTAAGTTCTACGCAATCGGCTATTATGACGAGTTTAATACCGAGGTACCTAACAAAGGTACAGTCGGCGCCTTTGCAAATTGGTACGTTAACGGCACTGAGCTTCATATCTCAGCAAAATCCTATGGAAATGGCGTTATAAAGTCAGCAGATTTTAATGCCTATTTAGAAGATAAAGATACGACTGTAACTTACACCCTTTCTCACATAATTGAGGCTAAGGGCATTACAAGGCTTGTTGTAGAGGACGGTATCACTTCACTTCCCGATAATCTTTTCACAAATTCTAAATATGAGAAAGACTTTGATAATTCATCACTTACCGAGGTTTCACTTCCTGATACACTTAAAACTATCGGAAGCTACACCTTTGCAAACAGCAATATCAAGTCAATCGTTGTTCCTGATTCAGTGTCCTCCATTGGTGCTTATGCCTTTTACCAAGCTGATTTGTCAGAGGGCGTTCAGCTTGGTAACGGCATAACGGAAATTCCGGCATACGCCTTTGCAGGCACTTCACTCAAAAGATTTGAAGTTCCTTCAAGCATAACAAAAATTGACGAGGGTGCATTCCTCGACTGTCTTGATATGACATATATTACAGTGCCTTCATCAGTTACTACAATCAATGAAGCTACAAGAACAACAAGACCTATCGGCTTTACAAGCAAGGGCGTTCTCCTTTCAGGCTTGTTTATGGATGTAAGACCTGATTCCGAGGGACTTAGGTATGCACAGCTTTACAGCATAGATCACGACAGAACCCTTGACGGCAATACGCTTTACGGCAGATTCGGTGACGTATCGGGCAACACGTGGCACTATGACGTTAAAAGCAAAACTATGTATCTCAACGCTCCTGTTTTCACGAGCAACAACACCCTTTACTACATTGACGGCACGGCACTTAAGTCAGACGAGTTTGACGTTGAGCTGCTTATTGTTGACTGCGAAACCTCAATTGACGGCTACAAGTCAGCAAGCCCGTTTGCAAAAATAAATCCTAAAAGGATTTCTCTTCCAAACTCTGTGAGATACATTTCCGACTATGCCTTTGCAGGGCTTACAAATCTCACATCAATTACCATCCCTGACAGTGCTATAAGCATTTCAGCCACAGCCTTCAAAAACTGCAAGAATCTTAAGGGTATTAACTTTGGTAACGGTATCAAGAGGATTACAACAGGTATCTGCCAGAATATGAATTCACTCCAGGCAGTTGAATTCGGAAGCTCTACTCAGTCTATTGAGTATGCTGCATTCTACAACTGTGTGAATCTGCAGAGCGTGCACATTCCAAAGTCTGTAGAAGATATCAGGGAGCATGCTTTTGAAAACTGCTATGGACTTATCAGCATTGTTAACGACAGTAAGGCAACCGTTCGTGATAGAGCATTTAGTAATCTTCCTCTCCTTGAAGAGATCGTTCTTAATAACAATTTCGTATCTTTTAAGGAAGACTTTTACGGTGTATTTGATAACTTCACTTCTAAGAGCAGAAATAATCTCGTTATCAAATTTATGAGCGATGATGCAGTTGCAGACGTTGCAAGCTACGTGTTTACTAAGGCATCAAAATATTACTTCGGTCCTAAAGTAACTGACGTAAACTTCAGATATGATTATGATCCTGTAAAGTTTAGTTCAATTACGGTTGACAGCGAAAATCCTGTTCTTTATGCCGACAACAATTGCCTTTACAAAAAGACTAAAGACAGCAATGGTAACGAAATTGATACTCTTCTCATTGCACAAAATACAACAGGCACAATCTCGATAAAGGTTGGAACAGACGCAATCGGTGAAAATGCATTCTTTGCAAACGAAGCAAGCAGTGTTCTGCTTCCAAGCAGTGTAACTTCAATCGGCAATAATGCATTTGAGAGGTGCAGCGAGCTCAAAACAGTAAGTATGCCTGAGTCACTTAATACTATCGGCGAGGCTGCATTTAAGGATTGTGTAAGGCTTAAGACTATGAACATTGCATCTGCTCGTACAATCGAGAGTAATGCATTTGACGGATGTACAAATCTTTCAAGTGTAATTCTTCCTGAAAATCTTGAAAGCATCGGCGACTACGCATTCAGAAACTGTATCTCTGTTATCGGTATGGTCATTCCCGAAGGTGCAAAATCTATCAGCTCAAACGCATTCAACGGCTGTATAGCTTGTGATGAAATCTACATTTGGGATACTGCTATTAATGATAATGACGACAGATTTACAAACTGCGACAATCTTATGATTCATACTATGGCAGGCTCAAATGCTTATGCATACGCAAGAGAGTATGATATTCCTTACTGTGCTTATACAGACAGCGACATATTCTATGATTTATGTGCAATGAAGCTTGATGTTTATGCAGGATACTTAGGCTTCTGCGATGGCGGTCACGGTGATATTCAGTATCTTACAGTATACGAGGCAGGCTGTGATCTTGACGGATTTATTATAGGTGTTTGTGAATACTGTTCTGAAATTCTTGAAGAAATCCACACAGAAGCAACAGGACACAATTACTATATAGCAGCAGATATTCCTGCTACTGAAACTACTCAGGGCACTATAAAGTACACCTGCACAAACTGCAACGACACTTATTACACTTACACTCCTGCACTTAATCCTGATTCTCAGCCGACAACAGTTACAGTCAGCGGTACAATAACGATTGCGATAAACGGTGATGCAACTTCAGGCAACGTGCCTGTATACAGTGCAAGCATTATTTTAGACGGCTACAAGGTTGCTACTACTGATGAAGACGGTAAATTCAGCTTATCACTTCAGACAGGTGTTCACGAAATAGCAATCCGCTACAGCTACGGTATTGAAAGAACAGTTTATATCGTTGCTGAGGATAAGGACTTTGACTGTGGAGCTATCCCAATCATTGCTTGTGACTGGGACAAGAACAACGTTATTGATGAAGAGGACGTAGAGCTGTTTAAGCTGGTTATTTCCTCAAAGCCGTCTGATCCGTCTTTCTTAAGATTTGTTGACCTCAACGGCGATAACTACATCAATGCTAAGGATATGGCTATAATCAGAAATTGTATGAAGTATGATCCTGTGAAGTATAATTCCTTAGTAATTAAGGCGTCATAAAAAGACATCCACGCATTGAAAATGATATGCACCTACAAAAGCTTCTGGCTTTTGGGGTGCATATTTTTTATGGGATTCACTTCGATTATGAGATGACATCTTTTACTATGTTTGCACTATTCATATTATTATGGTACAATTATCTTATCATCTTTCGAGGTTAATGCTCTATTCAGTGAGGGAAAAATATGAACTTAAAAGAACAGATAGAAAACTTTATTCCGTTAAACGAGCAGGAGGAAAAGGATAAAAGTTTTATGCTCGCCTGTCTTTCTATGCCTGACGTCTTTACAAGAGAAAACCGAGTATGCCATTTTACAACGTCTGCATGGGTTGTAAATAAGGAAAGAAGCAAGGTGCTTTTTGCGTATCATAATATATATGATTCCTGGGCATGGCTCGGCGGTCACGCAGACGGGGAAGAGAATTTGATTTCGGTAGCAATTCGTGAGGCTAAGGAGGAAAGCGGTATAAAAAACGTTTCGCCTGTAGGTGACGGTATAATGTCACTTGAGGTACTGACAGTTGACGGTCATATAAAAAGGGGAGAATACGTTTCATCCCATCTTCATCTTAACGTTACTTATCTTCTTGAGGCTGACGAGGCAGAAGTTCTTTCTGTGAATGAGGAGGAAAACAGTGCCGTTTCGTGGATCCCCCTTGATAAAATCAAAAGCGAATCAAATGAAAAATGGTTTGCCGATAATATTTACAGTAAGCTTATTGACCGCACAAGATAGGGGACAAGTCTTATTACACTATCTTGTAACACTTTTTGCTGTTTTACATAGGATGTTTTAGAACAGCGAAAAGGAGGTTCGGTTATGGGTTGCAATAATTTCGGCGGCTGCGGTGGTACATCTTGGATTATCATCCTTATCATCATCTTACTCCTCTGCGGCGGATGCGGTAACTGTAACAACAACGATTGTGGCTGCGGTTGCTAATTAATGTGTTTCGTTTTTGAGCGGGAGGATAATATCCTCCCGCTCAAATTCCAAAAACGGGATTCTGCATTTTTTTTACAAACTAAAAACAGCTTGAACGTTTAGTTCAAGCTGTTTTGTGTTATATATGGTCTTTATATCTCTCTGCCGTTATTATTCCGTCATCAACGTTAATTTTGCAGATTCTTGCGTTTCTGCGATCTCCTTTGAGTCCGTCATCTTGGGTATCTCTTGCATGGTATATTGCGTACCATTGACCGTCATATTTAATCATTGAATGATGACCCGTACCCTCCTCGAATTCATTTTTTGCCATTACAGGCTGATACGTAACGTCGTCAGGATATTTTTCAAATTTTATCTTTGTGAGGTCTGTTTCATCTGTTTTGGCTCTTGCATAGCCGATGTAATAGGTAGGCTTTTGATAGCAGTTGCCTGAGTACATAAGATAATGCCAGTCGCCCTCCTTGAAGTAGAACGCACCCTCAATCGTATGCCAGTTTACACCCTTTTCATATCTGTCTTTCATATAGATATCCTCGTCAAGCGTAGGCACAACGAGCGTAACAGGCTTACCCTCAGCCTGTCTTGGATTAATCAGCCTGTCAACTACGATATAAGTACCCGGACGCTCCGAGTCAAAGCGGTTAGTTGAATAAAAAATGAATAAACCGCTCTCATTTTTTACAACGTGCGAGTCAATAGAAAAAGGATGAAGGAGCTGTGTAGGATTAATAAACGGACCAAGAGGACTTTCGCTTTCAGATACAAACATTGTCTGTCTGTGTCCGCCCTTATCAGGAGTATCGCCATAAAATTCAAATGAATTGTACATATAATATTTTCCGTCAAGCTCAATTACAGACGGTGCCCAGAAATCCTGTACGTCAGGATAGGTAAACACTCTTCCCTGAAACTTCCATTCTCCGAATAAATCATCTGCATCATAGGCATAAATTCCGTCATCGCCTGTAGTGTAGATATAAAATCTGCCCCTGCTTTCGAGAATAAACGGATCAGCCTGACCGATGTAATGGTCCTTGTCAATCTTTAATAGGTGCATATAATTTACATTGCCTCCGTGGTCTTTCATTAATAATTTATGGTATTATACTATACGCCTTTATCTATTTCAACATAAAATTTGCATTATATTTTATAATTTACAGGGGATAAGCATTATCTGATTATTAACTATATCAATCATTCCATACCTGCTGTTTGCAACAGCACCCGGATTCATTATGCAAAGCTCGTTACCATACTCTGTATACTGATTGTGAGTGTGACCGAACAGGACTATATCTGCCCCTCTCCTCTTTGCCTCATCAATAATTCTTTCGTATCCGTGCTTTACGTAAAAGGGATGACCGTGGCTGAAAAACACCTTTTTACCTGCAAAGGTTATTTCCTTGTACGCAGGCTTTGTTGAGTAAAAATCGCAGTTACCTGCAACTATTTCAAGCCTTAAATCAGGGTACATTGTCTGGATATCCTCGATGTCATCCTCGCCGTCTCCTAAAAATATAAATAAATCGGCATCGTTTTTATGCATTTCAACAATGTCAAATAAATTTCCCTTGTGACGGTGAGAGTCAGACATAACGACTATTCTCATTCATAAAACACCCGCCTTTTTCATATATTGTAATAGATTATACTATAAGGGAGAAATTATTTCAATGAACAATATACAAAAAGATTTAGGTAAAAGGTCAGGCATTGACGTGGATAAAATGAAGCAGGCGATACAAAAAGGAAAGCTTGAGGATTATCTTAATTCAAGTCTTTCTTCCGATACTGCAAAGCAGGTAAAAAATGTACTCAGCAGTAAAGAAGCGACTGAAAAGCTTCTTTCATCTGCTCAAGCAAAGGAGCTGATGAAAAAGCTTGGACTTAAATAATATGGAGGGGCTTGGTGACATTATATCAAGCCTCAATTCTGATGATATAGAGATGCTCAAGGGTGTTGCAGCCTCCATTTTAGGAGGTGAATCATCCGAAAAAAAAGAAACTTCACCTGCCGATACAAGCCTTTCGCCTGCAAATATAGGGCTTGACGGAAAGGATTTTGAAATGATAATGAAGGCAAAATCGCTATTTGAGAGAATGAATAATACTTCAAATAAAAATGTGGATCTTATTATGGCACTCAAGCCTCATCTTAGCAAGGACACACAGGACAAGGCAGACGCGGCACTGAGAATGCTTAAGCTTTTTGAGGTGCTGCCACTGCTACGGGAGCTGTTTTAAATGGCTGAATTTAATGAAAGTGATATAGAAGCGGCTAAAAGACGTGTTCGTGAAATGCGAAACAGGGCAAATCGCTATATGTCTGATATGCCTGAGCGTGAAAGCAATGACAAAAATAATAGTACAAGTGGTCAAAGCAGTGAAGCAAGTAATTTATCTGACAGCAGCGCAAGGGAAGGGCAGACTGCAAGCGACGACAAATTGCAGGATAAATCATTTTTAATTATTCTCGCACTTATATTCATCTTGTCAAACGAGGGGGCAGATAACAAGCTTATTCTTGCACTTCTCTATTTACTATTGTAAAATCAAATAAAATATGGAAATTCCGTCAATAATATGTTATATTATAGATTAAATGTAATGACTATTAACTCGGAGGGAAATTTGTTGGATTTTACTGTAAATAAAATTGCAAACGGAATAGAGCTTATAAACGTTAATGCTTCTCATTTCAAAACCAATGAGCTTTCAGTTAACATAGCAGTTCCGTTAAAAAAAGAAACTGCGTCGGCAAATGCTCTGCTTATTAATCTGCTTTCAAGACGAAGCAAGACGTACCCGACCCTCGCAGCTCTTAACAAAAAGCTTGCAAATCTTTACGGTGCTGCCGTATCAGGCGGTGTAATAAAGCAAGGCGAATATCAGGTGCTGAAGCTTGGTATTACGAGCATTGATGACCGCTTTTCGCTCGATGAGAGCAGTATTTCGCTTGAAGGAATTAAGCTTCTTTGCGATATGATTTTTAATCCTAAGCTTGATGAAAACGGATTATTTGAGCAAAAGGATATTGAAGATGAAAAGCGCATACTCATTGAAAAAATTGAGGCTGAGGAAAACGAAAAGCGCACCTACGTTTTAAGAAAAGCAGAGGAGCTTATGTTTGCTGATGAGCCATACAGCATAAACCGTTACGGCACGATTGAAAGCGTAAAGGCTGTGAATTCTAATGACCTTATATGCGCTTGGCAGAATGTCCTTAAATCCGGCAAAATAGTTGTTATCGGTGTCGGTGGTGCAAATGTCGGTGCTCTCAAAGAAACGCTTGAAAATGCATTCGGCTCAATTGAGCGTGATTACAATGGTCTGCCTGAAACTGTTTTTGTGCCGTCCTGCGAAAAGATCAAGGACCATACAGAGCGTATTGACGTTAAGCAGGGCAAGCTCGTACTCGGCTTCAGAGTTAATCTTAAGAGCGATGACGAGCTTACAACTGCAATGATTACCTTCAGTAACGTTTTCGGCGGGGGACCGTTTTCAAAGCTTTTTGCAAACGTAAGAGAAAAGCTGAGCCTTTGCTATTACTGTTCTGCGCAGTATAACAGGTCAAAAAGCTTTATTATGGTACAGTGCGGATGTAATGAAGAGAATATGGACAAGGCTATCAGCGAAATTCTTAATCAGCTTGAAGCAATTAAAAACGGTGATTTTGACGAGGAGCTTAAATCCTCTGTTATGGCGATGAGTGATACCTACACTTCTGTTGAGGATATGCCGGAGGTGCTTGAAAACTTTTATGCATCGCAGATTGTGTATGATAAAACGAAATCTCCGCTTGAATATGCCGAAAACTGCAAGCGTGTAACAAAGGAGCAGGTGCAAAAATGTGCACAGCTTTTGTCACTCGACACGATTTACAGACTTGCTTCAAAGGAGGCAGAATAATGAAAGAAATCAAGTCAGCCAAGCTCGGTGAAAGCTATTATGAAATTGACCATAAATCAGGACTGAAAATTTTTGTTATGCCTAAGGAGAATTATAGCTCAACCTACGCTATATTCGGTACGAAATACGGCTCTATTGATACAAAATTCAAACGCTCTGACAGTGAAGAGTGGACTGTTGTTCCCGAGGGAATTGCTCATTTCCTTGAGCATAAGCTTTTTGAAAGCGAGGATCTCGATGCGTTCACAAGATATGCAAAAACCGGTGCATCTGCAAATGCGTACACCTCGTTTGATAAAACGTGCTATCTTTTTCAGTGCAGTGATTATTTTGAGGATTCTCTCGAAATACTCATTGACTTCGTAACCCATCCGTATTTTACCAAGGAAACGGTAGAAAAAGAGCAGGGCATTATCGGTCAGGAAATAACGATGTACTATGACGTAGCAGGTTGGATGAGCACATTTAATCTTCTTCGCTGTCTTTACAAAAATCATCCTGTCAGGATTGACATTGCAGGCACGGTGGAGTCTATCTCGCAAATTACTGATAAGCTCCTTTACGACTGCTATAATACGTTTTATAATCTTCACAATATGGCTCTCGTCGTTGTCGGAAACGTTACACCTGAGCAGGTGCTTAAGGTCTGTGATGAACAGCTCAGCGTTACCGAGCCTCTTGAAATTGAACGCGCCTTTGACGATGAGCCGAGAGAGATTGCTGAAAATTACTGCGAATATAATCTTGCAATGAGTATGCCTGTATTTTCGTTCGGATACAAGGAAAAATGCGAAAAGCCTGAGCAGGATATCAGAAAGCAGATTGAAGTAGCAATACTTCTTGAAATTCTTGCAGGCAAGACCTCTCGTCTTTATACGAAGCTTTTTGACGAGGGACTTATCAATACGAGCTTTTCAAAGGAATATTTCACAGGCTACGGCTACGAGGCTGTAATCTTTGACGGTGAAAGCAAAAATCCTCAGGCAGTTGCCGATGCGATTAAAGCAGAAATCGCAAGGCTTAAAAACGAGGGTATTGATGACGAGCAGTTTGAGGCAGTAAGACGCCTGCTTTATGGCAGTGAAATTATGGAGTATAATGATATTGACTCTATTGCAAATTCTATGATAAGCTGTTATTTCAACGGTTGTTCAATTTTTGATGCTATGGATATATATCCGTCTGTTACAAAGCAGGATATTGAAAAAAGACTTGCAAATATGATGGAGGAGCAGTACAGTGCACTTTCAGTAGTAAAGAGTGCTGAGTAAAACAAAAGACTGCACAAAAATTATGAGTGATTACACAAGAGTATATTTTGAAGGACTCGGAATTGATTTTGATATTCCGTCAGTAGCATTTACCATATTCGGTCACGATGTTCATTGGTACGGCATTATTATAGCGTTCGGCTTTATTCTTGCAGTGCTTTACGGCGGCAGAATGGCTTATAAATGGAAGATGAGCCTTGACGGAATGACAGACGTTCTTATCTGGGGCACTATATTCGGAATAATCTGCGCAAGGGCATATTACGTTGCCTTTGAATGGGATTATTACAGTCAGCACCTTTCCGAAATACCTCAGATATGGAACGGAGGCATAGCAATTTACGGAGGCATAATCGGTGCTATAATCGGTGCGGCTATAGGCTGTAAAATAGGAAAAATAAATTTCCCTAATCTCCTTGATTTAGGCGCACTCGGACTTCTTATCGGACAAGGTATAGGCCGATGGGGCAACTTCTTTAATCAGGAGGCATTCGGCTCTAATACCGAAACCTCACCGTTTCGAATGTGGAGCTTAAAGATTAAAGAAACGCTTGAACTTTCAGCAGATACTCTTGCGCAAAAGGGTATGACGGTTAATCCCGATTTGCCTGTTCATCCCACGTTTTTGTACGAAAGCGTGTGGTGTATTCTCGGCTTCTTCATTCTCAATTACATCGTTCACAAGCACAGAAAATTCAAGGGCGAAATTTTTATGCTTTACGGCGTATTTTACGGAATTGAAAGAGCAATAGTTGAGGGGCTCAGGACGGATTCACTCTATATAGCAAACACCTCACTCAGAGTAAGTCAGGTGCTGTCAATTGTGATTGTAGTTGTGTTTGCTTCAGCGTTCATAGTATGTATGATAAAATACAAAAATGGTACGCTCCCAAAAGCACTCGTAATCGAGCCGATTGCCGAGAGCACATCCCAAAATGATGAAAAAACTGAAAAAGAAATAATTAATAACACTGATTCGGAGGAAGAATATGGCACAGATAATTGACGGAAAGCTTGTTTCAAAGCAGGTTAGAGAAAGAGTAAAAAATGAAACAGAGGAGCTTAAGGCAAATGGAGTAACACCCGGACTTGCAGTAATTATCGTAGGTGATGATCCTGCTTCTCAGGTTTATGTCAGAAACAAGGAAAAGGCTTGCGAGGAGGTAGGCTTTTACAGTGAAAAGTATGCACTTCCTGCCCAAACTACTCAGGACGAGCTTAACGCACTTGTAAAGGAGCTTAACGGCAGAAAGGATATTTCAGGTATTCTTTGCCAGCTTCCGCTCCCGTCACATCTTGATGATAAAGAGGTTATCAATCTTATTGATCCGATTAAAGATGTTGATGCATTCCATCCTGTAAACGTTGGAGCAATAATGATTGGCGACTATAATTTCCTGCCCTGCACACCTGCCGGTGTTATGGAGCTTATCCATTCAACAGGCGTAGAGGTTTCGGGTAAAAAGGCAGTCGTTATAGGCAGAAGTAATATCGTAGGCAAGCCTCAGGCTATGCTTCTTCTCCACGAAAATGCAACTGTTGAGATTACTCACTCAAAAACAGTAAATCTCAGTGAAGTTACAAAGACGGCTGATATTCTCGTTGCTGCTATCGGCAAGGCGAAATTCGTTACCGCCGATATGGTCAAGGACGGTGCCGTAGTAATCGATGTCGGTATGAACAGAGATGAAAACGGAAAGCTCTGCGGCGACGTTGATTTTGAAAGTGTTAAGGATAAGTGCTCGTTTATTACACCTGTTCCAGGTGGAGTAGGTCCTATGACAATTTCAATGCTTATGCAAAACACACTCACTGCAGCAAAAATTCAGAATGGTATAGAGTAGGCAAAGCAAATCAAACCCAAACCGCCTAAAGCGCTGATATTTAAGCGATATTTGGCGTTTTCGATTTTGCTTTGCACCAATTTCAAAGGATGAAATGATTTTATGGCATTAGAAGAACAGCTTGTAGAAAAATTAATTAAAAATAATTATCATATTTCTTTCGCAGAGTCTTGCACTGGAGGGCTATGTTGTGGTACAATAGTAAATGTGACAAACGCATCAAAGGTTCTTGATATGTCATTTGTGACTTATGCAAACGAAGCAAAGATGCAGCTTCTCGGCGTTAAGGCTGATACGATTCTTGCTAACGGCGTAGTAAGCGAAGAGGTCGCATACGAAATGGCTCAGGGTGCAGCAAGAGTTGCCGGGAGCGAAGTCGGTGTCGGTATTACGGGAGTAGCAGGCCCCGGTGGCGGCACTGAAAAGAAGCCTGTCGGAATGGTATGCTTTGGCTTTTCGATTAACGGACAGGTTACTACGTTTACACAGCAATTTGGCGAAATCGGAAGAAATCAGGTCAGAAAATCAAGCGTAGAGTTTGTGCTTAACAAGCTGATTGAATTAATTGATTAAAAAATGGCAGGAAGCAAAAACTTTCTGCCAAATACGCTGGTGTGGCGCAGTTGGTAGCGCAACTGATTCGTAATCAGTAGGTCGTCAGTTCGAGTCTGATCACCAGCTCCATACGCCGCAGGATAATCTCCCTGCGGCGTTATAAAAAAGAATACCTGAAGGCGTAGCTCAGTTGGTTAGAGTACTTGCTTGACATGCAAGGGGTCGGTG
>JAFLRZ010000007.1 GCA_022511225.1 Eubacterium sp.
GAGTCTCACGGATTTCCATTTCTACAAGCTCAAGGAGCTCTTCGTCGTCAACCTGATCAGTCTTGTTCATGAATACGATGATTGCAGGAACGCCAACCTGACGAGCAAGAAGAAGGTGCTCTTTTGTCTGAGCCATAGGACCGTCTGTAGAAGCGATAACAAGGATAGCACCATCCATCTGTGCAGCACCGGTGATCATGTTCTTGATGTAGTCAGCATGGCCCGGGCAGTCAACGTGAGCATAGTGACGAGCTTCTGTCTCGTACTCAACGTGAGCTGTGTTGATTGTAATACCACGCTCTCTCTCTTCAGGAGCCTTATCGATATCTGCATAGTCCTCAAACTTTGCAAAGCCCTTGTTAGCGAGATACTTTGTGATAGCAGCAGTAAGAGTAGTCTTACCATGGTCAACGTGACCGATTGTACCAATGTTTACATGTGGCTTGGTACGATTAAAATGTTCTTTTGCCATTGGAATTTCCTCCTTAAAATTTACAATAGTAAAATTGTCATAAATATTTTATCAAATTGGCTATAAAATATCAAGACCTTTTTTATAAAATTTGTATACTTTGAATGTGATTATTTAATTAATCTCTCTTAGCTCTTTCGCTGATGATTGATTCGCTGATTGACTTTGGTACAGGCTCATATCCGTCAGGCTCCATTGTGTACTGACCACGACCCTGAGTCTTTGAACGAAGGTCATTTACGTAACCAAACATCTCTGAAAGCGGTACTCTTGCATTAACCTGCTTAGCACCTGCGCGGTCTTCCATACCCTGAATCTGTCCACGGCGGGAGTTGAGGTCACCGATAACGTCACCCATATACTCCTCAGGAACGATTACAACAACCTTCATCATAGGCTCAAGGATAATTGGATTTGCGCCCTTTGCAGCATCCTTAAATGCCATAGAGCCGGCAATCTTGAATGCCATTTCAGATGAGTCTACCTCGTGGTAAGAACCATCATAAAGCTCTACTCTTACGTCTACTACGTTGTAGCCTGCGAGTATACCGCTCTTCATAGCACCCTGAATACCTGCGTCAACAGCAGGGATATATTCCTTAGGAATAGCACCGCCGACGATCTGGTTTACAAACTCATAGCCCTTACCGATGCCATTCTCATCAAGGTTAGGCATAATACGAATCTTAACGTGACCGTACTGACCTGAACCACCTGACTGTCTCTTATACTTAAGGTCAGAAGTGCCGTTGCCCTGAATTGTCTCTTTATAAGCAACCTGAGGAGCACCAACGTTTGCCTCTACCTTAAACTCACGAAGAAGACGGTCAACAATAATCTCAAGGTGAAGCTCACCCATACCTGCGATAATTGTCTGGCCTGTTTCTTCATCAGTGTATGCCTTGAATGTAGGATCCTCTTCTGCAAGCTTTGAAAGAGCGATACCCATCTTTTCCTGACCTGCCTTAGTCTTTGGCTCAATAGCAACACGGATAACAGGGTCAGGGAAGTTCATTGACTCGAGAATGATTGGATGTGATTCATCGCAAAGAGTGTCACCTGTAGTTGTGTTCTTAAGACCAACTGCAGCAGCGATATCACCTGAATAGCAAACAGGAATATCCTCTCTGTGGTTTGCGTGCATCTGGAGAATTCTACCCATTC
The DNA here is from genome assembly GCA_022511225.1 of Eubacterium sp. Classification (GTDB taxonomy): domain Bacteria; phylum Bacillota; class Clostridia; order Oscillospirales; family Acutalibacteraceae; genus Eubacterium_R. The sequence continues at coordinate 1,637 of JAFLRZ010000007.1, forward strand.
TCTCTTTATTACCCTTTACAGAGTTGTAGCAAGGTGTACCTGATTCGATAGTACCTGAATATACACGGAAGAAGCAAATCTTACCAACGAACGGGTCGGTAGCAATCTTGAATGCAAGAGCTGAGAATGGCTCGTCGTCACCTGAATGACGTACCTCTTCCTCGTCAGTATCAGGATTTATACCCTTAATTGATTCAACGTCTGTAGGTGCAGGCATATAATCTACGACTGCGTCAAGGAGTGCCTGTACACCCATATTACGATATGAAGTACCGCAGCATACAGGAACCATCTCGTTTGCGATTGTTGAAGAGCGGATAATCTTCTTAATCTGATCAACAGAAATAGCATCCTCGCCCTCTTCGAAGTACTTCTCCATAAGCTCTTCGTCCTGCTCAACAATGTGCTCGATAAGCTCTGTTCTGTACTGCTCAGCAAGCTCCTGCATATCCTCAGGGATATCAGTTACTTCAAACTTCATACCCTTTTCTTTTTCAGGGTCGATATAGATAATTGCCTTGTTTTCTACAAGGTCAATAATACCCTTAAATGTATCCTCGCTGCCGATTGGAAGCTGGATAGGAAGAGCATTACACTTGAAACGGTCTTTAACCATTTCTAATGCTCTGTAGAAATCGGCACCCATAATGTCCATCTTATTTACGTAGATCATTCTTGGTACCTTATAATCATCAGCCTGACGCCATACGGTTTCAGACTGTGGCTCAACACCGCCCTTTGCACAAAGAACTGTTACTGAGCCGTCAAGTACACGAAGTGAACGCTGAACTTCTACTGTGAAGTCAACGTGACCAGGTGTGTCTATAATATTGATTCTATGGTCTTTCCAGAAACAAGTTGTTGCAGCAGATGTGATTGTGATACCACGTTCCTGCTCCTGCTCCATCCAGTCCATTGTTGCAGCACCGTCGTGAGTTTCACCAATCTTATGATTGATACCTGTATAATACAGAATACGCTCAGTAGTAGTAGTTTTACCTGCATCAATGTGGGCCATAATACCAATATTTCTTGTCATCTCAAGAGATACTTTTCTTGGCATAATAACCTCCTATTAATATCTGAAATGAGCAAATGCTTTGTTTGCTTCTGCCATCTTGTGTGTATCGTCGCACTTCTTTACTGCGCCGCCTGTCTTGTTAACAGCGTCCATAATTTCAGCAGCAAGGCGCTCCTTCATTGTTCTTTCTGAACGCTGACGAGCATAGAGTGTAATCCAACGAAGACCAAGAGTCTGTCTTCTTTCAGGACGAACCTCGAGCGGTACCTGATAAGTAGCACCACCGATACGACGAGCTTTAACCTCAAGTACAGGCATAATGTTTTCCATAGCAGCTTCAAAAGTTTCTAATGGATCGTTGCCTGTTTTTTCTTTAACGATGTCGAATGCTCCGTAAACGATTTTCTGAGCAACACCCTTTTTTCCATCAAGCATAATGTTGTTGATTAATCTTGTTACAAGCTTTGAGTTGTAAAGCGGATCAGGCAATACATCACGCTTAGCGATTTGGCCTCTTCTTGGCATCTCGCTTCCCTCCTTCATTAAAAATTAGATGAGTTCATAGGTACTCGGTTTTCCGTGGAGTCAACAAAAGGTCATATACGCTTTATATATAGGTATATAAACTATTGTTATCCATAGAGTTAGGCTTACTTCTTAGCAGCCTTTGGTCTCTTTGCACCATACTTTGAACGGCTTTGCATTCTTCCGTTTACACCCTGAGTATCAAGTGTACCACGGATGATGTGGTAACGAACACCAGGTAAATCCTTAACACGGCCGCCACGAATCATAACAACAGAGTGCTCCTGAAGATTATGACCTACGCCCGGGATGTATGCAGATACTTCAATACCGTTTGTAAGACGAACTCTGGCAATCTTACGAAGTGCTGAGTTAGGCTTCTTAGGTGTTGCAGTCTTAACTGCTGTACATACGCCACGCTTCTGTGGAGAACTGTTATCTGTCATAACGTTCTTCTTTGTGTTAAGTCCCTTAAGAAGTGCAGGTGCTTTAGCCTTCTTCTCTACAGTCTTACGACCTGTTCTGACGAGTTGGTTAAAGGTAGGCAATAGTTTATCTCCTTTCTGATTATTTACACAAATATGTGCATAATTCATACAACATAATAAAATGTTGTATCAAATAAACACATATTCCGGGGGCAGAATTATCTTCTGCCCCTGAATTGTAGTGTTTTTTAACAAACCTTAGAGTGAAACTTTGGTAATAATGACCAAGTTACACGGTCGCCGAATAAGTATTATATACTAATTCATATTGTTTGTCAATAGCTCCTGAAGCTGTTCAAGATTAATTATTTCCTCGCTTCCCTCTGCTGAGAAATAGCTTGGAACTGCATCAACCTCTCTGAACACATCCATACCTGTACCGGCAGGAACAAGTTTACCGATAATAACGTTTTCCTTAAGACCGATGAGCGGATCGCTCTTGCCCTTGATGGCAGCGTCTGTAAGAACTCTTGTTGTTTCCTGGAATGATGCGGCTGAAAGGAAGGAATCTGTAGCAAGAGAAGCCTTTGTAATACCCATAAGAACAGGAATGTAAGTAGCTTTTTTAAGCTCTGTTTCGCCTGCCTTGATTCTTGCATCAATAAGGTCATTAGCTTCGTCTACTGCAAATACGTCAACCATTGTGCCTGCAACAAGATCGGTATCACCTGCATCATCAACCGTACACTTCTTAAGCATCTGACGAACGATTACCTCAATGTGCTTATCGTTGATGTCAACACCCTGTGTACGATATGCAAACTGAACTTCTTTGATAAGATAGTTATAAACAGCCTCTTCACCGAGAATTGCAAGTACGTCGTGTGGATTCTTAGCACCGAGGGTAAGCGGATCACCCTTCATTATGTGTGCACCCTCAACAATATTGTCGCAAAGTCTTGCACCGTAAGGAATGAGGTATTTCTTCTCCTCAGCAGTTTCACCGTTGAATACTACAACGTGACGGCTCTTCTTGATTTCTTCAAATCTGATGTCACCCTCGATTTCGCTGAGAATTGCGAGCTGCTTCGGCTTTCTTGCCTCAAAGAGCTCCTCAACTCTCGGAAGACCCTGTGTAATATCGTTACCGCCTGCGACACCACCGGTATGGAAGGTTCTCATTGTAAGCTGTGTACCGGGCTCACCGATTGACTGAGCTGCGATAATACCAACTGCTTCACCGACCTGAACAGGCTCGTTGAATGCAAGGTTTGAACCGTAGCACTTACGGCATACACCGTGATGTGACTTACAAGTGATAAGTGAGCGGATTTTAACTGACTCAATTCCTGCAGCTTCGATACGCTCTGCATCGTCAACAGTCATAAGCTTATCAGGCTCTACAAGCACTTCACCTGTTTCAGGATGAACAACAGGGTCAACAACGTATCTGCCGATAAGTCTTTCCTTAAGTGACTCGAGTACACGGTTGCCGTCCATAATCTTTGTTACAACGATACCGTCATGGCATCCGCAATCGTTATCACGGATAATAACGTCCTGTGATACGTCTACAAGTCTACGTGTGAGGTAACCTGAGTCAGCAGTACGAAGTGCTGTATCAGCAAGACCCTTACGAGCACCACGGGAGGAGATGAAATATTCAAGAATATTAAGACCCTCTCTGTAGTTAGCACGGATAGGAACTTCGATTGTCTTACCTGCTGTATTTGCGATAAGACCTCTCATACCTGCAAGCTGACGAAGCTGTGAGGTACTACCACGGGCACCTGAGTCAACCATCATATGAATTGGGTTATGAGCACCGTCGAAGTTGCTTGTAAGCTCGCTTGAAACCTTGTCTGTACATTCGCTCCAAGCGGCAATTACGGCTTCACTGCGCTCTTCGTTTGAAATCTCACCGTAATTATAGTGATTTGTGATTTCGTCAACCTTCTTTTCTGCCTCTGCAAGATAATCCTTCTTCTTATCAGGGATAAGTGCATCGCAGACAGCAACAGTTGTACCTGATACGGTTGAATACTTATATCCCTGTGCCTTGAGGTTATCAAGAAGCTTAGAAGCTACTGAAATACCGTGAACGTTTATACATTTTTCTGCAATCTGACCAAGCTGCTTTTTCTTTACAACGAAAGAAATTTCAAGGTCAAACGCCTTTTCAGGATCAGTTCTGTCAACAAAGCCGAGATCCTGTGGTACAGGCTGATTGAAGATAACACGACCGATTGTTGTCTTAACAAGCTTTGATTTAAGCTCGCCGTCGATTTCCTTTGTGAAACGGATAAGGCATTCGCTGTGAAGTCCTAAAGTGCCGTCCTGATAAGCCATCATTGCCTCATCAGCATCACGATAAATGTTATATCTTGTGATTTCCTCACCGTTAATAACCTCTTTGCGAGGGCAACCGGGCTCACCGTCTTTAATCATTGTAAGATAATATGAACCGATAACCATATCCTGAGTAGGAACAGCAACAGGCTTACCGTCTGAAGGCTTGAGCAGGTTATTTGCAGCAAGCATAAGCATTCTTGCCTCAGCCTGAGCTTCTGCTGAAAGAGGTACGTGAACAGCCATCTGGTCACCATCGAAATCGGCGTTAAATGCTGAACATGAAAGCGGATGAAGCTTGATAGCTCTACCCTCAACAAGCACAGGCTCGAAAGCCTGAATACCAAGTCTGTGAAGTGTGGGGGCACGGTTGAGCATTACAGGATGATCTCGAATTACAACCTCGAGGCAATCCCATACTCGTGGGTCTGCTGCCTTTTCTACCATCTTTCTTGCCTGCTTGATATTTGTTGATACACCCGTTTCAACGAGTCTTTTCATTACAAACGGCTTGAAAAGCTCAATAGCCATTTCTTTAGGAAGACCGCACTGGTGGATTTTAAGCTCAGGACCTACTACGATAACAGAACGGCCTGAATAGTCAACACGCTTACCGAGAAGATTCTGGCGGAAACGACCCTGCTTACCCTTAAGCATATCGGAAAGTGACTTGAGTGCTCTGTTGTTAGGACCTGTAACAGGTCTGCCGCGGCGGCCGTTATCAATAAGAGCATCAACAGATTCCTGAAGCATTCTCTTTTCATTTCTTATGATGATTTCAGGTGCTCCAAGCTCCATTAATCTCTTAAGTCTGTTGTTACGGTTAATAACTCTTCTGTAGAGGTCATTAAGGTCAGACGTTGCAAATCTGCCACCGTCAAGCTGTACCATAGGTCTGATGTCAGGAGGTATTACCGGAATAACGTCCATAATCATCCACTCAAGCTTATTGCCGCTGTGATAAAAAGCATCAACAACGTCAAGTCTTTTGAGGATTCTTACTCTCTTCTGACCGCTTGCACCTTCAAGCTCCTCTGTAAGCTCTGCACGAAGCTGAGATATATCAATTTCCTGCAAAAGCTCTTTGATGGCTTCTGCACCCATACCTGCCTTGAAGTCATCCTCGTATCTCTCACGCATTTCCTTGTACTCTTTTTCGTCAAGGATCTGCATTTTTTCGAGTGGTGTATCACCAGGATCTGTTACGATATAGGTTGCAAAATAAAGCACCTTTTCGAGATGTCTTGGGCTGATGTCAAGAACAAGGCCGAGACGGCTTGGAATACCCTTGAAATACCAGATATGTGATACAGGTGCTGCAAGCTCAATGTGACCCATTCTTTCACGGCGCACCTTTGCTCTTGTGATTTCAACACCGCACTTTTCACAAACCTTACCCTTATAACGAACTCTTTTGTACTTGCCGCAGTGACATTCCCAGTCCTTCATAGGTCCAAAAATTCTTTCGCAGAAAAGACCGTCGCGTTCAGGCTTAAGAGTTCTGTAGTTAATTGTTTCGGGCTTTGTTACTTCACCATAAGACCATTCGCGAATCTGCTCAGGTGATGCAAGTCCGATTTTTATTGAACTGAATTCATTTTCAAAATTACTCATTATGGAAGCGCTCCTTTTCATTCATTATTAAAAGTTGGAAGTCATATGCGGATTAAAACTCGTCGTCTGAATAGTCGCTGCTTTCAGCAAACAAATCAGCAAACGCATCCGACTGACCTGCTTCCTCGGGCTCACCGTTTTCATCTTCAACTCCGAAGCCTTCTTGACCTTCAAAGTCGTTTACCGTGGTGAATGCCCTTTCGTCTATAGGCTTAATTCCTGTATCATCATCAAGATCCTGCTTAAGCTCAACCTCGTTGCCCTGCTTATCAAGAACCTTGGTATCAAGACCGAGTGCCTGAAGCTCCTTAAAGAGAACCTTGAAGGATTCAGGTGTGCCTGATGTAGGAATATTCTCGCCCTTAACAATTGCCTCGTAGGTCTTAACTCTGCCGACAACGTCATCTGACTTGATTGTGATGATTTCCTGAAGTGTATAAGCAGCACCGTATGCTTCGAGTGCCCAAACCTCCATCTCACCGAAACGCTGTCCGCCGAACTGTGCCTTACCACCGAGCGGCTGCTGAGTTACAAGGCTGTACGGACCTGTTGAACGAGCGTGAATCTTATCATCAACAAGGTGGTGAAGCTTAAGGAAGTACATATAACCTACTGTAATTCTGTTGTCAAACTTCTCACCTGTTCTGCCGTCGATAAGCTCTGTCTTGCCGTCGAATACCTTGTTGCCGTTTTCGTCAACGTAGTAGCCGATATCTGCAAGCTCAAGACAATCACGAATATCCTGCTCATGAGCACCGTCAAATACAGGTGTCATCATCTTCCAGCCGAGTGCCATTGCAGCATAGCCGAGATGAACCTCAAGCACCTGACCGATATTCATACGTGAAGGTACGCCGAGCGGATTAAGAACGATGTCAAGCGGTCTGCCGTCAGGAAGGAATGGCATATCCTCCTGAGGAAGAATTCTTGAAACGACACCCTTGTTACCGTGACGACCTGCCATCTTATCGCCGACCTGAATCTTACGCTTCTGAGCGATATAAACTCTTACTACCTTGTTTACACCCGGTGAAAGCTCGTCGCTGTTAGCTCTTGTGAATACCTCAACGTTTACTACGATACCGTATGAGCCGTGAGGAACTCTCATTGAGGTATCTCTTACCTCTCTTGCCTTCTCGCCGAAGATTGCACGAAGAAGTCTTTCCTCTGCAGTAAGCTCGGTTTCACCCTTAGGTGTAACCTTACCTACAAGAATGTCGCCTGAATGAACCTCTGCACCTACACGGATAATACCGTCTGCGTCAAGATCCTTAAGAGCATCATCACCTACGTTAGGAATATCTCTTGTGATTTCCTCAGGTCCGAGCTTTGTTTCACGCGCTTCGCTCTCGTATTCTTCAATATGGATTGACGTATAAACGTCATCTCTTACAATCTTTTCGTTGATAAGAACAGCATCCTCGTAATTATAGCCTTCCCAAGTCATAAAGCCGATAAGAGCGTTCTTACCAAGTGAAATTTCACCATTGCATGTTGCAGGACCGTCTGCGATAACCTGACCGTCCTCAACCTCCTGATGAAGAGAAACGATAGGACGCTGGTTGATACACGTGCCTTGGTTAGAGCCTGAGAACTTAACAAGGCTGTACTTGTCAACCTCTTTGTTCTTCGTTGTAATTTCGATAGTATCAGCATCTACTGCAGTAACAGTACCGCCGCGCTTTGCTGCGACTACAACGCCTGAGTCGTATGCTGCCTTGTATTCCATACCTGTGCCGACAACCGGAGCAACAGTCTTAAGAAGAGGAACTGCCTGACGCTGCATGTTAGCACCCATAAGAGCACGGTTAGCGTCATCGTTTTCAAGGAACGGAATCATTGCTGTAGCTACGGATACAACCATCTTAGGTGATACGTCCATATAGTCAACCTTTTCAGGCGGCAACATCACGAACTCGTCACGGTATCTGCACGTTACTCTCTGATTTGCAAATCTGCCGTTTTCGTCAAGCGGTTCATTTGCCTGAGCAACTACGTAGTTATCCTCAACGTCGGCAGTCATATAAACAACCTCGTCTGTGACTCTGCCTGTTTCCTTATCGACCTTACGGTAAGGAGCTTCGATAAAGCCGTATTCGTTAAGACGGCTGTAGCAGGCAAGATATGAAATCAAGCCGATGTTAGGTCCTTCAGGTGTTTCGATAGGACACATACGTCCGTAATGTGTATAGTGAACGTCTCGAACCTCGAAGCCTGCACGGTCTCTTGAAAGACCGCCCGGACCGAGAGCCGAAAGTCTTCTCTTATGAGTGAGCTCTGCAAGTGGGTTATTCTGGTCCATAAACTGAGAAAGAGGAGATGAGCCGAAGAACTCTTTGATGGCAGCAACAACAGGTCTGATGTTGATTAGTGCCTGAGGAGTAATAGCTTCTTCTGCATCCTGTGACTGAAGTGTCATACGCTCACGGATAACTCTTTCCATTCTTGTAAAGCCGATTCTGAACTGATTCTGGAGTAATTCGCCTACTGCACGGATTCTTCTGTTGCCGAGATGGTCAATATCGTCAAGTGAGCCGACTCCGTGTCCGAGGTTGATGAGATATGATACTGAAGCGAAGATATCGTCAGTTACGATGTGCTTCGGAATAAGGTCATCTGCGTGTAGCTTGATTTCTTCGATAAGTGCGTCCTTGTCGTCACCGCACTTTTCCAAAATCTTTGAAAGCACTCTGTATGAAACCTTTTCATTGATACCGAATGGCTTGCAGTCAAAGTCAACATAGCATCTGATATCAACCATACCGTTTGAAACGATTTTGATTTCCTTGCCGTCAACATCAACAAATGCTTCCATTACACCTGCATTTTCAATTTCAAGTGCTTTTTCAGCAGAAATCTTTTCGCCGGCATCTGCAAGAAATTCACCCTGTGGGGAAATGATAGGCTGAGTGATGACTCTGCCTGTAAGTCTGTCGCTGATTGCAAGCTTCTTGTTGTACTTATATCTGCCGACTCTTGAAAGGTCGTAACGGTGTGCATCGAAGAATAAACCGTCAAGGTGAGCCTGTGCAGTTTCGAGTGTCGGTGGCTCGCCGGGACGAAGTCTCTTGTAAACCTCAAGAAGTGCCTCTTCAGTGTTTTTCGTAGTATCCTTTTCGATTGTACTGAGGATTTTTTCATCCTCACCGAAAAATTCAACGATTTCTGAATCTGTACCAAGACCTAAAGCTCTTAAGAAGGTTGTGATGAAAATCTTTCTGTTCTTGTCGATTCTTACATAGAAAAGATCGTTAACGTCTGTTTCATATTCAAGCCAAGCACCGCGGTTAGGAATTACAGTATTCTTGAATAACTCCTTACCTGTCTTGTCATATTCCATATTGTAGTAAACACCGGGAGAACGAACGAGCTGAGAAACGATACATCTTTCTGCACCGTTAATAACGAATGTACCTGCGTCTGTCATCCATGGGAAATCGCCCATAAACACAGTGTTTTCCTTGACCTCGCCTGTTTCCTTATTAACAAGCCTTGCTCTAACCTTGAGAGGCTTTGCATAAGTGGTGTCACGCGACTTGCACTGAGCAATCGTATATTTTGGTTCATCATCCATCGAATAGTCTATGAAATCAAGAACAAGATTTCCGGTATAATCAGAAATAGGACCAATATCTCTGAATACCTCTTTCAGACCTTCGTCAAGGAACCATTGATAAGAACTTTTCTGCACTTCGATAAGGTTTGGCATCTGCATAACCTCATCAATTTTGGCAAAATTCTTTCGGGTGGTAGTGCCTAACTGCACATCCTTAACATTTACCATGTTGAGAGTCACTCCATTCTTGTTTTTTAGTAAACTGAAACCGACATAGCTGCCGAAAAATATGCCGTCCTGAAAAGACTTATTTTATTAATAGCACTAATTTTCCAGTTTACATTTGCAATATATAATATATCTAAATAATTATAATGTCAAGAGTTATTTTTAGAAAAAATAAAATTATTTTGAAATTTACATTTTCTTCACAATTTCGGGCGTTTCGAACGTTTTTGAAAATATTTTTCCCACGCTTCCGTGTGTTTTGCGACAGACTTATGTAATCCAATAACAATGAAGGCTATTTGACGTGCAAGGAGCAATGTGGTTATCGATCCTTACTTCAATACAATTTTGGCAAGGCTGTATTTTATAATTGATTTAGACAGGCATTTTTGATATAATGCTTAGCAGGTGAATATTTATGAAAAAAATTATAAAAATTATATCTATTATATTAGCGGTAGTTATTATTGCTTGTGCCCTCTCCTCCTGCTCAGGCGGAGAGAAAAATATTGATTTTATATATCCGTTTAACGCTGATATTGCAAGCTTTGATCCTCAGGTTGCTTCCACTGCCGATGAATTTCTAATCATCGAAAACTGCTTTGAAGGACTTGTCAGAGTTGACGACAGCGGAGAAATCCAAAAAGGTGCGGCTGAAAACTGGTCTGTGAGCAACGACGGTCTTGTGTATACGTTTAAGATTAAGCAAGGTTTGAAATGGCGAGTTCTCAGCAATATTGAGGACAAGCTTACAAAGGCTCAGGAGCTTATGGGAAAGGATTTTAACCCTGATATTACTGCTCACGACTTCGTTTTTGCCCTGCAAAGAGCAGTTCTTCCTGCTACCGAATGTCCGTTATTCGCATCAATTTCAAGCATTGAAAATGCTGTTAAAATTCACAACGGCAAGCTTTCTGCTTCCAAGTTAGGTGTTAAGGCAATTGATGATTACACACTTGAAATAAGGCTCACAGAAGCGGATAACAGCTTTATTTCTACCTTGTCAACCTCTGTGGCAATGCCGTGCAACGAGGCGTATTTCAATGCTACAAAGGGCAGATACGGTCTTGGTCTTGATTACACAATTTTCAACGGACAGTTTTACATAAAATCGATTCTTGAAGCATCATATATTCTTGATAACAACGATCAGTACAAGGGCGATTATCCGTCAAATGTATCGGATATAACGCTGAAATTCATTGACAGTGACACGAATATTGCAAAAAATCTTAAAAGCGGATACTTTGACTGTGCATATCTGTCGGGTAATGACTATGATGCTCTTGATGATGACGAAATCACGGCGACGCCGTATTCAAATAAAATGTGGGCAATGGTGCTCAATAAAAACAGGCAGCTTTTGTCGAGTAAGACTATGAGAAAGGCTGTATGCTTAAGTATTTCAAGCATTGACCTTAGTGAGCACAAATATCTCTCAAAGGCTACAAATTTAATTCCTCCGAGCTGCAGCATATACGGTGTTTCCATTGATGACGCAATCGGAAAAACAGTTGACGGCTATAATCCTGAAAAGGCTGTGGAGCTTTGGAAGAAGGGTTTGTCTGAGGAGGGCTTTACGTCTGCAAGCTTCACTGTAATAGCACCTGAAAATATGGAGGACGTTGTTAAAAAATACGTTCAGGGTATTCAGGGAAGCATCGGTAAAGTAAGTGCGTACAGGTATAACGGCGACACAAATCAGATATCGTTCTCGCTTGAAGTTAAGCTTCTTAGTAATGAGGACTTTGCCTCTGCCTTTAACAAAGGCGAATACGACCTTGCGCTGTATCAATTTGAAGCAACAAGCAGTAATGCAGAAGTTTTTTTGAAAAAGATTATTGACGGCAACTATGCCGGTGAAATTAAATCAGTAAACGATGCATTAAAAAAGGCTCAGGCATCAAATGCAAAAAATGCTGCAAAGAATATAGGAGCTTGCGAAAAGGAGCTGCTTGGTGACTACTCCATTTTCCCCGTTATGTATGAGTCGTCATACTATGCTATGGCAAAGGGTGTAAGCGGAGTGAACTTTCACGCAGGAAGCGGAAGGGTAAGTTTTGTATATGCAAACAGAGAAAATTAAGAAGATAGCAAGCTGGCTGCTTACTGCGATATGCATGGCAGTCATATTCTGGCTTTCGTCAAGAACTTCAACTGAATCCTCTGAGCAGAGCGGTGCCGTGCTTAACTGGCTGATTTCGCTCTTTGGTGACGGAGTTTTTACTACGTTCATAGTCAGGAAGTCGGCGCATTGTCTTGAATTTACAGGACTTTGCCTTCTTATGAATTTTTCACTTTATTTTACAAGAGGCAGAAAGTCCCCTGTTTTAGCCGTAATACTGACTTCTATTTATGCCGTTACGGACGAGGTGCATCAGATTTTTGTCGACGGACGCTCCTGTGAGCTCGGTGACTGGGCTATTGACACTATGGGCGCAATATTTGGGGCATTAGGATTTTTAATAATTATAATCACTATTGAGCGCATTATAAAAAGAAAAAAGATTGACACAGAAAATAATTAGTTTATAATATTACATATATTTTTAATTAGAGGTACAGAATATGAATGTGCTCGTATATGACAATGAAGAACAAATAGGTATTGCCGCAGGCAACTATATGTGCGGTCAGGTTTTGGCAAAGCCTGATTCTGTTTTAGGACTCGCTACAGGCTCTACTCCGCTTAAGCCATACAGCCATATGATTAAGCTCTATGAAAACGGTGCAGTAGATTTCAGCAAGGTTACAACCTTCAATCTTGATGAATACTGCCGTCTTGACGTTAACGACGTTAATTCATATCACCGCTTTATGTATGACAATCTTTTTAATCATATAAACATTCCTGATGAAAATATCAATTTCCTTAACGGCAACGCTGAGGACCTTGAAAAGGAATGTAAGGAATACGAGGAAAGAATAAAGGCTGCGGGCGGTATTGATATTCAGCTTCTCGGTATAGGCTCAAACGGACATATAGCATTCAACGAGCCGTCAGACAGTTTTCAGCGCTGGAGCCACGTTGTTGAGCTTAAGGAGAGCACTATCAAAGACAACAGCAGATTTTTTGATTCTATTGATGACGTGCCTACAAGGGCTGTTACAATGGGTATCGGCTCTATTATGAAGGCTAAGAGAATACTTATAATTGCAATCGGTGAGAACAAGGCTAAGGCAATTAAGCAGCTTATTGACGGCCACGTTACACCGCAGTGCCCTGCATCTGTATTACAGTTTCATACTGACGTTACACTTATGCTTGACAAGGGTGCAGCTTCACTTATATAAAGGCAAGTATATAAAAATTAGGAGAGTTGATTATGGCAGAAAAAGAAAAGTTTTATATAACTACCCCTATCTATTATCCATCAGGTAATCCGCATATCGGCCACTGCTATACTACAGTTGCCTGCGATTCAATCGCAAGATTCAGACGTATGCAGGGTAAGGAGGTAATTTTCCTTACAGGTACTGACGAACACGGACTTAAAATTGAGCAGAAGGCTAAGGACGAGGGTATTACACCAAAGGAATACGTTGACCGTATTGTTGAAATTTTCAAAGACCTTTGGAGCTATATGAACATCAGCTACGACAGATATATCAGAACTACTGATGATTATCATATTGAAACAGTACAGAAAATTTTTAAAGAGCTATATGACAGAGGATATATTTACAAGGGTAAATACGTTGGTAAATACTGTACTCCTTGCGAAAGCTTTTGGACAGAAAGCCAGCTCGTTGACGGCAAATGCCCTGAATGCGGACGTGACGTTACCGAGGCTGAGGAGGAAGCATATTTCTTCAAAATGGCTCCCTTTGCTGAGAGGATTGAAAAGCTCCTTATGGAGACAGATTATCTCCAGCCGCGTTCACGCGCTGTTGAGCTTGTAAATAACTTCATCAAGCCGGGACTTGAGGATCTCTGCGTTTCAAGAACTACATTCAAGTGGGGTATCCCCGTAACCTTTGATGACAAGCACGTTGTTTACGTTTGGGTTGATGCACTGTCAAACTACATCTCTGCACTCGGCTATTTGAATAACGCTTATTCTGATTTTGACGGTTTCTGGCCTGCTGATATTCATATGGTAGCAAAGGATATTATGCGTTTCCACGCAATCATCTGGCCTGCAATTCTTATGGCACTTGACCTGCCTCTTCCAAAGCATTTGGCAGTTCACGGCTGGATTACGTTTAACGGACAGAAAATGAGTAAGTCAATCGGAAACGTTGTTGATCCGAAGATACTCGGCGAGCGTTACGGCGCTGACGCAATCAGATATCATATTCTCAGAGAGATGGCACTCGGTGCTGACAGCTCCTTCTCAAATGAGATTATGATTAACAGAATAAATTCAGACCTTGCAAATGATTTGGGTAATCTCGTTTCAAGAACAGTTGCAATGGTTGAAAAATACTTCGGCGGCACGCTTCCTGTTATAAAGGAAAACGAAGAAATTGACAATGAGCTTATTGAGATGGCTACCTCGCTTCGCCAAAAGGTTGCAGACCTTATAGACGAAACTCAGCTGAACAACGCACTCGCTGAAATCTTTAAGGTGATTTCAAGAGCCAACAAATACATTGACGAAACTACACCGTGGATTCTCGGCAAGGACGAAAGCAAAAAGAACAGACTTTCCTGCGTGCTTTATAATCTTCTTGATACAATCCGTATTACCACTACCCTACTCTCCTGCTTTATGCCTACAACAATGCCAAAGGTCTGGGAGCAGATAGGTGCTGACGAAAATCTTATCACATATGAAAACGCGGCTAAATTCAACGTACTTCCGCAAGACGTAACGGTTAAGAAAGGTCCTGCACTTTTCCCGAGAATCGACTTTGACAAGGAAATTGAAGAGCTTAATGCACTGATTGCAAAGCAGGCTGAGGAGGCTCAAAAAGCTCAGCAAAAGCCACAGATTGAGGGACTTGCTGAAATTGCATTTGATGATTTTGCAAAGGTTGAGTTAAGAGTTGCAAAAATCATTGAATGTGAACCTATTAAAAAGGCAAAGAAGCTTCTTAAGATACAGGTTAATGACGGAAGTGACAAACCAAGGCAGATTGTATCAGGCATTGCGCCATGGTATAAGCCTGAGGATTTAATCGGAAAGAGTGTTGTTATAGTTGCAAATCTTAAGCCTGCAAAGCTTTGCGGTGAAATGAGCAACGGTATGCTTCTTGCAGGAGATGTCAGTGATGATGACGTTAAGGTGCTCTTCGTTGACGGTATGCCTGCAGGTACAAAAATAAGATAATCAAAGCTAATTAAAACTAAAGGAAATGTAAATATGTATCATAATATATTTGATACACATTCGCATTATGATGATGAGAAATTTAACCCTGACCGAGAGGAATTAATAAATTCGCTTCAAAGTCAGGGCGTTTCTTATATTGTAAGCTGTGGATGTGATATAAATACAACTAAATTCAATTTTGAGCTTGCCGATAAATACGATTTTCTTTATTTTGCATCGGGCTTTCATCCCGAATGCCTTGAAGGCGCAACGCTTGATGATTTAAGAATAATCAAGGAATATGCGAAAGATAAAAAATGTGTTGCAATCGGAGAAATCGGACTTGATTATCACTGGATGAGCAGTACGAAAGAGGTTCAGCAGGAATTTTTCAGGACACAGATTGAGCTTGCTAAGGAAATGGATTTACCGGTCATTGTACACGACAGAGAGGCTCATGGCGACACGCTTGATATTCTTAAGGATACTAAGCCTAAGGGAGTGGTGCACTGCTTCTCAGGCTCTAAGGAAATGGCAAAGGAAATCATCAGGCTTGGTATGTACATAGGACTTAACGGAGTTGTCACCTTTTCTAACGCAAGAAAAAGCTTAGAGGTGGCTAAGGAAATACCGATTGAAAGGCTTGTGCTTGAAACAGACTGCCCTTACCTTGCGCCGACTCCGTTCAGGGGCAAGAGGAACAATTCTGCTTATATCGCATACACTGCGCAAAAGATTGCAGAAGTTCTTGATATGGACACTCAGGAATTACTTAATATCACTGAAGCAAACGCAAAAAGATTATATAATCTTAATTAACTACATACTTTGTAGAGGGAGGACTGTATGGAACATTTTTTACTTGCGATGTCATTTAACGACATTATAAACAAAATAGACGGCTGGGTATGGGGCTGGGTTCTCATTATACTCATTCTTGCGGCAGGTATATGGCTTAGTGTAAGAACAGGCTTTGTGCAGCTTTTTCACTTAGGAAAAGCGCTTAAATTTATGGTAAAAAACGAGGATGAGGGCGAGGGCGAGGTAACCTCCTTCGGTGCGCTTTGCACGGCTCTTTCCGCAACAATCGGCACGGGCAACATTGTTGGCGTTGCAACGGCTATCTGCCTCGGCGGAAGAGGTGCTCTTTTCTGGATGCTGGTTGCCGCATTCTTCGGTATGGCTACAAAGTACGCTGAGGGCTTTCTCGCTATAAAGTATCGTGAAAAAAAGAATGACGGCCATTATCTCGGAGGTCCGTTTACCTACATAGAAAAAGGTATGGGTCCCAAATGGAAATGGCTCGCCAAGCTTTTTGCCGTATTCGGTGTAATTGCAGGCATAATGGGTATCGGTACTATTACGCAGATTAACGGTATTACAAGTGCTGTAAACGGACTGTTTGAGCCCGGAACACAAAGCATTGCATTTTCTATCGGTGAAAACGATTTCACGTGGGCAACTGTAATCAGCGGTGTTGCAGTAACTCTTTTTGCAGCACTCGTTATTATCGGCGGTATAAAGAGAATCGCAAAGGTATCTGAAATCGTAGTACCTTTTATGGCTGTTACGTATATCGTATTTGTTCTTATAATCGTTGTCACCCATATTACTGAAGTTCCTCAGGCAGTAGTAAGCATTGTTAAGATGGCATTTTCGATTAAAGCCGTTACGGGTGCGGGAGTTGGTATCACGCTTAAGATTGTTATGCAAAGAGGTATCGGACGAGGCATCTTCTCTAACGAAGCAGGTCTCGGCTCTGCTCCGATTGCAGCCGCAGCTGCTAAGACGAATGACACTGTAAGACAGGGACTTGTTACAATGACAGGTACGTTTATCGATACAATTGTTATCTGCACTCTTACGGGACTGTCAATCATACTCACAAATGCTGATTACGCTTACGTTGAGGGTGAGGTTGAAGGTGTTGCAATAACAACGATTGCGTGGAAAAACGGACTTCCGTGGAGCGAAAACGTTTCTGCATTTATTCTTATGCTTTGTCTTACCTTCTTTGCTTTTACAACTATTCTCGGTTGGAACTATTACTCAGAGCGATGCATTGAATATCTTTCGGATAATCAGAAAATTGTAAAAATATATAGATTCATTTATATTGCAGCAGTGTTTATAGGTCCGTATCTTACAGTTTCAGCAGTATGGAATATTGCAGATATTTTCAACGGACTTATGGCGTTCCCTAACCTCATATCACTATTTGCGCTGAGCGGTATTGTGGGTAAGGAAACGAGGGAGTATTTTGCTAAAAAGAATCACGATTTGAAGCAAATTTCAAAAAAATCATAAATAATAAATATTCATAGAAAACAGGCGGTACAACTAATTAGCTGTACCGCCTGTTACTTTTATCTGTTATCCACCTTTTCGGGATTCATATCGTGCCACATCAATCTTTGTCTTGCCATATTTTCAAATTCCGTGCCTGCCTTACCGTAGTTGCAGTAAGGGTCAATTGAAATTCCGCCTCGCGGAGTAAACTTGCCCCAAACCTCGATATAACGGGGCTCCATAAGTCTGATTAAATCTTTCATAATGATATTGATACAGTCCTCGTGGAAGTCGCCGTGATTACGGAAGCTGAAAAGATAAAGCTTAAGTGATTTGGATTCTACCATCCACTTATCAGGAATATATGAAATATAAATCGTTGCAAAATCAGGCTGACCTGTAATCGGACAAAGGCTGGTAAATTCAGGGCAGTTGAATTTTACAAAATAATCGTTGTCAGGATGCTTATTTTCAAATATTTCAAGCACTTCGGGGGCATAGTCGGTTTTGTAATCTGTTTTATTGCCAAGCTGTTTCAAGCCTTCATTATTTCTGTTCATTATCCGAATTCTCCTTAGTTTTAATTCTTTGTGCGAGATAGGCAAACGGAGTATCGCAAAGTGCTACGATTGCCTTAAAGAGATACGTTGTAATCATTATCTGGAGGAATACATTTGCAGGCATAGTGCCCACGAACGCAATGGTTACAAACATAACAGAGTCAACAAGCTGAGAAACAAGCGTTGAGCCGTTATTTCTCAGCCACAAGCCTTTTTTCGAATTACCTGTTTTATTCCAAATTATATGGTAAAGAAATACGTCAAGTCTTTGGCTTATTATATATGAAATAAGGCTTGCTATTGATATTCTCGGTACCATACCGAAAACAACCTCGAGCGAAGGGTTAATATAGTCCGCAGTCGATGGTGTAAGCCACAGTGTTACCTGAGTTCCTGCAATCCACAGGATATTGATGAACACACCGAGCCATACAGCCTTCTTAGCATCGTCCTTGCCATAGCGTTCGGACAGAATATCGGTGCAAAGGAACGTAGATGCGTACAACACTGCTCCTGCAGTTGTAGTAATTCCGAAAAGCTCAATAGATTTGCAAACCTGAATGTTGGCAAGTATCGTTGCAAAGCAGACGTACACAAATAGACCTGCTTTGCCGAAAAGCTTGAATGCGACGATTACTGCAAAAAGAAAAAATACTACCGCTCCAAAAAATATAACTGTATTAAGCATTTAATTACCTCTATCAAGGCAGTAAACGCAACCTGAAATAAAAAACTCAGAAGTGTAACCGTCGGGTGACACACTTCTGAGTGATAATCTTATAAGGCAATCGAATAAAATCTCAATTGCTTAAATCCCTTAGTTTTGTTTAGAGACAGGATGGTTACGAACTGTCTTATTTATTTGTGATGATTATAATTCATTAAAGACGCATTGTCAATAGTATATTACTCGTTTTCTGCTCTCTTTGCAACAAGCTCGGCAAGAATTCTCTTGTGCTCCTTGTCGCTGAGTGCATACTTAAGTGTAGGAAGTGCAGAAAGGAGCATTCCGATTGCAGGAGGAATGGAAATAAGGAAGAACATTACAGCAGCAAACTTACCGTTATTATATTCGATAAATGTTTGCTGTCCAGTAGCAAGAGCAGCCTGCATATCCTCAATAGCAATATCAGAGAAATTAACCATACCGTAAGCTATTGACTGTACAATTGCAGCAATACCGCCTGAAAGCTTAGTAATGAATGACTGACCTGAGAAGAACACGCCATCAGGTCTGATGCCGTTATGGTACTCCTCATAGTCAACACAGTCGGCAATCATAACAGACTGCATTACATTAATACCACCCATACCTGCACTTGCGAGCATAAACATAAAACCTGTAACAATCATCCAGCCGAGAGGTGTAACGTCTCCGCCTGCTATTTTGTAGAACACAAACAATAACGCAAACGGAACAGCACCGCCGATTGAGAAGAAATTATAAAGCGTTTTGTTCTCAAATTTCTTTGTAAGCATAGGTGTAATACCCATTGCAACAAACTGACCGAGGAAAATTCCTGCGGCAATGATGCCGATATTAATAAGCATACCAAAATTAAGACCGTCAGCACCGAAAACATTATTAATATCGCCGTCAGCAAAATAATAGGTAACAAAAGGCATTGCGATAAGCATAAGAAGCTGAATAGGAGAACGAAGAATACCTGAAATGAGAATTTGCCTGAATGGCTTGCACTGCCACATAATTTTGAAATTCTCTTTAAATGTATATTTCTTTTCGTTAACCTCTACCTTTTCTCTTGTGCTGATACCTGCAAACTCAAAGAGAATTGTGCTTATTACTGTAAAAATAATAACTGCAACGATAAAGCCTTTTTGATTACCTGCATTATAAGCCTGTACGTCCTTAACAGCATCAAGACCTTTGGTAAACATTCCCCCTAATATTTGACCAATCTGAACAATAAGAACACCGATACCGCCTACACCTGCTGCGATACGGGCAAGGCCGAGTATCTTTGCACGATCACCCTCGTCCTCTGTCATAAGAGAGGTAATTCCCCAAAGAGGAATATCGCAAATAGTGAACAACATACCCCAAAGAATATAAGAAACTGCTGCCCAACCGATAATAAGACCTCGCTGAAGTGAGGTTGTAGCTTCGGTATAAATTCCATTAACAAAGCAAAGTATTGTTACTGCACCGATAATTGCAGGGAAAAAGATAAGATAAGGTCTGCACTTGCCCCATTTTGTTCTCGTTCTGTCAACGATAGTACCCATCATAGGATCATTGATAGCATCCCATACTCTTGCTACAGCTACAATTACACCGATAGCTGCTACAGGAATTTTTAAATAAAACTGCAGATAAGTGCTTACAAGACCTGTTGCAATAATATTGTAAACAAGGTTCTGTCCGAGCATACCCGTAAGATATCCACGTAGTTCTTTACCCGTATATGTACGAACTGTTTTTTCTTTCATATTTTTCTCTCCTTAATTCTAAAAAACGTCTTTTTATTTAGCTTCTGAATTTAACTGCTTCCAGTGGATTTTGCAGTATTCCTTGCCATCTATAGCAGGATATTTTTCATCATCAACTCTTGCTGCGTTAAGGCAGTCATATTCACCGCTATATGCACACACCTGCTCTCCGCCCTCGGAAAGAAGAGGAATGAACGATACAAGGAAAATTGCAAAAACAGCAATTATAATTGCTATCGGAGCGGCTTTGCCCTTCGTTTTTTCGGTAATGCCTTTGAATAATTTAGCTAAGTCGATTTTGTCATTAAGCTTTATTTTTTCAAGTACGAGCACTGCAAGCTTCATAAGGAAGTAACCGCACACGCCTGCAATAGTACCTACGATAAAGCCGCCGATAACGTCTGTTGAATAGTGAACCATAAGGTACACACGGCTTCCGGCAGTGCAAAGAGCAATCAGCGGGAATATGTATGCAATCTTCTTTTTGTCACTTCTGAAGCAGAGGAACATTGCTGCAGCAAGCTCAAAAGCAGCAGTTGTATGACCTGACGGGAAGGAATAATCGCTCTCGGAAAGCGAGCCTGCAAAATGATACCAGCCCATATAATCTGCATTACCCTGAAGGGTGTTATACGGTCTTATTCTGAGGAAAAGAGGCTTTGCTACAACGTTTGTAACAACTGTGCCTATAAGCACTGCAAAAATAATTGAAAAGCCGTATTTTCTCGTTTTCTTGAAGAAGCTAAGGACAACACCTAAGACAACCATAGGTATCACAAACGCTTCATCGCCTAAGGAAGTAAAGATTTTTGCAATGTAATTCAGAAATGTACACTGCATTGAGCCGAAAAAGTGGAACACCCACAAATCAAAGCTCTTGAAAATCTGGTCGACACTGTCGCCAAGAGTCAGTAAGATAGGGTTCATAATAATTCTCCTTTAGTCTTTTATAAATATATACTATCAAAAATGGCAAAAAATTTCAATACAATATTATAAAAGATTATTTTATAGTTAATTTCATACATAAAAAAGCGGGAGGATAATATCCTCCCTTACAGAAATAAATTTAACAATTTAAAAATTTTGGTGCGGTTGGGCGCTTTTTTACTCGATTTTGCTGATGCCGGGGTAGTACTTGAACATTACCTTTCCTACGATTTCATCCCTTTCAACGTACTTATTATCCCAAAATCTTGAATCGTGACTCGAATTACGGTTGTCACCAAGCATAAAGTAGCAATCCTCCGGTACTTCGAACGGACCATAGTCGCCTATCGGCTCGCAGTTTGTTACGAAATCATCCTCAAGCTGAATAACCTCTCCATCGGTTTTTGTTACGTAAACAACACCATTAACGATTTCAACAGTTTCATTCGGCAGCCCTATAATTCGTTTTACAAAGAACTGACTTTCGTCATCGGGAAACTTGAATATAACAATGTCATATCTCTCGGGGTCAGTGTCCTTATACGATAATCTGCTGGCTATAATTCTGTCGCCCTTCTGGATAGTGTTAAGCATAGAGCCTGTCGGAACGACTGCATTGGCGAACACTAACGTCTTAAGCAATATTGCTACTATAAATGCGAGGAATATAGGAAAAAGAAAAGAAACAAATTCACTTAATGCGCTCTTTTTCTTTTTTTCCGGCTTTTTCATTTCATTTTCTTTATTTATATCTTCCATATCTTCACTCCCTAACTACGATATTCTATCATAACAAAGACAAATAGTAAATACATTTAGCTAAAATCGGGCAAATAATCTGAATGGGCATCAATTAATTCGTCACACATTTTAACAATTGTATCAATATCAAGCTCTGCCGAGGTGTGAGGATCAAGCATTGCAGCTAAATAAACGTCATTTTTCTTATGGCTTCTTGCTGCTTCAATAGTCATAAGCTGGCAGTTAATGTTTGTCATATTGAGTGCGGCACACGCAGTAGGAAGTGCACCTATGTACGTAGGATGAATTCCCACACCGTCAATTAAGCAAGGCACTTCAACGCAAGCTTCTTCGGGGAAATTGCTAATAAGATGATTAGTATTTAAAACATTGCCGCCGATTTTGTACGGTGTGTTTGTTACAACGGCTTCCATAATACGGGAAGCGTATTCGTTTGAGCGATTAATTTCCTTCGTACTGCCGTTTTTCAACTCGTTATATTCAGTCTTCCAGCGTTCTATCTGGCTTATGCATCTGCGCGGATATTCATCAAGCGGAATATTGTGACGCTCTATAAGCTCAGGGTAATTTGATTTGATGAAATAAGGATTATATTCTGCATTGTGCTCACTGCTTTCAGTGCAGTAATATCCAAAGCGTTCGATATAAATATTTCTTACCTGATCGTCAAAATCCTTGTCATCAATAAGTCTTTGATGAACTCGCCTTCTGATTTCAGGATAAAGGTCATTACCAAGCTTATCTTCAATTTTAAGAAGCCACGCCTGATGATTAATTCCTGCAATCAGCTCCTTCCTTTCATCTGCAAATTCACCCATTCCTACACCGTTTAGTATACTCTGAGCACAGGTTTGAACAGAATGGCAAAGTCCGACTGTATTTTCAAATGCGTATCGCTGAACATAGCCTGTAATCATTGCCATAGGATTTACGTAATTGAGGAACATAGCATTCGGGCAAACCTCATTCATATCATTACAAAAATCTTCTACAACAGGAATTGTACGCAGAGCTCTCATTATTCCGCCGATTCCTAAAGTATCTCCGATAGTTTGGCGAAGTCCGTATTTTTTTGGAATTTCGAAATCCGTGATAGTACAAGGATCATATCCTCCGACCTGAATTGCATTAATTACAAAATCAGAATTTCTTAAAGCATCTTTTCTGTTTTCTACTCCGAGATACGTTGTAATCTTAGCCGTGCCTCCGAGCGATTTATTCATTATATCGAGGATGGTTTTGCTCTCCTCAAGACGGGTTTTGTCTATATCGTAAAGTGCAAATTCACTTTCTTTTAAACAATCCGTGAGTAAGCAATCCCCAATAATATTTCTTACAAAAACAGTACTTCCTGCTCCCATAAATGCTATTTTCATATTTATCACCTCAAAAATTTAATATAATTACTTTTTGTTGAGAAAAGAAACAAAATCAAATTTCTTTTCAAATCTGTTTAATCCGAATACGTCTCTATTCATATAAACAAGCGGATATTTTTTGTTATACTGCGGTTTTATGTAATAAGCGTATTCTTTAGTATTGTTGGGATTTCGGGTCAACAAGGCTTTATTATTGCATTTGAAGCTTTCGAGCTTTTTTAAGTTTTCTTCGCTGATATAACCTGCCTTGTCACAATTTTCCTCGTTAATATTATCAATATCACACATAATGACGTATAAATTATCACGGTTTATTCTTGTTTTTCTTAAATTCCATTTATCACGAGCTTGTTCAAAGGTTTTATAATGAACAAATCTGATTCTTATGTCCGGAATTTCATTTGAGTTGCCCTTAATTACTCCTATCGGTGCATCTGTTGATTCATTATTTTCGGTACATTCGGTAATATCTTTAGATAAATAATACTCAAAATTATCAAGAAATGAACAAAAATCATCAGTATCTATAGATAAATCAATGGTCGGGGAATCAAACCGCTTGCCGAGTCTGTGATAAATAAGTCCCCCCATACAATTAGGAGTCAAAAGTGTAAAATCAGTGTTATTGAGCTTTTTTCTGAAATGTCTGTTTTCTATATCGTATATTGTCTTAAAGATTTTTGAATTTTTCCACCAATTGATTAATCTTCTTAACATAATTTACTCCAAAATGTGTTAATATTTTTTATAAATTTATAATATAACTTAACCGTTTTCGCTATCTACACAATACGGATCAATTTGAGATACAGATTCATCCATATCAAGCCATGCACGAGCACAAGCAAGATCGAGTCCGTCATCGATATCTATGCTTGTGCGCTTATCAAAAATATAGCGGTAAGGATTGCTGCCGTGAAAATACTTCCACTCAATCATTTTTTCTCGTGGTGCCATTAATATGCCATCAGTACAGAAATAAAGCGGCTGCAACTGCTGAGAAGGAACGTGTTTTAAGCCCAACTCGTAATTCACAGGTCCGTTATCATCCCAAAGATAGCGCTTAAACTTCTCCATTGAAATCAAGGAATCATATCCATCTTCAAGTGCCTTGTAATAAAGCTTTATTGCTTCTTTGTAATGCTTAGGAAACACAAGCGGTGCCGTACAGGTAGCCCATAATATGTCATCACCCGATACATTTTCACAGATATGTGCAACAACTTCTCCAAACGACTTTGTTTTTTCATCACAGAATTCCAAAGCACGTTTATGCGTCATTACACCTTGTGATTTTGCCATAGCAAGCATTGTATCCGAGTCGGAAGATACAACAATATTTGTTATTTCACTAACTTGCTTTAATTGATTAATTTTATTTACCAAAAGATTTGTACCGGCAAATGGTGCAACATTTTTGTTTTTTAAGCGGCGGCTTCCTGCACGAACAGGTATAATTGCGGTGATAGTATTCATGCTGCCACCGCCTTTCCCGCAGCAGCGGAAGATACTACCTTATAGGAGTACCCCCCCCCGCACTTTTGTTCGAGAGGTATATTATTTTTTATCCAATACTCTGCCAAAAGTAAATCTGACTGGGTATGAATATCTATTGATTCATCAATTATATAATATCCGATATTATCGCCCATAAACGACCACGGTTGCTGTCCTTCGCCGTTGCTGTGAATCAGCTTTTCTACATTCAATACCCAAAAATTATGTGAAAGGAAATAACACGGAGTTAAATCCTGCCTGTTTGTCGATATATTTCCGCTGACTCTGTCATCATACATCTGAAGTCTTCCGTTTTCGTCAATTATCTTTGCCCTCAACGGATGATGGTCATTATCTTCATATATAGGAACAACTGCGGATATGCTCATATCATCTTTCATCATTTTAATGCAATCAGTTACCCATTCTGATTTAATTGTAACATTATTAGCTAAAGCTACAACAAGTATATCAGGAAAATCATTTTTTTCTTTCATAACATTCAAGGCATGGATAATACAGTCAATATGTTGTGCATTAGGCGCAGCGAGCTCTATTGGTCTTTTTATTGATTCATAACCAATATTTTTTGATTCAGACAAAATTGCATCATCATCACTGCTGCAATAAAAATTATTTAATAAATTACATTTTTTGCAAGCAGTCGCAGGATAATACAAAACAGGATGACCTAATACATCCAATATATTTTTATCTTTTAGAGAATTGTTCCCTCTGCCTGTTAATAGTGCATTAATTTTCATTTTTGTACCTGTATGATATAGTTTACTTAACCATACCCTTTCATATTATTTACGCTTAGCTTCTCAAATGTGAAAATATATCAAAAAGAAGAAAGCGCAGAGAACGAAGCTTTGATATATTTTGCTATTTCATATTAAATATTTGTCTTTTTCTTAAATGCTTTTAAAACTATATTTTTCAAATATGCTCTGTCAGATTTATTAGTACAGAAAACAATATATATAGCAAAACCGATTAATGCATAAATTATACCAAAGAAAATTAAATTAATCCAATTATCAATATTTACAAATTTATCTACGAATAAACCTACAAAACACGATATAACTATTGCAATCAGACATTTAATGATTTCAGGATAAAATGTTGATTTTTTTATGCCTATGCATTTGCAGGCATACGGAAAAATAATAAACAAATTTTTTATAATGCATAATATACCGCTGACACCTGCAACAACATAAATCCCCAAATCCGTTACATTGACCAGCATCAAAACAATTAAAGTATTTGCAAGACCTGTTCCGACTTGTACAATTGCAGGCACTTTAACCTTATTTGCAACAGTTAAAACGCTAAATATAACATTAACTACACCGCTTACCAAAAATGAAGAAATTGACAAGACCGACAATATTTGCAGGACTTTAGAATCTAAAGTAGGTTGCCATAATGAATAAAATGAATCTCCTAAAATTATAAAAACCGATATAGGCACACAAGTAACAAGTCCTGTAATTTTCATGGACAGTTTAATATCGTCAATCATTGATTGCTTGTCATCTTTTGCAAAATTAATTGTCAAAGTCGGCATAAAAATTCCGACAACTGTACTTATTAATGACGATATCAGTGAAGGAACAGTTTTTGCAACGGATAATATGCCCATCTCTTTGCTTCCGACAAACAAATTAGCAATCAGCAAATCAAGCGATTCAAGCAACGTTGAACCCAATGAATTAATAGAGTTCCATACACCGGAGCTGAGCAGCTCTTTGATTTTTTTTATATCAAAATACGAACGTTTAACCTTCAGCTCGGGAACGAGCTTTTTGGTATAAAATATGTTTGTTACGGTGCAATACAGATTTTGAGCAAGTGAAGCAACACCGATATACCATATATATTTCGGCATCAACGAAAAAGAAACAAATAAAATAGCTGCTCTGATTAATTGTGCAATTATGCTTCTTATTGAAGAGAGATATAACTTATTCGTTGTGAAGGTTGCTACTGCAAAAATTGAGCCTACTATAGAGATTAGAAAATTTAAAAAGATAAATGTCCAAAGTATTTTAACTTCATAAACTAATTCAGGAGAAATGTTGACCAATTTTTCAAGGAATAAAACTATAAAAGTAGCAGGAATAGTGAATGCTACTGCTAAAAAAACATTTGAAAAGAATACAGATGAAAAGTAAGCATTGGCATTTTTGTAATCATCTTTAACGTAATGAATCGTAACAAATCTTGATGCCATTGAATTTAAAGCAGTAGATAAAAGTGTTGCATAGGTAACAAAATTGTTGCCAAGTGAAACAAATCCGTACGCTTCACTTCCTACTGTTCTGACTATAAACGGAGATAGGAAAAAACCAATTCCAAAATTCACAACAAATCCTACGATCTGAGCAGTAAGGTTTATTGCTAACTGTTTATTTTTATTCATTAGTAACTCCTATAATACTGTCAAGATTGGCTCTCTCGAAAACTTCTAAATGACCGCCTCGGGTAGCGTTCATTATTTTTATGCCCTTTTCATCACATACTTTTCTCGCTTTTGAATATGATATAGTTGTTTTATCCAACTGAGGTGCATTATATACTGTTCCAGTACCAATCGCCTTTGAATAATCATTTCCGGCTTCATAAAAATGGTCAACACCTATGAGATATATTTCGCTGAATCCCATATAAACAGCTAATTGAATATTTGCATATGTAACTGTAAATCCTTCGGCAAAAAATTTACTTATGTCATTTGAAAAGTCGGGTTCAACTTCCCAGTTACATTTGTCTACAAACCAAAAATTATTTTTGCCATTTGACAAAAATTCATTGGGCAGATTTTTCCAAAAATTACCGGTGAAAAAGCCGTATTTATAGTCATTTTCTAACTTTTCAATTATAGAAATATTATTTTCTAAAAATTTTACATCTTCAACACAATAAAAGGTTGGTCGCCAGCTTGTTTTATCGAATGTTTTGAATATTAAATGTGATGCAAATGTAAATTCATCTTGTATTTTTTCAAGATCTTCAATTGTAAGACTTGGTCCGTTTCCTATAATAAAACAGCGTTTGCCTTTGTACTTATCTTTGAAATTTTTAATATTACTACCGTAATTTTTGTTTACATATAATCTATGATAATTATGTTTTAAATTATTCTTTAGCTTACTTGCTACCATTACAATAGTATCTGGCAATAACTTTTTTATAAACTTTTTCATTATTCCTCCGAAAAATAGGATCAATCTGTTACAGATTTCCTGTCATTCTTTTGATTTTTCTTACAATTCTAAATACGTTATCATTAAAATAGAATAAAGAATATAAAGAATTTCTTTTTTTATACAAATCATTATCAAGTGCATTATATTTCTTTGCTTCTTGATATGTTTTATTATAATCCTTTTTTATTTTTGAAGATAATTCTTTGTTTTTATAACTGAGTTTAGCAATATAGTAGCGATCAATCTGGTAGTCTAATAAATCTATGTATGCATATTTAATTAAATTTTTGTCAAAATTATTTCGAGCAAAATAATTCACTCTTTCTTTCATCGCATCTATAACATCTAAAGACTTAATTATCTCTTTGCTACTGTTGATGCTGCGCGTAATGCTGCTTGGTCTATAGACATAATAGTATACAAGTTTATCTATATATGCTATTTTGTTGCATACAGATATAATCTTGTATGTAGTGAATGTATCTTCATTAATTTTTCCTATCGGAAAACGAATATTATCAAACAATTCTTTTTTATAAAGTTTACCGCAAGCATTGATAAAAGCAGCTGAAATATCTGTTTGTGAAAATAAATTTACATAATAATTATTCCAGTAATCAGCTTCATTAAAAACAAACGTATTTTTTGAAAAAACTTTTTTCTTAGTTCTGCCATTATTAGTTTCAATATATCTTGCAACGGCAAGGTCGCATTTGTTTTCAAGCAAAGTTTTTAATAGTATATCTACACAATCATAGGATATATAGTCATCACTATCAACAAATAAGATATAGCCGCCTTTTGCTATATCAAGCCCTTTATTTCTTGCAGATGATAGTCCGCCGTTTTCTTTGTGTACTACCTTAATTCTACTGTCTTTTTCTGCCCAAGCGTCACACATTTGGGGACAGTTATCGGGTGAGCCGTCGTCAACGAGTATAATTTCTAAATTCGTGTACGTCTGGTTAACGATGCTTTCTATACATTTATCAAGATATTTTTCTACATTATAAACCGGAATGATTATACTAACAAGCGGTGTCATATTTTACTCCTTAATATAACAGGAATATACGAATTAACTCTTATAAATTTCCTGTCATTTTTTTGATTTTTCTTACTATTCTATATAGATAGTCATTAATATAAAACGAGAAATAAAGTATTCTTTTTTTTTGATAATATGGCTCATTTGCAACATTGCTTTTCAAAGCCTGTTTATAATAATATCTGAAATACTTTTTTGACAGTTTTACCAAATTTTTATTTTTATAGATAAACTTAAAATCAAAATAATACCATAATATATTATCAAGCAATGAAAGAAAGGATAAATTCAAAAAGGATTTTTTATTTTCTATAAAGTAATTTTCTCTTTGAACAAGTGCTTCGAGCGCATCGGCAACACTGACAAAGCTCGGTTTGTGCATTATGCTGTTATCATTTTGGATATAATAATAAAATTTACTGTCTAAAAATGCAATTTTATTACATTTTGAAATCAGCTTATGGATAATAAATTCATCCTCATGATATTTGCCTTTTGGAAATCTTGCAAAATCAAAAATATTTCTTTTTATAAGCTTATTGCAAGAGATTATTAAATTAACCGGTATAAGATATTCACTTTTTAATGTCAAGGAATAAACCTGCTCCCAGTATTCATCTTGAGAATAGACAAACGTTTCGCCTGAATACTCCGATTCTTTCTCAATTCCGTTATGCACTTCAACATATCTGCCGATAGACATATCGCAATTGTTAACAATTGCAACGTTATACAACTTTTCTATAGTGTCACAAGCAATATAATCATCACTGTCGATAAAATATACCCACTCGCCGTTACAAGCTTCTATCCCGCAATTTCTTGCATTTGAAAGACCGCCGTTTTCTTTGTGTACTACCCTGATTCGACTGTCCTTTTGCGCCCATTCGTCGCACATTTGGGGGCAGTTATCGGGTGATCCGTCGTCGACAAGTATTATCTCTAAATTTGTGTACGTCTGATTGATAATGCTTTCAACACATTTATCAAGATATTTTTCTACATTATAAACCGGAACGATTATGCTGACAAGTGGATTCATATTTTACCCCTTTTTTTAAGATAAATCAAATAAAACAACTTAAACAGTTTTGGACTAAAAGATATCGTTTTTATGCTTAATTTATTTATCTTCGATATATCTGCGATTTGTAAAAACTCTTTTGAATACTGCTTAATTTCGTCAGTAATTTCTTTGTAATGCTTTGCAATTAACTCGTGATTGTTACTTTTTAGTAATTCTCTTAAACAGCAAAGTAATTCACTTTGGTATTTTGCTAATCCAGTGTAATAATTACGTTTGTTATCTTTCTCTGCAAGCATAATTGCTTTAATATTTTTCCATCTGCTTATTATATTGCTATTTGTGCTTCTCATAACTGATTTATCGTGAAACACGTAATTATACAAGACATCAGTAATTGATACAAGCCTTTGAGCTTTTTTTAATGCATAATAATTAAAAAGCAAATCTTCTCCAACTTTTATATCTGCATTGAATCTAATATTGTTTTTTATAATAATTTTAGATTTGAACAGTTTATTACAAGTACTTGTAGAATCAAATAAATTTCCGAAAATAAAATTATTTAACAAATCATCGCCTTCAACAAGTGCAAAAGGCGATGAGGTGATTTTTATGACCTCACCTTTATCGTTAACGTGGGTATTATTGCAAACAACAACATCTGCGTTATTATCACTAATTGATCTGAGCAATATTTCATACATATTGAGTTTACAGTAATCATCACTGTCTACAAAGCCTATATACTCACCTTTGGCAATTTCAAGTGCAGAATTTCTTGCTGATGATACTCCGCTGTTAACCTTATGTATTACCTTGATTCTGCTATCCTTTTGAGCCCATTCGTCACACATTTGGGGGCAGTTATCGGGTGAACCGTCGTCGACAAGTATTATCTCTAAATTCGTGTATGTCTGATTGACAATACTTTCTACACACTTATCAAGATATTTTTCAACGTTATATACGGGTACGATTACGGTAATTAAAGGTTCCATATAAAAAATCCTATCTGAAATGTTTTATAGCAAATTTATAGCTCATTGGAGAAAGCCAAAGAAGAAACGTTCTTAATTTAGTAAGCTTGGAGTAAATCGGTGAAGTGAGTATTTCCCTTTTATGTGATATAATTCTTTTTCTCATTTTAGGAAATCTGTCTGAATACTTATTATCTAAAATCATCTGACGGATTGTCCTGAAGGATTTGAGCACGTCACCTTTTATACAATAAGGCATTGTATCAGCATCAGCTAATGAAAAGATAACGTCCATGACTCTATGCTCGTCAAAATTATTTTCGTTAATCTCGTTATGAGTAATGGAGTTTGTATTGAATATATAATGATAGCGGTTAACGTCGTGGTAGACCATTTTTTTTATATTCCCTGCTACCATAAAATTGAAAAGAGTATCTTCGGCAAATTTATACTTTGTATCGAATCGAATGTCACCAATACATTCGGCTTTATACAGCTTATTACAAGGACTTACAGGGAGGATTCCCAATGCCTCTCCGACATCTGCAAGAATCTGTTTGTTGTCTACAACTCTTATGTCATAATTACCCGTGCCCCAGTCCTCTGTTGAGCCATCGTCAGCCTCTCTGACGATACCGCAACGAGCCGCATCCGCATTATTCTCTATTAATTCATTAAGCATTATCTCATACATATCTAAATCAAGATAATCATCAGCATCAACGAAAGTTATGTACTCCCCTGCTGCAACATCAAGTCCTGAGTTGCGGGCTGAGGACGCTCCGCCATTTTTCTTGTGGATTACTATAATTCTGCTGTCTTTCTCTGCCCATTCGTCGCAAAGCTTTGGAGTATCATCGGTTGAGCCGTCATCAATAATGATTATCTCAAGATTTTTGTATGTCTGATTAACGATACTTTCAATGCAATGATTGAAATACTGACCGGCATTATACGCCGGAATTATTACACTAATTAATGGAGTTTCCATCAACGATTACTCCTTTTTATTGCTGAATTATAAAGTGTTCTTGACAAGCTGAGCACAAAGGTCTTTAACTTATCTGTTTTAGAATACATAGAAGAGGAGAATATGTTTTTTTTATATTTAAGTATTGTATTTCTCAGGTAATCATATTTATCAAGGCAATTGCCACTTTGTATTACTCCGCTAAGAACAACAAAGCACGAGCTGACTAAACCTCTGATTGCGTATTTTTCAAATTCAGTTCCCTGTTGTTCTTTCAAAATTATCTCTTTTGAATAAACTGCATCAAATGCACCTGCTCCAAATTCCCCGTGAACCGTACTGCCATCATTTTGGATATAATGGTAAAGCTTGTCATCGCACTCAACTACTCTATTCGCCTTCTTGAAAGCATAATAGTTGAACACTAAATCCTCGCAGCAAGCAAAATGGGGCATCTTAATATCTGCTATAAGAGATTTTTTATAAAGCTTATTCCACAGTACTCCGTATTTGTAATCACCAGTAGCAACCATTTTCATTGTATCAAAATAAGAAACAACGCTTACATTTGATTCCGCTTCATCTTCAACGTTTATCTGGTAACCGCAAACTGATATATCGGCATCAAATTCCACCATATTTTGATAGAGAATTTCAAACTGATTTTTTTCAATATAATCATCACTGTCAACAAAGCCGACATATTCGCCGCTTGCATTAGTAAGGGCAAAATTCCTTGCATTTGCAACTCCGTTGTTTTCAATATGAAATGCTCTTATTCTACTGTCCTTTTGAGCCCAGGCATCACACATTTGAGGGCAGTTATCGGGGGATGCGTCGTCTACAAGAATAATCTCGAGATTTTTGTACGTTTGATTTACTATACTTTCAAGGCATCTGTCAAGGTACTTTTCAGTTTTATAGACAGGAACAATGATACTTATTTTAGGATTATTATTCATTATTTTCACCTTAAGTCGAATAGACATTACAAAAATCTTCTGAGTAGTATGCTATACCAATAAAGCAGTTCAACGCTTCCGCCGGCAAAAAACTTTGCTAAAAATTTTGTGTGTATAGGTAAAACGGAATAGTCAACTGATTTAACTGCATTGATGACATCTGCGTTTTCGGCAAATTTTCTTAGTGTTTGCTTCTTTTCTTTTTTGCTTTTATTGCAGTTTTTATTTGCCTCATTGCGAACAATTCCGTTGACCATATACAAAATATAATAGCTTAACGAATTTGAAAAATTATAATCACTGTTTTCAAATGCCGTTTTTAAAATATCGATAGGAATCATTATTGTATTTTCTAAATTACTGTCATAGACGTTTGTCATAGATTCGGAATTTTCGCGATAATGATACTGCGGAATATCAACGTAAGATATGCTGTTTGATTCTATTAAACAAGGATAAGTAAATGCTGCATCTTCACCGATTTTGATTTTTGGCGTAATCTTGTACAGGCACTTTTCTAAAAGCTCTTTTTTGTACACCTTTGACCAGCAGCAAGGGTTAACACCAAAACGGTAATAAGTGCCGTTAAACAGCATTTTGGGGTAAACGGTATCAATAAGCTCTTTTTTGTTATAATATTCTTTTTCAAGATTTTGCTCGCTTGCAATTGACTTGTCAGGATAGTCATAATAAAATTCGCTGCATACCATATCAGGATGATATTTTTCTATAGAAGCAGCAAAATACTCATACATATTAGCTTCTATCCAGTCATCACCGTCAACAAACCCGATATAATCCCCTGTCGCTACGTTTAAACCTGCCTGACGGGCAGACATAAGTCCTCCGTTTTCTTTGTGAACAACCTTAATTCTGCTATCCATTTTAGCATATTCATCACAAATTGCAGGGCAATTATCGGGTGAACCGTCATCGACAAGTATAATTTCTAAATCTCTGTAGGTTTGATTGAGAATACTGTCTATGCACTGGTTTACGTACTTTTCAACCTTATAAATCGGAACAATAATGCTAATCATAGTTAAACCCCTAAAACATTATCCAATAAAGCGAGCTTCCGTTACACAAATACCAGAAATGAACTGCCGTATAAGCAACGTATATTATATAAGCTGCTGACCTTGTTTTTATTCGAATAGACTGCTTTGTAGGTGAATAATAAGTAAGCTTTGTGAGCCCCTCTTTGTTTATCTGATTTCTTTGTATCTGCATTCCAATCATAAATAACAATGCACCGATTAAAGGTAATATCCACCTTGCAAATCTTACGAAAATAAGACCGCTTAACATACATCCAATCATAAAATAAACGGTGCTTGACGCATATTTATAAAGTCGTTTCAGACTGCTTGTATAATCGCTGTTCAGGAAATAGTAAGACACGTATATCAAAAGTATCGTGACGATTAAAAGCACTGTGATATTAACCCTGAACATAGTACCTGTTTCAAGAGAGTCGCCTAAGCCGTGATTTTCCGCTTTTCCTGCCATAGATTGAATAAAATCATTATCAGAAACTTCTGACAGGTATCTGATTAATACACCACCGCCTGAAATACTAAATACAAACACGAAATTCAAAAACTTTCCGCTTGTATTCAGGGTTAATTCAGTAACGATAACTAATAAAACGGGCAGTATTCCGGCAGAATGAGTCAGTGCGGCTAAAACGTAGCCTATATAACATAGTATGAAATGCTTTCTTTCTACCAGATGCTGATACGAGCACGCAAAGGCGACTGCAAAAGCAAGTCCGTTTCTTGTTCCGCTTACGGTGTCATAGTACCAATACGTTGAAATAAAAAACATTGATGCAAGAAACAGGTGTATCTTATTGACATTGAATCTTACAGATGCTTTATATATACAGTAAAATCCGAGTCCGTACACTATAAACATCGTAGTAAAAGGCAGCCAGTGGTTGTTTGACAGTTTACTTAAAAAATAAACGTAATAAGCTGCAACCCTGTACGTATCAAAATCAAACTGATCCTCACGAATATACCTTTGAAGCCCGTCATAGCCTTCGACTCGCATTTCGTTCAGCGCCTTAAAATATCTTGAAAGGTCATCTGAATCATACGGTGTAATATTAAAGGCTAAGACTGCAAAAAGCACCGTAACAAGCAAAAAAGGAAGCCAAGAAAACTTTTGAGGAGTAATCCAATATACAACGATGAAAATAGCAACTATTACTAAGAATACTTCAATTGCTGTTAATCCGAACATATATTGTTAACTCCTTTCAAATTATTTTAAATAAATTTTTTCAAGCTTTTTGCAAACGTTTTTTATGCTGAATTCCTCTAAGACTTTATCGTTGTTTATTTCAGCTCTGTCAAGAGAGAGCATTTTTGTTATTTCGTCACACCATAAAGCAGGATTTTCTTTTATCGATAAAAACGAAAGAGCATCGCTCAGCTTGACGTCAGGCGTTACTGTATCGGAAACTATGCACGGCAATTTTGCCGCTTGCGCTTCGATAAGTGTCAGCGGAAAGCCCTCGTGAATTGATGGGAACACGAAGCAGTCCATAGCAAGCATAAGCTCGGGAATATCATCTCTGAAGCCTAAAAACTTCACCTTGTCATCAATTCCTAATTTTTTTACTTTTGCTTCGAGCTTTTCTCTGTCCCATCCGTCGCTGACTAACAAAAGAACCGAATCGGGATTATCCTTTTGAAATTCGAAAAACACGTCAATCAAATAGCTATGATTTTTGACGTAATACATATGACCGACATGACCGATAGCCGTTTTATTTTCGACTCCGAGCTCTTTTCTCTTTTCGTTTCTGATAGCCGTATCGTAAGCATATACGCTTGTATCAATTCCGTTGTTAAGAACGGTTCCCTTTTTGTTAAACGCCTTTTTGCCAACGAGATAAATGCCGGATTCTCTACTGCACCCTATAACATCTGTTGAAAAACAAGCCATTACTTTTCTCATTATCGCCCTGTAAGTATTAGCAAAAAACAAATTCAGCTTTGAGTTGCTGAAAACAAGAGGCTGAGAAAAATGAGAATGTGATATTCTCTTTTTAATCTTTGCTTTCCACGCTGCTGCCATTACAATACCGCTGTAAAAGGGCAAGTGGCAATGAACAATATCAAAATGCTCGTTCTTGAACAAATCCGAATAATATTTGTAACTCTTTATGTAATTTAGTTTATCATCAGGCTGATGAATAATTCTCACTCCGGTCTGCTCAACAGTCGGTTCCAACGGTCCCTTTCGGCTTCCCCGTACACAATAAATACATTCAAATTCATCCTGATTAAGATTCTGCTGAAGCCTTATTGCAGCCAAGTCAGTACCGCCGTATTGTATTGCGTCGCATACAATTAAAACCTTTTTCTTTTCACTCATACAAGCTTACCCCCGAACCTTAATATACAGATTCCCCAATATATACAAAGCAACTCTCAATCTATGTTTTATACACAACCTCATAATGAAATGGACGATATCACTATATCCGTATCCGCCTTTATAGTCAGCGTAAAATTTATCACAGAGAATGCCTATTTCCTTTAGTACATCTTTTCTGCTCAGGCTTTTATCTTTAATTTCTTCCATAACGCAAGTGCCGAAGCTGTCAACGTGAAGCTTGTCCCAAACTAAAAGAAGTTCATTCTTCTCTTTTTCGGAAAATTTCGAATTAATAATATCATCGTAAACTGCATCGAAAACGGCAGGATAAATATTAATTAAATTTTTCTTGCGGCCACGTGACAACGAGTTAAAATCACGCTGATCGTAAATGTATATGGCAGTATTAATAGCAGTAACCTTTTCGCATAATAAAAGATACTTAACTCCAAAAGCAAAGTCCTCGGCAGGAACAAATTTTTTGCCAAATCTCATATTATATTTTTCTATTAATGCTCTGTCAAAAATTTTTGAACAGGCGCTGTTAACAGTTCTTGATGAAATCAGATACTTAGCTTTTTCAAACATCGAATGACTGTCATCTAAATTCCTGATTTCTCTTTTATACGTCTTTTTTAACTGTTCTTGTATATAAGTGAATACCGTTAAACTATTTTTTTCAGCGTGCTTTTCTATTTCGTCAAAATAATTTGAGGAAATATAATCATCACTGTCAATAAAAAGAACAAAATCGCCCTTTGCTATATCAAGTCCTGCATTTCTTGCCGAGGATAATCCCCCGTTCTCTTTATGAATAACCGTTATTCTGCTGTCTTTTTTTGCCCACTCGTCACACATTACAGGGCAATTATCGGGTGAACCGTCATCTACAAGTATCAGTTCATAATCCGTATAATTTTGATTTACAATGCTATCTATACATCTGTCAAGATACTTCTCGACGTTATAAATTGGTACTATAACTGAGTATTTCATATTAACACCTATCAAAAAAATCTCTTAACTAACTTTATTACTGCGCCGATGCTGCTGAGGAAATTGAATTTGTTTGGTATTTTAAGGTCGATAACTTCAACATTGTCAAGCCTGTTATACGTATGGATGCCAACAAAATTATAATTTTTATCAAGCTTTATTTCATTAACGCAGATTGTTCGATACGGCTTTTCCTTAAAACCGTTCTTTGAAATGCTTAAAACCTGATTAAAGTTGAGTTTTTCGCCGTATGCCTTATCGCAATCCTGCGACGGTCTTATGAGCTTATCTTCAAATTCAAATAATTTGCCGGCACCTCTTGCATTAGAAGCGTCTACCTTTACAGGATTACTTTCGCACTCCTTAAGCTCTCCGTTTTCCTCATAAAAAAGATCGACTCTGTCAAATATATTTCTTTCGTCAACGCGTTCGGAAATATAATAATTCACGCCATCACTATCGGTATAAATAGTCGTATCTACCAAGTTGTCTTTGAGTAATAATGTTTCCTTTTCCCATTTGTCAGGAAACCCGGTACACTTAAGCCTGAAAAGCTCGCCCTGTTTGTTAGACTCAGGAACTATATAGTAAGTATCGTCATTTTTATAGATAAACGGATAAGACAAGTGCTTATTTGATTCATAAATTATTTTTATATCACCGAAAGAGTTATCGGTTATTTCTCGATAACCAAGCAGACCTTTTCTTTTCAGCCTGTCATAGGCTTCGAAAAACAAATAATATTTTCCGTTTTCTTTTACCAAAAACGGGTCTGCCGTCCAATATCTGTAAGTGTCTTTTACAACAGTAAACTGATTCACGGTGTCGTTTAATATTGAAGTGTTGTCATCCTTATTGAATCTTACTGCAGAGCACCATATATCGGGAAATAAAAGATATTTGATTAATTTCGCAAATTTCATAATTTAATCCTCTAATAACAGAGTCTATATATAATTAATTATAATATAATGACTATATCGTATCATTTTAATATTAGTTTGTCAACGAATATGTTAAAACTAAAGTAGTTGGAATAATGCCAAAAACGTGATACAGAATTATCTGCATCACGTTTTTTGTGATTTGATTGATTTTTTAGCTTTGAAAATTATTATAATCTTTTCTAAGTTTAACAAAGATGAAATAAAAATTGTTAGTATAAACGATATTATTATTTGTAATGAAAGATTTATATCTAACAATTTCACCATCATAAACACGCACATATGCCACAAATATATTTCGTACGAAATACTGCCTAACGCTTCAAAAATATTACTGATTCTAATATTCTCGCTTGCAAAGCTGCATAATGTAATGCAAAACAGCACAAATACAGGAGCGGATATAAGATTCAAAAAAGTTACGATATAAGTATAAGGGATTGGACCGATACCGGTTTGTGTATATGAAAAATATTTTGTCAATGAATAAACTGCTGCAAATAGCAATATTGTTAATGACTTTATAAGTCTATCAGTTTCAAAGCGATGTAAAATGTTATTGAGTGAATTATAGTAATAGCCAATTAAAAATGTAAATGTAGAAATATACCACCATGTACCGATATCTTTTAGTACAGCAAATACTAAGAAAGCAATATATAAGGGTATCCAAATCCAATCAAATTTTTGATTTTTCAAATACTTCTTACAGATATAAAATATCAGATATATTGCTAAGAGCTCAACAACATACCACAAAGAGCCGTTACTTAATCGAAAACCTAAACAGGATAATAAAATGTCATATACATTAAAAGTCTTAGAAATAACCGCAGATGAAACAGTATGAACCGTTTCTGCAAAAAAGAACGGCAGATAGATTTGCTTGAATTTCTTAACCAGAAATCCGTCAAGATAATTCTCCTTGTTTATCAGACTATACTTTAATCCGTAACCTGAAAAGAAGAAAAACACTCCAACCCATAGATTTCCGGCAAAAAACATAGTAATATACCAAGGATAACCGTCAAAATAATGACCAAACATAATGAATATCGCTGCAATACCCTTTATGCAATTTGAAATATTAATATCAAAAAATTTAATTTTACTACTCATAACGTAATCCATTATTTATATTAATAACATTTGTGGATAAAGCCAAGAAATGTATCTTGAAATCACAGTATTCTTTAAGTATAACTTATTGTGTAAAACAAGTCAAGAATTAAGCATTAATATAACGGTTTCAGACAAAATGTTAGATAACAGCAAAAAACAACAGAGTCGAACATTGAAATTCGGCTCTGTTACGGTGGTTGTGGAGTATAATAACTAACATTGTATGTTTATTAGAGTAATGAATCATTGTGAGCTATTTAAAATATTTCTAAGTCATCTATGTATTTTATACCATATTCATTACACCAATCGATAATGTAGGGTTTTAAGTACTGCTTTTCAAATTTATAATACTCATTGTATAATGCATGATCGTATTTTGGATTATAATCAATAAACCATCTGAATGCCACACCAAAGTTTGCTTCTTTTTCCAGTTGTTCTTTTTCTTTTATAAGATTATTCTCTTCAAGAAAACATCTATATATTGTTTCCTCAGGAATATACGGCATTTTTACACAGTCTAAATAAGGAGCCTTATTTGCTTTTTCATCGTCTACTGCTTGATATGTTCTTCTGTCAAAGTACATATTTTCTAAAGTTACATCACCAATTAAAGCTCGTAATCTAACACCGTCTGTTGGAATAACAATCCGTTCCATTTTTTGTGGACTGTCTAAAATATAATTATCAGGTTTTTTAATATTTACAGTAATTTCAATGCCGTTTTCTTTTGCCCAGTTTTTAACTATTGGTATAATTCGGGTGTAGCAAAAATATTCAAAATCACCTTCAGAAGCAAATACTTTTTCACCTTGAGAAAATATAATTCTATGGGCACCAGTATAACGATCATTTTCATCAAACAGATTCAGATAATCATTTGCTCTTTTATTGTTAAATGCTTCAACAAACTCTATATGTAAATCGTTATAGGACACCTGAGGAAGCTTCACCAGTCTTTTACTGTTAACGTATTCCTTGAATTTTTTAGTTGAAAAATCCTCTTCACAAACGCATTCGTCTTTTACTTTGTCATAAAAGTATTCTATTGGCTCAAAAAAGCTATCATTTAATACATAATCAAACAATTCTTCTATATCAGCCATTTTTTATCCTTTCTGAATATGCAAATGGGATGTGTATTACAGTGATGTACCCTTTTGGGCACGAAAAACCGTTGCATATCATTCGATTTGGAAGGTGTATCCAACTTAGATGCACGCTAAACTATATTTTGGTCAGAAAACTCCACTGATTTTGCCCATTCTGTAATTTGACTCGTATATTTTTCAACATTTTCGTCTAACGTGGCGAATTGCACCAACCAAAATGCATCGTCAGCTTTATACACATAAGAATAATACTGATATACAGCGTTAGTTTCGGGACTGGTTGACTTATATACAAAATAAGTGAGTCCATCGACGTTCTTTATTTCAACAGAATCAAAATTGTTGGCTTTGATTACCAAATCGGCATATTGTTCAAGTGTATTGTCCTCAAAACCATCAGCCAATGTGAATTCTTCTTTTAATGCCCATACCGCAACATTTTTTGAATCGTATGCAACAGTATACGGTTCAATATCCGTTTTCAGAAATTCATCTGTCAGTGTTATGGTCATTCCGTCAGAAGAAAACTTCTTTGCTTCGGGGGCCTTATCTGAAAGATGCCCGGAAAGATACCCGGAGGAAAGTAAAAAACCGATAATAGCACCCACAATGACAGCTATAAGCATTATGAGCAGTCCTTTTCGTGTGCCTTTTTTACGGTTTGCTGCAACTTCTTCACTTTCGTTGTTATCGAATCGAAACGCATTTCCGGCAGCAGGGTTAAACTTGTTTTCGCCGGAAAGGAAGATGTTGTTCTGCCCCTCGGAAAGTTGATAATAATCATTGCAAAAGCTTTGGCTTAATTTATCTGCAATTACAAAAATCTTTGCTGCACGCTCATCTATTTGAAACGTTTTTTCTTCTCCGTTTTTTAAGTCTCCGATTTTGCGGCAGGGAACATTATTTATAGTCATCTCGTTTGATGTTGGATCTTCTATGTAAACCTTCATTTTTGCAAGACAGCCAACAAAACTCTTCGTTCTTTTAATTGTCAAATACCTCATAATATAATCCTCCTTATATGAATAGTTTAGCATATATAACTATGCAATTCAATATCAATTTAGATGCCGTCAGCCTTTTTCGGGGAAAGCTGTTTTATATGGCACGTCTTTATATTTTTGCTTTAATTCTTCGAAGGTACGGAGATATTTTTCAATTCGCTTTTCGTTTCCCTCTATCGCAAGCGATGGCTTTCGCTTACCCACAATGAGTACCCCCGGAACGTTATTCATCGACGAATCAAACAGCTTGGTATCAAGCTTCGCTTTTAGAGCATAGCCCTCTAATTGCGGAAAATTCGCCACAATCCACGCAACTTGCTCGGTTGAAAGCATATTCGTAGGAAAGTCAAATTGTTTCAAATCAGGCATATCCGCAAGGAATGAAAAGTCGTTATCTGCAATTGACTTTCCGGAAAACATCAATTTCTCAATTTTGCAGTTTGCAAGTGGCATCAAACTGTCAAGTGTCATGGTAGACCAAATTGCATTTCCGATGCGAAAATCCTTGAGAGCGGGCGCAGTTTCAATACCTTCAATGGAAGTGAGCCTTGAAAAATCATTGATGCAAAGACCTGTCAATGAATGATTTGCGCTCATATCCCAAAGGGATTGTATTCTTTGATTAGCAAAAAAATCAAGATATTCCACATTCGGCAGAGTTGCGAGGAGTGACCAATCTTCAACTAATTTGTTTTTGAAAAAGGAAATTGCCTTCAACTGATTGCCGTATGTTTGAATAAAGTATTCGAACGTATCCTGACGCAAGCCTGAAATTTTAACCATGTCTGTTTCGGGATAGTCTTTTAGTTTATCAATATCTGCAACCGAGATTTTTCCACCGCCGATATCCATTTGTTCTTCCCTAAGCCAAAGGCAGGTGTGCTTTTCTGTTTTGGGATCATAATCAAAGCTTCCGTTAACAAAAGAATCAAAAGAAAACTTCATTTGGCATCTCCTTGTGTTATTATAGTTTATATGTCTGATTATATCATACAAATATATAGTAGTCCAGTTGTTCAAGCTTACTAATCACTCGATTTAATGAGATGGCATTTAAAGTGAATTATACTGCAAGTGCACTATATGATAATTTTGAAAAGTGGTAGAAAAAAGATAAAAAATAACAGAGCCGAATATTGAAATTCGGCTCTGTTACGGTGGTTGCGGGAGTAGGACTCGAACCTACGACCTTCGGGTTATGAGCCCGACGAGCTACCAACTGCTCCACCCCGCGATGTTTTGTTGTGAGTTATATTATATCACTATTGTTTCTTTTGTCAATAGTTATATTGAAATTTATTCATTTAATCGGAATAAAATGATAAAGCATTTTAAAACTATTACTATATTATATACAGATGTGGTAAAGTTTATGACTAATGATGAAATATTTTCCTTGTCTTTAGACATCGGGCGTGAAATCATCAAATCAGGCGGTGAAATTCACAGGGCAAAGGATACAATATACCGTATTAACAAAGCATACGGAAACAACGTTGCCGTTTTCGCCTTACCGTCAATTATATTAGCTCAGGGATGCGGAAGAATGGAGATTCGGCAAATTGAGCGTGAAGTTACGGATTTGACAGAGCTTGAAAGACTTAATGCGCTTTCTAGAAAGCTTTGCTCAAAGCCTTTGGAAGAAATACAAATTACAAAAAATTCACTCTACAGCAAGGTCTTTCAAATTCCTGCTGTTTTCGTTGCAACGTTTTCATTTTGCTTGTTTTTTGGCGGAGGGATTGTTGATGCAATACTATCGGGTATTATTGGGATTATAATTACACTGCTTAACATCAGCTACTCTGACAAGTCACTCCCCCTCTTTTCAACTAATCTTATTGAGTCCTTCGTTGCAGGATGCCTTGCGCATCTGCCCGTGCTTTTTGGCTTATCCGTAATGCCTGATAAAATTATTATAGGCACGATTATGGTGCTCGTACCCGGTCTTACAATAGTAAGCGCAATGAGAGATTTAATGAACGGAAATCTCGTTGCCGGATTTATTGAGCTTATAAATTCCGTTATGTCCGCTTTATCAATCGCTTTGGGAATTGCAGGTGCTCTGTTTGCTTTCGGTGGAAAATTTTAGTCAAATACTACTTTGTATTCTCGGAACTTTTGCATTTGCAATAACTATGAATGCGCCTAAAAAAAGCCTGATGCTCATTATCATAGGAAGTGCAATTACTGCGGCTACCGAAAACATAATAGCAAGCAGATATAATGAATTTACCGCTTGCTTAACGGCAATGCTTGAGCTCTTTATTTTTTGCGAAATATCGGCTAAGCTTACTAAGCAACCTACGACGGTAATTCTTATGCCGTCGACTATTCCCCTCCTGCCCGGCAGCTCGATTTATTACACGATGCTATATGCAATTCAAAATAACCGAGAGCTTATGATATACAATGCTAAGAATACTTTATTTGCAGGGCTCGGCATTGCATTAGGGGCTGTCATAGGCAGTGCCGTTTTAACGCTTATAAGACGAAACGAATAATAAAAATATGTGTTGCAATAGGCACTGATTAATTATATAATATACCATATAAAAAAATAAGGAGATTATCTATGAAAGTAAGAATTCCAAAGCACAGAGAGTTTTTGATTAAGTTTGAGGACGGCTACGACAAGGAGCAGGAAGCTTGGGAAGCTCTCAACAAAATTGTTAAGGATTATTCTGTTGACGGAAAGAGCGTTTATACAGAAACGTTTATTGAGGATAACGAGGACAAGGTAAAGGCTTTGCAGGAAGTCTACGAATTTACATACGAAATTATTGAAAAGTAAGGAATAACGATGGAAAAGAAAAAGGCTTACGTAGTTGCAACGGCTCATCTTGATACTGTATGGAGATGGGAGCTTGCAAAAACTATTGAAGAATTTATACCTGACACTCTTGCTAAAAACTTTGAGCTTTTAGAAAAATATCCTAACTACCGATTTAATTTCGAGGGTGCTTACAGATATGAAATTATCGAGCAGTATTATCCAAGAGCTTTTGAAATTATAAAGGAATACGTTGAGCAGGGCAGATGGTGCATTTCCGGTACTGCTTATGAAAGCGGTGACGTCAACATCCCATCTCCTGAATCAATATTCAGAAACCTTCTGATAGGTCACAGATACTTTATGACGAGATTCGGCAAGAGCTCAAAGGACGTATTTTTGCCGGACTGCTTCGGCTTTGGCGCTGCACTCCCTTCAATTATCAGCCACGCAGGTCTTAAGGGATTCACTACTCAGAAGCTTTCATGGGGTTGT
The DNA here is from genome assembly GCA_022511225.1 of Eubacterium sp. GTDB lineage: Bacteria > Bacillota > Clostridia > Oscillospirales > Acutalibacteraceae > Eubacterium_R. The sequence goes on from JAFLRZ010000007.1 coordinate 46,534, forward strand.
GCTCACGGCTTGCCCTTCGACATCGGAAGATGGAAGGGTCTTGACGGCAGTGAAATTTATACATGCCTTAATGCACGCTCATACAGATACAAGTTCAGCGGTGACGTTCGCGGAGATTTAAGCATTATTAACAGAATTGCTGACAATGCAGGTAATGCACAGCTTCCGTGGGCAAATCATCTTTACGGCACAGGCGACTGGGGCGGAGCACCTACAGAAGAGAGCGTTAAGTCTGTTAATGACAGTGTTGAGGCTAATAAGAATAATCCTGACTTCGAGGTAATATCTGCAAGCAGTGATCAGGTATTTGAGGATCTTGACAAGCTTTCAAAAGCTGAAAAGGCAAAACTTCCCGAATGGAATAACGAGCTTGTTATGACAAGCCACGGAGCAGGTGCTTATACGTCAAGAGCTATGAGCAAGCGCCTTAATAAGCAAAACGAAATAATGGCAGATATGGCAGAAAAAGCATGCGTATTTGCAAACTGCATCGGCTGTTACCGTTATCCTAAGGAGCTTTTCAACGTTGCGTGGAAGAGAGTTGTAAGACACCAGTTTCATGATGATATTACAGGTACGTCAAATATGGAGGTATATAATCAGAGCTGGAATGACTATTACCTTTCACTTTCGCAGTTTAAGCACGAATACATGGCTGCAACCAGAGGTATTATTGACGAGTTTGATACAAGCTGGGCAGATACCAACAGCAACGTCGTTATCGTAAATAATGCTACTCAGTTCAAGAGAAAAGGACTTGTAGAAATTACAATCAGAAGCAGAATTAACTGCAGTAACGTTGCCGTATTTGACAAAACAGGCAAAGAAGTACCGAGTCAGATTTGCTCAAAGCTTGGAAAGAAGCTTACCATAGCATTCATTGCTGAGATTGATCCGTTTGGCTACAGAGTATACGAAATCAAGAAGGCTGAAAAGCCATGCAGCATTGAAACAGGAGTTAAGGCTACAAACCATTCTCTTGAAAACAAACGTTACAAGCTGATTTTTAACAAGAACGGCGATATTGCTTATCTCTATGATAAAAAGCTCGGCAGGCAGATTATTGACGCACCTATTAAAATGGCACTTCTGCACGATACCGGCTCACTTGCTTATCCAAGCTGGGAAATAAGAAAAGAGGATTTAGACAAAGAGCCTTACTGCTATGCAAACACACCGGTATTCACAGTTGTTGAAAACGGACCTGTAAGAGCTAAAATAAGAGTAGTAAGAGAGGCAGAATACTCTACAATTTCTCAAACCGTGACGCTTAGTGCAGAATCGGATATTGTAAAGGTTGACAACGTTGTTGACTGGAAAACAAGAAGGACTATGCTCAAAGCGGTATTCCCGTTAGCTGCCCACAATGAGATTGCAAGCTACGACCTCGGTATAGGTGTTATAAAAAGAGGAAACAACACTGAAAATCTCTATGAAGTTCCTGCTCAGAACTGGGCAGATATTACCGATAAAAGCGGTGATTTCGGCGTATCAATTCTCTCCGAGTGCAAATACGGATGGGATAAGCCGAATGACAATACTCTGCGTCTTTCCTGCATACATACTCCGGTAGGTGCTTTCACAAAGGATGCAAGGCAGGATTTGCAGGATCTCGGCAGAAATATTTTCTCTTATGCGATTTATTCTCACGAGGGCGGATTTGAAAACGGCACACAGATGCAAAGTGATTTATTCAACCATCCTATGCTTGCAGTTCAGACTGAGGACAGAAACAAGAGATCGCTTACTGATCACGAGTCATTCTGCACACTCAGCAACAACAATGCGCTTGTAAAGGCTATCAAATACAGTGAGGATATAAATGATGATATTATCATCAGAGTAAGCGAGGGCAACGGCACAGGATGCAGAAACGTAACGCTTAAAACCTTTGCCGAGCTCGAGGGTGCATTTCTGAATACTGCGCTTGAAGAGGAAATAAAACCGATTAATTTATATAACGGCGGAATAAAATTTAATCTTAAGCCTTTTGAAACAAAGACCTTCAGGCTCAGACGCAAAAAGTTTGATCCTATTCCTAAGGAAAGATACATCACACTTGCCGTACCGTACAATTCTTACGGCTTCACGACTGATGAGAATATGCGCAATATCATTATGCAGGGCAGTGGTTTTTCTCTCCCGAAAGAGCTTATAGGTACGCAGGAATGTTGGATTGGAGGAGTTCGCTTCAGGTACGGACGTCAGGATTTTACGCCTGCTGACGTTTGCGGTGACGTAATGATATGCCGAGGACAGGAAATAGACATACCGCAATCGGATCACAATAATTGTACTTTCGCTCCGACAAGAATGTTCTTCGTTGCAGGCTCTGTTATGGGCCCTCAGGAGATTAAGCTGAAGATTGGAAAAAAGCAGGTTCCGTTTAATATCAAGCCGATTGACGAGCCTATCAGCCGATGGGATATGGCAGGACTTAACCAGAGTGCTTCGGTAAATCAGAATGACGTGCCTGCGATTGTATTCTCACACACTCATCACCCTGAAGGAAACACTCCGAAAAGTGCATGCTTCTATATGTATAGTCTTAATATTACAGGCTATGACAAGGTTATATTCCCTGAAAACAACAAGGTTATCGTTCTTGCCATAACTGTTGTCAGCGAATACACAAAATCTGCACTTTCAAGTAATATTGAGGATGTTGTATCAAAGGATTATGACTTTAACAAGGATATTCCTCCTATTGATAAGCTCCTTGATAAGACAGATGCCATCACAATCCGCGCAGGTAAAATTCAGGATCAGATAAACGGCGGTAAGGGAAAAGGCTTCAAGCGTGATAACATTATTACAAATATTATTCGCTCATATACAAAAAGTGAGTGGTAATATGCATAAATAATACATAAAAAGAGCAAGGTGCCGTATACAAAAAATGTATACGGCACTAATTTTGTTTGTAAGGCTGATATGCTTTACAGATATTTTTTTGTGAGCAATTTGTGGAAAACTAAGTTAATAATGTGGAAAACTAAAAATTTTTCATATATAATTTGTGGAAATGTATGTTGAAAATGTTAAAATGTAAAGCCTTTAACTTGCATTAACAATATTTTCCACAAAAAGCGGTAACAAATATTACAATATACATATTGATAAAAAAGTCACAATTTTTATAAATATATGAAAAAAGGTGCTGCGCACGCGAAGCAATGATCGCATCGCTCCCTACAGAAATTCTATTTAATTCAATTTCAAAGTGCGTGTGCGCTTTTCGAAAATTAAAAGGGATGACGTTGTCATCCCTTAATTCTTATTATTTCTTGAAGAAGCTTACAATCTGGTCGAAATCGCTGTCATCAGTATTTGTGAATGCTGACGGAGCAGAAGCTGTAGGAGCTGCTAACGGAGAGATTGGTTCAGGAGGAGCAACCTCATTCTGAGCAGTTATAGACTTAATCTGTCCGTTTGGTCCCTCTTCGCCAAAGCGTGTAGCGATAACTGTAATAATCATCTCATCCTCAAGGTTTTCATCGAAATTAGCACCCCAGATGATTTCACAATCAGGATGAACAGCATTTGTAACGATTGTTGATGCTGAATCAATCTCTTCAAGACCAATATCTGTTGAAGCAGTAATATTAAGGAGTATTCCGTGAGCACCGTCAATTGACGTGTTAAGAAGAGGAGAAGAAATAGCCGCTCTTGCTGCAAGCTCTGCCTTATCCTTACCCTTAGCACGACCTACACCCATATGAGCATAGCCTGCATCCTTCATAATCTCTGTAACGTCAGCAAAGTCTGAGTTTACAAGACCTGTTGCATTTACGAGATCTGATATTGACTGAACACCCATACGAAGAACGTCGTTTGCAACCTCAAATGCGTTAAGAAGAGTAATCTTCTCTGTTGCAACTTCCTTAAGTCTTTCGTTTGGAATAACAATTATTGAGTCTACACAAGATGAAAGCTCTTTAATGCCTTCAGTTGCCTGTGTCATTCTGCGCTTACCCTCAAAAGCAAACGGTGTAGTAACAACACCAACTGTAAGTATACCCATTTCTTTTGCAAGCTTTGCAACGTATGGTGCAGCACCAGTACCTGTACCGCCGCCCATACCGGCAGTAATGAATACCATATCAGCGCCTGTAAGTACTCCGGTGATATCTTCCTTGCTTTCCTCAGCAGCCTTAGCACCAAGCTCAGGCTTAGCACCTGCGCCCATTCCCTTAGTTACTCTTTCACCGATAAGTATTTTCTCAGTTGCAGTTGACTTAGTAAGTGCCGGCTTATCAGAATTTATAGCGATAAACTCAACATCCTGAATATTGCAATGTACCATACGGTTAACGGCATTTCCACCGCCGCCGCCGACACCAACAACTTTTATACGTACTACCTTTGAATCTTCTGTGTCAAATTCTAAATTTCCCATACCTTAATTCTCCTTAATTTTATTTCCTAAATCGCTCTCGATTTGTTACATTTTACATTGTAACTCTTTTGTAACTAATTTGCAATACTTTTTTTCAATATTCTACGATTCTTTTCACAATCTTTTGTAAATTTTTGTATTAATTATTTGTTAAACTTGCACAATGTCAAGTTAGCAAAATTACATTCGTCAAGTAATTTGCTTTACAGTGTTTGTAACCTTATTCTTCTGTAAAGTATAATTGCTTGTCACCTGTTATGTTCATTTCACCCTTAGCGTTAGGATTCGATTCGTTAAGCTTTTCGCACGCTGCACAGCCCTGATACAGCTTCTTTTCAAGCTTGTCGCAGTTGCCAAGCTTGAATGTAATTCTGTTGTCGTATACAACGTAGTTATCGCTGAGTCCTTTGGAATAAATTGCCGTGATTTCGTCAATACCTTCCGCCTTTACGGTATTACAAAGGGTCTTAAGGCAGTCCTGAATCTTTTCGTTTTTAAACGCGATTGGGTATCCTGCCTTAGCCTTTTTTATATCAGCCTCTTTAATTCTGATTCCTGATGATTTCTTTGCTTTTGTTTCAAGCACCTTGAAATTGTCATCAAGCAGTATATATGTCTTATCCTTATTTTTTATAGAGTATGAAGGCTCGGCATCTGTAATATTTATTTCTATAGTACTTGGCAGCTTCTTTTTGAAGTTTACACTGTAAACGTACGGGAGGTTTTTTTGCAGATAGTCGCCTGCCTTATCAAAATCGCTTAAGAACATTCTGTCGCCCAGCTTTACGGTCAGGCTGTCTACTACCTCTTCTTTACTGTACTTCTCCGTTCCCTTTACAGTAAATTCTGTTATATTGAAAAACGACGTAAGCGAAATAGCCAATACGGCTGATACTGTTAATATTGCTACTAAAACGGAAATAACAATCCTTCGAAGCTTATTTTTCTGCTTACGTTTTTTAGTTTGCTTTGTTCGTTTTTGGGCAGTAGTTATATGCTTCTCTTTCTGCCCTCTTGCGCTTTCCTTTTTTATGCGCTCCTGCTCAATTTTTCTCTGAGATTCGCGGTATATTTTCGGTGGCTCCAAGCCAAAGTCGTTAAGATTTGATGAGTTATCGGAATATCGTCTTTGCTCAGGAGCAGATTTTTTCACATTCCTTGATGCTCTCGTCTTTTTCTCTTTCTTCATCATTTATCCTCTTGATGTCAGCATTAAGACCTGAAAAGCTTTTTTCAAGTGCTTCATAGCCTCTGTCTATAAAGTTGATATTATATATTTTTGATGTACCCTGAGCCGCTAATGCACCGACAATCAGCGCAGCGCCGCCTCTTAAATCAGTGGCAAAAACGTCTGCGCACTGTAGCTGTCTGACGCCGTTAATAAGGGCAAGGTTGTCGTTTATTTCAATATCTGCGCCGAAGCGGTTAAGCTCACTTACGTAGCGGAAACGATTTTCAAAAATTGTTTCCTTAATGCAAGACGTTCCTCTTGCTGTTGTTAACGCTGCTACGAGCGGTGACTGTGAATCTGTAGGAAAGCCGGGGAAAGGAAGCGTTGTCACCTTTCTTACTCGTTTTAATCTTTTAGGAGCAACAATTCGAAGCCTGCGGTTGTCGAGATAAAGTCTGCAACCCATTTCATTAAAATATGGAAAGACAGGGGCAAGATGAGTAGGCTTCACGTCATCAATAATTATATCCCCTGCTGTTGCCGCACAGGCACTCATATAGGTTGAGGCAAGGATTCTGTCGGGAATAATAGTATGCTCGCCTGAGTGAAGAGCCTTTACTCCGTTAATTTGAACCTCACCGTTTGAGACGATTACGCTTCCTCCGCAGGAATTGATAAAATCTGCGAGGTCCTGAATTTCAGGCTCTCTGGCAGCATTTACAATGATTGTAGTTCCCTCCTGAAGTACGGAATAAAGAATAATATTTTCTGTTGCTCCTACGCTTGCAAACGGAAGAATTATCCTTTTACACTGTGGATTTTTTACCGTACAAGAGAGATATGAGCCGTTTTCGTTAAAGCATGCGCCAAGCTCCATTAAAGCATTCAAATGCATATCAATAGGTCTTGTGCCTATTTCGCAACCACCCGGAAGATAAAGATCTGCCTTGCCGAGTCTGCCCAAAAGACTGCCGAGAAACAGAATAGACGAGCGCATTTTGCGCATTGAGCTCTCATCTATATAACATTTATTAACGTCAGCAGCATCAATTATAACCGTGCTGCCATTCTGCTCAACCGAGCAGCCGAGTGATTTTAATATTTCCAGTGTTTTTCTGACGTCGCTTAAATCTGGACAATTATGTATAACGCATTGACCTTTAACAAGCACTGCGGCTGTTAAAATGGGAAGTGCAGAATTCTTTGCACCGTGAAGTCTTACCTCGCCATTAAGGCTATTACCGCCTGTAATTTCAAAATAATTCACCTTATCACCTCTGCACTATCATATGCAGAGGTTTATTTTTTGTTATTTTGAAAGAGAAAGAATTATCTCGGCAATGCGCTCTCTTGCGTTTACTATTGCCATTGATTTTGCATTGTGCTCAATAGTTTTAAGCTTATTATCATCAGACAGAAGCTCGTCAATTTTCTCTTTAAGGCTTTGTGACGTCAAATTCTTTTCCTCAATAACAAAGCCTGCATTACGGTTAACGAGAGCCATGGCATTATGGTACTGATGATTTTCTGCAACATATGGAGAAGGAATGAGAATCGACGCCTTGCCCATAGCCTCAATTTCTGAAAGCGATGATGCACCTGCTCTTCCGATAACTAAATCGGCAGCCGCCATACATACGTCCATATTGTCTATGTACTGTCTTACCTCAACAGTGCCTTTTTTTTCGTTTACAAAGCCTTCGGCATTAAACTTTTCAAGATATTCACTTCCGTTAGTTCCTACTGAATGGATGTGATAATACTTACCGTTTTCTGCGCTATCAAGAAGAATACTATACATAGCTTCGTTAAGAGGTGCAGCTCCGAGTGAGCCGCCAAAGGAGAGCACAAGCTTTGCATTATCAGGGATTCCTAACTCTGCCCTTGCCATTTCTCTGTCAGCCTTAAGCAGCTCGCCGCGAACGGGAAGTCCTGTTACAGTAACCTCATTTTTAGGGTCTAAATGTTTTGCGGCATCCTCAACTGTAAGCATTACTCTGTCAACCTCTTTAGCAAGAGTTTTATTCGTAATGCCGGGGAAAGCGTTTTGCTCGTGAATACAGGTTGGTATGCCGAGCTTTACTGCCGTCTGAAGCACAGGTCCTGACACGTATCCGCCAAAGCCTACTACAACGTCAGGCTGAAATTCCCTGATGATTTTTTTGCTCTCGCCTGATGATTTTATCAGCCTTGAAACAGTTTTTATATTATGCTTGATTGCTGACGGCGAAAACGAACGCCTGAAGCCTGATATTTCTATTGTCTTAAATTCAAAGCCTGCTGCCGGCACGAGCCTTGCTTCCATATGGTCTTCTGTTCCGATAAAAAGGATTTGTGCATCCTTATTTGTTTCTCTGATATATGATGCCACTGCAAGAGCAGGATTGATATGACCTGCAGTGCCACCTGTTGCAAATAAAATTTTCATATTCCTACACTCTCTTCTGACTTGCTTTTCTTGAAACAGAAAGCACTACTCCAACCTCGAACAGAAGCATCAGCATTGCCGTACCTCCGTAGGAGAAAAACGGAAGTGCTATTCCTGTATTTGGAATTGTGTCCGTAACTACAAGGATGTTAAGTATAACCTGAATACCTATCTGACTTACGACGCCGATTACAAGAAGTGCGCCGAATCTGTCTGTAGCCTTCTGTGCAATTTTAATTCCGCGATAAACGAGCAGACCGAAAAGAATAATTATAGCTGCCGCTCCGAGGAATCCAAGCTCTTCGCATACAATTGAAAAGATAAAGTCATTCTGCGGTTCTGAAACGTATAAATACTTCTGCTTGGAATTGCCGAGTCCTACGCCTGTAAATCCTCCCGAACCGATTGCATAAAGCGAATTATTCGTCTGCCATCGCATATCATCAGGAGAGAATTTCTTGTCTGTCCACGAAATAATCCTTTCGCGTGCATATTGGCTTGGTATAATTTCGGGGTTTAGCACAACCAGTACCACAGCAATAATCAGCACTGCTAAACCAAAAGCATAAAGATATCTGTTAGTACCGCCTACATACATCATTGCGGCGCCTAATAAAAACATAAGAATTGTACACGACAGATGGTGCTCAAGAACTATAAAGATACAGAATACCCCGAGTATGATAAGCGGGAAAGCTATTCCGTAGAGCAGTGTTTTCATCTTGCTGTAAAATTTATTTATATATATGGCAAATACAAGTATCAACGTAAACTTTGCAACATCCGACGGCTGAAACTGAATGGGTCCTATCTGTATCCAGCGTTTGAATGCTTCGCCTGTATCGGAAACAACAGTAGCAGGTATTATCAATACAATTGCAAGAAGTATAAATGTTATCGGAACAAGTATAAGTGCTCCGACCTTAAGCCATTTATAATTTATCTTTGACATTATAAACATTACTACAATGCCTGCTGCAGCAAAAATCAGCTGTCTGTTGATAAAATAGTATGAATTATAATTCTGCCTTGCATATGCATAAGGATATGAGGCTGAAAAGAGCATAATAAGACCTATGGTCAAAAGTGCAATTGTTATAGCTAAAAAAGGTATATCCATACTGCCTGTTATTAAAAAATCACCCTTCAGGCTTCTGTCATCCTTGGTTTTAGCCCTGATGATATTAGAATGGCGTGCTTCACTATTTGCACCGTTTTGCATTATATCATACTCCTTTCCTCATATTTTTTGTTTCTGTTTAGTTATTATAATTTCCGAAGTATAAGAGAAGAACACCGATAGCGCAACCGACTGCATTTACGAGTGAAAAGACAACACAAATTTTCTTTTCCTTCCAGCCGCACATTTCAAAATGATGGTGGATAGGTGCCATTTTGAATATTCTCTTGCCGTGAGTAATCTTGAAGTAGCCAATCTGGATAATATCGCTCATAGTTTCACAGACGTAAATAATGCCCATAGGTAAAAGCAGAAGCGGGCACTTACAAAGATAACCGAGTGCAACTACCATACCGCCGAGAAACAGCGAGCCTGTATCGCCCATAAAGGTTTTAGCCGGATTCCAGTTCCAGCAAAGGAAACCAAGAACACCGCCGAGCAGTGCTCCTGCAAATATCTTGAGTCCGGCAAAGCTCTGAATAGCTCCGATAATGATAAAGCTTATTGCAACAGTCGTTGTAACTGATGAGCAAAGACCGTCTATGCCGTCTGTAAGATTGACTGAATTAATACAACCGTAAATTATAAAGATGCTGAGCACCCAGAATATAACTGCAGTAGCAATATTTTTTTCAAAATTCATATCGCCAATGAATGGGATATACCACACTGTATTGTGTGAAAGCCAGAGAGTAAGCACGTAGCCGAAAGTCATAATAAGCTGACCTGCTGTTTTTTGCTTAGCTGAAAGGCCTTTGTTTCTCTTAAGCTTAATTTTAATAAAATCATCTGCAAAGCCGACAAGCCCTGAGCCGAGTGCAAGCACTAAACCTGCTAAAAGCAAAACGAGTTCTCTGCCCTTGAAAATGGCTGAATAGTCGCTTTCAAGATTTCCTGAATTAAAATGAAAAATCATTACGGTTAAAGCGAAGGACAATATTATACCGATGATGAACATAAGTCCGCCCATATTCGGAGTGCCCTGCTTTGACTTGTGCCAGCTTGGTCCGATGTCAAGAATAGTCTGTCCGAATTTAAGCTTTCTTAACCAAGGTATGATTATAAATCCAAGTGCCGCCGTAACACCAAAGGCACATATAATGCTGATAAGAACTGCTGTTGTATCACTCATTTGTTTTCTCCCAATCGTTATATACTTTGCGGATTACTTCCTCAAGTTTCATTCCTCTTGACGCCTTAAAAATCAAGGTGTCGCCTGCTTTGATTGTATCAAGAAGAGCTGTTGCCATTTCATCTTTATCGGAAAAATGAAAGACATTCTTCATTCCAAGCTCTTTTGCACGATTTGCAATATCAACTGATGCACTTCCGAAGGTGAAAAGAAAGTCGATATTATTCTCTGCAACGATTTCACCGACCTGTCGATGAGCATTGACAGAATAATCACCAAGCTCCAGCATATCGGAAAGCACTGCAATTTTTCTTTCTCCGACTGTATTAACCAATGTGGATATTGCCGCCTTCATTGAATCGGGACTTGCGTTGTAGCAATCCTCGATTACGGTTATTCCGCCGACACTGACACTTTTCTGCCTCATACCCTCAGGCTGATACTGACTTAGTGCATCTGCACATTTACGTGAATCAATACCCAGAACGTATCCCACTGCAAAGGCAGAAAGTGCGTTGTAGACGTTATGTATGCCAATTGTGGGGATGGTGACGTTCTGCTTGCATCCAAAGCAGCTTATATCAAAGCTTGTGCTGCCGTTTTCCTCAACGATATTTTCTGCTTTGAAATCACCGTTATCTATACCGTAGAAATAAAGCTTGTAGTCGTCGTTCTTAACCGTCCTGAGCAAATCGTTATCGCCGTTTAATATAAGCGGTGAACCCTTTTCAAGTCCGTCAAGAATTTCGAGCTTAGCCTTGAGTATGCCCTCTCGAGAGCCGAGATTTTCTATATGCGAAACACCGATATTTGTAATTAGTGCTACGTTCGGCTTTGCCGCAGTTGTTAAATTATGAATCTCGCCAAAATGATTCATTCCCATTTCGATAACAGCCGCTTCTACACTGTTATCAAGCTGAAAGAGCATCTGCGGCACACCTATTTCGTTATTCAGGTTGCCGATTGTTTTGATTGCATTAAACTGCGAATTAACGACAAGATAAGTAAATTCCTTTGTGGTGGTCTTGCCGACTGAGCCTGTAAGCGCTACGAGAGGAATATTAAATTTACTTCTGTAGTAGCCTGAAAGTGCAAGAAGTGCTTTTGACGTATCTTCAACCTTTACGTAAGGGCAATCAAAGTCGATATCCCTGTGAATCATAACGGCGGCTGCACCGTTTTCGATAGCCGTTTTTGCAAATTCGTGGGCATCAAAGCGTTCACCCTTTATGCAAATAAACAAGTCGCCCGGCTTGACTTTTCTTGTATCTATTGCGACGCCCGTAATTTCAAGCTCGGTGCTCGAAACACCTTTGCAGGCTGATGCAATTTCGCTTAATTTCAATTTTTCCATAATCAGTTTTCAAGTCCCAGCACTTCGGCTACAACTTCTCTTTCATCAAAATTAATCGTACCTGTAGGTAAAATCTGATACGTTTCGTGTCCTTTACCTGCAAGGAGAATTATGTCATCCTTTTGGGCATTATTGATAGCGAAGGCGATTGCTTCCTTGCGGTTTTCGATAACCTCATACGGTGTCTTTACACCCTTCATACCCTCAAGTATATCCTTGATAATATCGCTTGGGTTTTCCGAGCGTGGATTATCCGAGGTCACTACGCAGAAGTCTGAAAGCTCTGCCGCAATTCTTCCCATTTTAGGACGCTTCGTTTTATCTCTGTCGCCTCCGCATCCGAACAGCGTTACAACTCTGCCCTTTGCAATTTCCCGGAGTGATGAAATTATATTTTCAAGTCCGTCAGGAGAATGAGCATAGTCAATGATAATAGTAAAGTCCCTGTCACACGGAACGACCTCAATTCTGCCCTTTACACCGTTTGATTTTCCTATTGCTTTGATAACCGACTTGAAGTCTATTCCGAGAGCCAAGGCACAGCTTGCCGCACAAAGCGAGTTGTACACAGAAAATCTGCCCGGAATAGGACAACTGCAACGCGCAATCGTGTCGCCTATAAGCTCATATTCAACACCGTTTGACTTAAAGCTGACATTTTTTGCAAGATACGTTGCCGAGTTTGAATTAACGGAATACGTTGCAACCTTTTCAAAATCAAGTCCGTCAATTATTTTCATTCCGTATTCATCGTCGAGATTTGTTATTGCTATGTCGCAATTTTCAAAAAGGATTCTCTTTGAATTAAAATAATTTTCCCAAGTTTTATGGTAATCTATATGGTCCTGAGTAAGATTTGTAAATGCGCCGATTTTAAAGCGAAGTCCGTTTACTCTGCCCTGAGCAAGTGCCTGAGAGGAAACCTCCATAACACAGTATTCGCATCCTGCCTCAACCATCATTGCAAAAAGCTTCTGAAGTTCGTACGGATCAGGCGTTGTATACTTTGCAGGATAAATTTCGTCACCAATCATATTCTGCACTGTGCCGATAAGACCGACCTTTTTGCCAACGTTCTCTAAAATCTGCTTGATGAGAAATGTAGTAGTTGTCTTTCCGTTCGTGCCCGTAAGACCGATAAGCTGAAGCTTATCAGCAGGATTTCCAAAGAAATTAGCACAAATCGGAGAATACACTGCTCTGCTGTTTTTGACTAAAATCTGATTAGGAAGTCCAAGATCTCTTTCAACAACTACTGCAGCTGCACCCTTATCAAGCATTTCGCCTGCGACGCTGTGGCCGTCAAAAGTAGCACCCTTGACGCAGATAAAGAGTGAGCCCTCCTTGACGAGTCTTGAATCCTGAGTTACGTCAAGCACCTCAGTATCGGCATATTCATTTATAACTTCAATTCCTGTTAATAAGTCCTTAAGCCTCATATTTGCAACCCTTTCTATGCTTTAGACAGTTTGGATTTAATTTAATTTAACTAATCGAGTACTGATTCTGTATTCTTAAAGCTTACTGTAATTACAGTACCCTTTTCAACCTTACTGCCCTTTTCTACGCTTTGTCTGAATGCAACTACTGTACCACTGTTCATATTATTGCCGTTTATTTCAATATTCAAATTGTTTGTTCCGGCAACAGTCTTTGCCTCGGTTACAGTAAGTCCTGTAAAATCAGGCACCTTGACAGTCTGCTTTTTAGCATCGTCTGTATAGAGATAAACAGTACCGTTTGACGAAATCGTACCCGCTGAAGTAGGGCACTGCCTTGTTACCTTACCGCCATTGCCGATAACAACGTATTTAAGTGAAGCGTATCCGAGCTCCTCTTTAGCCTTATCAAGCGTCATACCTGTAACGTTAGGAGTATTTGATGAAAGGCTTGAAAGCTCTTTCTCGTTGTAAGTAGGTTCGATGCCTAAGATGCTCATTGTTTCTTCAACAACCTGAGCCGCAATAGGAGCGCACAGTGCACCGCCGCCTAAATCCTGATTAGGCTCATCGACAATAATAATCATTGTGATTTCAGGCTTTTCACTTGGTGCAAGAGCCGCAAATGAAACAATATACTTATCTCTGCCTGCAATAGCAGATTCGCTGAGCTTTGTTGACGTACCTGTTTTTCCCGCAACGCTATAGCCTGCAACATAGCCGTTCTTACCCGTTCCGTTGTCAACAACCGACTTCATCATCTGTCTTACAGTTGCAGCAGTTTCACTGCTTATAACCTGACGGATTTCAGTCGGATTTGTTTTGCTTATGGTTTTGCCTTGTGAGTCTACTATTGAGCCTACAATGTAAGGCTTCATAAGTGTGCCGCCGTTTGCGATTGCGCACATTGCGGTGCACACCTGAATAGGAGTTAAGCTATTTGTCTGTCCGAAAGCTGCAGATGAAAGCTCTACGATTGAATACTGATTTTCGGTATAGTAGCTTGACATAGCCTCCTGCGGAAGATCGATTCCTGTTTTCTCTGTAAAGCCGAAGCCGTCAAAATACTTGAAGTAATTATGCACGCCAAGCCTTTGACCTACTGTTATAAAAAACGGGTTGCAGGAATTTTCAAGACCCTGAGTGAAGGTCTGTAAGCCGTGACCGGGGTGATAATGGCATTTCATTGTATATTCGTTAACCTTGATTGCACCCGTACAATTGTACGTAGTATTAAGGCTTACAACGTTTTCTTCAAGTGCAGCAGAAGCAGTAAAGGTTTTGAATACAGAGCCCGGCTCATATATATCCTCAATCGTGTAATTCTTAAACTGCAGGTCACGATAATTTTTTTGCTCTTTCTCTCTTTCCTCTTTGTCCTTAATTTGTTTAAGTGCCTTCTTGTATCTGCTGTAAGTTATCTTAGTGGGATTATTGCAGTTATAATCCGGAAGTGATGCCATTGCAAGAACTGCCCCCGTATTGCAGTTCATAACTATTCCGTATGCACCCTTTGACTGATATTCCTCCATTGTTTCTCTAAGGCCCTTTTCGAGCTGATACTGAATACTCTGATTGATTGTAAGCACGAGTGAATTCCCGTCAGAGGCTTCGACAGAGGTTTCGTATTCATCGGAAATATCATTAAGCCATGCATCCTTGACAGTGATAACTCTGCCGTTTGTTCCTGTAAGAACGTCATCGTACTGCCTTTCAAGTCCGTAAAGGCCACCGTCGTCGCCAACAAATCCGAGCACGGTTGAAGCAAGTGAATCGTACGGGTAGTATCTTTTTGCACTCTGCTCGTAGCCGATACAGTTTAGGTCATTTTTGGAGGCGAACTCGGAAATCTTCATTTTCAGATCATTTTCGACCTGCTTTTTAACAAGCTCGTAACGGCTTTCTTCCTTATAGGTCATCTCGGTGAGCTTTTGCGTGTCCTCTTCATCAAGCTCGAGAAGCTTTGTAAGACCGTCTATCACCGTTTGACGTCTTTTTTCTGTTTTCACTTCGAGTTCGGCAAGATCTTCGGCTGTAGGTGTTGTGCCTTCCTTGGCTCTTAGCTTAAGCGCATAAGGGTCGATAAACACGTTCCACACCGTTGCAGACTGAGCAAGTACGTTTCCGTCACAGTCGTAAATCGTACCGCGCATTGCCTTGATTTCAGAATCGACAGTTTGCTGAGAGGTTGCCTTTTGTGAAAGCTCCTCGGCTCTGAACACCTGAAGATAAAAAACCCTAAACACGCTGCCTGCAAGAAACAGTGCAATCACCATCAACAAAGCATTCATTCTTGTGAGCATATTTTTAGGGCTGTTGTTTTTTTCTCTACCGTGATGCTTCAAGCCAAGTTCCTCCTGCACAATTGATAACTTTTTTTATTATATATTATATAGCTACCAAAGAGCGTCAGATGTCATTATCGGCTTCATTTTTATATGACACCGAAGTATAAGCTCTTAGTAGCTATGCATAGATCATAAATATTTACGATTTGAAATATAAAATTATTACTTCTTGTTCTGTTCTTTATTCTGCTCGATAAGGCGCAAAGCAGCAGCCTGTCTCTCAGTCTTATACTGAGAAACGTCAATAAACATCATTTTATTGGCACTCGCCTTACTCATTCCGAGCTCTTCGACGGCATATTTATCTATCATACTCATTGAAACGAGTGAATTAAGCTGACTGTTAAGGCGCACGTTTTCGCTCTGTGCAATAGTCAGCTTTGATTCATATCTGCCTATTTCTTTTGTCAGCTCATTTTTCTTAGCCATCGTGCTTATAGCACCATAAAGCATTGCAACAACGAGCACCAACGAAATCAAAAGAGTAAACGCAGTTGCAAACGTTGCCTTTTGCTCGCGTTCAATATCTTTTCTGCTCTTCTTATTTGAATTACCGCCCACCTTGAACTCAGGAGTTTCCTCATGCCTCGGCTCATATTTGGGAGCGGTAGATGTTCTGCTTGCGCTGAAATACTTATCTATAGATACGTTAATATCATTTGCAACGGAATAACGTCTGAAATCGCCTGTATTTGTCAACTGTTTCACCCCTTTCATCTATAATTTTTTTAATCACAATTTTAATATTTTTCAAAAATGCGAAGTCGTGAGGATCTTGCTCTCGGATTAACGCTCAATTCCTCATCTGACGGAGCAACTGCTTTTAACGCCTTGCCCTTAGGCTTATTACCGCAAACGCATATCGGAAATTCCTTGGGACAGGTACATCCCCTGCTCCACTCATTAAATTTTTCTTTTACCATTCTGTCCTCAAGCGAATGGAAAGTAATTATTGCAATTCTTCCGCCGCTGTTAAGGCAGTCGAAAGCATCATCAAGTGTCTTTTCAAGCACGTCGAGCTCGGCATTGACTTCTATTCTGATTGCCTGAAAAGTTCTTCTCGCCGGATGTGCATCCCTCATTGCTTTTTGGGGCATCGAGGCTTTGATAATGTCAACAAGCTCAAACGTTGTTTCAATAGGTTTGCTCTGCCTTGCTTTTACTATATTAGCGGCAATTCTTCGTGAAAACTTTTCCTCGCCGTACTTATATATAATTTCAGCAAGTTCCTGCTCGCTATAGGTATTGACTACATCCCTTGCACTCAGCCCCGACTTGCTCATACGCATATCAAGAGGGGCATCCTTATGAAACGAAAATCCCCTTTCCGCCGTGTCAAGCTGATAAGAGCTCACGCCTAAATCAAGGAGAAGACCGTCAATTTTATCTATTTTGATTTCTTTAAGGATTGACTTAATGTTGGAAAAATTATTTTGAACTATAGTTACGTTTGATAAATTTCCAAGACGCTCATTAAGCACTGAAATCGCATCAGGATCCTGATCTATGCAGACAAGCCTTTTTGCCGTCTTTGCTATTTCGCGTGAATGCCCTCCGCCGCCCGAAGTGCCGTCTACTATGATTTTTTCGTTATTCAGATTAAGAGCCTTTATCGACTCGTCAAAAAGCACACTTTTATGTAAAAAGTTCATTAGTCCGGATTACCTTTCAGCTTGTCCATAAGGTCATAGATGCCTTGTGAATGGTCAAAACTGTTATACATTTTTTCGTATTCATCCGTATTCCATATTTCTATAGAATCGCCCTTACCCTTGAAAACAACGGTGCTTTCATTAGTAAGCTCAGCCTCGCCCTTAAGGCGCTGATTTACAGTAAATCTGCCCTGTGCATCAAGTACAGACTCTTCGGCATAATCAAGGAATGACGTTTTGGCATCATATTTTTGATTTTCACTGCCGTGCTGCATTGACATAAACATTTCCTCAAAGGTTTCAACAGGATAGAGAGTGAGGCACTTACAGCCGTGAACTGTAACTGCAACCATATAAAATTCCTTGCCAAGACGCTCGCGCCACTTGGTAGGGATAGACAATCTGCCCTTAGAATCAAGCTTATAGCCGTCCAAGGTGCCGACAAAAAGTCGCATTTCACTCTCTCCTTTCAATCTGTTTTTGGCATAACTAAAATTGATTTTTGTGCAATCCGAGTTGGATTTTATTGAAATCTTTGGGATTTTCTTGGAATTAATGCCTCACATACATTATAATAATGGTAATACTGCTTGTCAAGAGGCAATTTCCCGCCATTAGCAAATGTAATATCCGTAATTGTTATGTAACCATTTTGTAACTTAGGCAAAAAAATCAAATCGGGATTGACTAAAAATAAAAAAAGCTGATAACGGTTGTTACAGCTGATAAAATATGATATAATTTTAAAAAATAATGTGAAAAAGAGGAATTCAAATGGAAGAATACAAAACCTCGTGGCGTGAAAAGATATGCTACGGTATAGGCGCAGTCGGACTTGATCTGAGCTATGGTATGTTTTACTCATTTTTAAGCTATTATCTGTCAAGCGTGCTCGGACTCAAGGAAGGATTTTTGCTTTTGCTGACTCCCCTTGCAAGAATTTGGGACGGAATCAACGATCCTATGATGGGAACTATCGTTGATAACACGAGAACAAGGCACGGTAAGTACAGACCGTGGATTGTTATAGGAGCAATCTGCAATGCCGTTGTGCTGTTTTTGCTTTTCACAAAATTCGGCTTAGAAGGAACGCAGCTTTACGTATACATCGCAGTGATGTACATTCTTTGGGGAATGACGAATACGATGGCTGATATTCCGTATTGGAGCATGATACCTTCTTTTACTTCGGACCCTAAGGACAGAAACCTTGTTTCTACCGTTGCAAGAACGTTCAGCGGACTCGGTCAGGGAATAATAACTGTGCTGACTCCTGTAATTCTGCCTCTCCTTTCAAAAGGTATGACGGTTAATGCAGACGGAAGAAATGCACAGGGATTCTCTCGTTGGGCAGGAATATGCGCTGTTCTGTTAATTTTGTTTTCCGTTGTCTGCGTGCTGTTTACAAAAGAAAAGAACGTTATATATAACGAGAAGCAGAAGTTTTCGCTCGGTAAGATTTTTAAGGTTATCAAGGGCAATGACCAGTTAGTTGTGTTTATGATATTTGCAATGCTTTCAAACGCCGGCTGGTATCTTACCTCAGGCACGGCAGTTTACTATTTCAGCAACGCACTCGAAAAGCCTGAGTCGCAATCACTTTTCTCGTTAATCGGCGCAGTCGGCTCGGTTGCCGGACTGCTTGTTATACCGATTCTTTCAAAATGGCTGAGCAAGAGAAGGATATACCAGATTTCTTTAATCTCAATAATTATCGGATACATAATGATGTTCGTGTTCGGACCGATATTGAAAATTGCCGTTTTGCTTGATATATCATACATTATTTCTTCAACAGGAATAGCGTCTATGTTTGTTGCGCAGACTACATTCCTTGCAGATATTGTTGATTACGGCGAATACAAAAACGGTGAAAGAAACGAATCCATCACTTTTTCGATGAAAGGCTTTCTGCAAAAAATGGCATACACCATTCAAACAATTGTGCTTTTCGGCGGACTTGCAATTATGAATTACAATTCGCAGATAACATCTGAAAGCGGTAAAATTAATGACGGCACGAAGCTCGGAATCGGTATAATCTGCTTTGCCGTGCCGCCTATGCTTATTCTTTTATCACTGATTATTTTTTCAAGGAAATACAAAATTCACGGCAAATTAGCAGATGAAGTACACGACTTCATAGTAAAAAAACGTTTTGGAAATGAATAAAGCACAAAAAAATCAGCTTGAACATTAGTTCAAGCTGATTTTCGCTTTAATATAAGGTGTTTCGCACGCGGAAATCCCGTTCAATACAAGTTATGTATTTATTACTGATTATTCTTGTTCTTGTTCTGGCTGTTCATAACGTTCTGACGGATACGGCGAACATCCTGAAGTGCTCTGTAAAGAGCATCATCAATATCAAGGAGAGTGTCATCAGCGTAGTTATTAACAGCTGTAAGCATTTCGCGTGACTTAGCGTGAGCACTTGTAACTATTTCGTTTGACTGATTTGTTGCGTCATTAAGAATAGTTGAAGCCTGAGTTTTTGCTTCAAGAATGTAAGCATCGCCCTGCTCCTTAGCCTTAGCAATAATCTCTGCTGCTTCTGCCTGAGCCTGAAGTGTAACTCTGTCCTGAGCAATCATTTCTCTCTTCTGCTCCTGAGCCTCTGCAATGATATCTGCAGCCTGCTTGTTAGCCTCTTCGATAATGCTGTTACGGGAATCAACTATAGCCTTTGCCTGCTTTGTTTCCTGAGGAGTGTTAAGACGAATATCCTCAATAATTGTTTTAATCTTATCAATGTCAACAGCCCACTTCTTGCTCATAGGGATTTTGGTAGCATCATCAAGTACGTCTTCTAAATCCTCAAGTAAAATGTCAGTATTAGTCATAATTTTAATCTCCTTTACATCTTAAATAAATATCATCAACTATTTGCTTTGGTACGTATGGCGAAATGTCGCCATCAAGGCGGCACACTTCCTTAACCATACTCGAAGAAAGAAACATATTTTCACCCATTGCAGGCATAAAAACTGTTTCAATTTTAGGGTACAGACTTTTATTTATAAGCGCCTGCTGAAATTCGTAATCGAAATCCGACACGGCACGAAGTCCCTTAACTATTGCGGTAGCATCAATCTTCTTTGCATATTCGACAAGCAAGCCGTTATATGTATCAACTTTTATTTTATCCGAAGTGATACACTTTTGAAGAAGCATCATTCTTTCTTCAACTGAAAATGCAGAATTTTTGGAGCTGTTGCTCATTACAAGCACAACTACCTCATCAAACATAGCCGCGGCTCTTTCGATAATGTCGAGGTGACCGAGAGTTACCGGATCAAAGCTGCCCGGACAAATTGCAATTTTCATTACTGCTTCTCCTTCCGATAAAGAGTAAGACTTGTTTTTCCGTATCGTCTGCTTCTGTCTGTATACCATCCGCCGATTTTTTCGGGCAGAGCTTCGTCAACAGACGTTTCGCAAATAACTATTCCGTCATCACTCATCATAGGAAGCAGGATAGGAAGGCATTTTTCTATCAAGCCTTGCTTATACGGAGGGTCGAGAAGTGCAATATCGAAATTATCCTTTCTCATTAAAAACGATACTGCATCAGACATAACGAGCCTTGCCTTGTCTGAAAGCTGACAGTGCTCAATATTGCTTTGGGCAATTTTATAAGCCTGTCTGTTGTTTTCGACAAATGTGCAATGCCTTGCACCTCTTGAGAGTGCCTCTATACCAAGCTGAGCCGAGCCTGCGAACAAATCGAGGACCTTAGTATCCTCAATTTCAAACTGAATCATTGAAAACAATGCTTCCTTAACAGATTCTGTTGTAGGCCTTGTGATTTCTTCACCAGGCAGAGTTTCAAGCCTTCTGCCCCTGGCACTGCCGGTAATAACACGCATCATCTATAAACTACCTCTAAAAACTAATCGGCATATTACGCCATTATCAGCTTCTTACACTACATTATACAAAGTATGTGTTTATTAGTCAAGTTACAAAAATAAATTTTACAATTCGTGATAAAACATATATATGTCCTGTGCATTCTTTTCGCTGATGCCCGATACCTTTGAAAGCTCCTCTGCTTCAGCGTTTTTTATTGCAGTAACTGTTTTGAAATGCTTGAGGAGAGCCTTTGCTTTTTTATCACCTATTCCTTCTATCTTTGTAAGAGATGTTGAAAGGGTGCTTTTCTTATGCTTTTTATGGTGATAAGTAATAGCGAAGCGGTGCACCTCCTCCTGAATTGTAGACACAAGAGTAAACACGCCTCTGTGCGAATTGATTTCGATTTCACCGCCGTTCAGGGCGATGGCTCTCGTTCTGTGCTTACTATCCTTAACCATACCGAAAATCGGAACATCAAGTCCCATAGACTTAACAACGGGAAGAACGGCATTAACTTGCGGCTCACCGCCGTCAAGGAGAATAAGGTCGGGTAAAATCTTGAACGTACTGCCATCCTCGTCATTATAGTAATGATTAAAGCGTCTTGTCAAAACCTCCTGCATTGAGCCGACGTCGTTCTGACCGTCAAAGCCTTTTATTGAAAATCTCTTGTACGCAGATTTCATCGGTCTGCCGTTATGAAATACAACCATACCTGCTACGTTGTCTGCGCCGAAGGTGTGTGAAATATCGTAGGATTCGATATACTCGGGGATTTTTTTTAGTCCGAGAAGGTCTTTAAGCTCTTCAAGGGCGGCAATCTCCCGTCCGAGTCTGCCCTGCTGCTGAGCAAGATGCTCGTTTGCATTTTTTATGCACATATTAACGATAGAAAGGTGCTCACCCTTTTGCGGATGAATTAACTCGATTTTTTTACCCCTCTTGCTTTCAAGAAATTCAAGGAGCAATTCTTCATCCTCAATTTCACCGTCAACGGCAATTCTTGCAGGAACACGGCTTCGCATAGAATAGTAGCGTTCAATCAACTCAAAGCGTGCCTGCGGTATATCGTCAACGGCATCAATGAGCCAGAATTCACTGTCTGTCAGCTTGCCGTGCTCAAATCTTATAACCTCAAAGCAAGCCTTTTTATTTGAATTGACGAGAGCAAAAACATCCTCCTCCGGCACATTAATGGATACGACCTTCTGCTTTTCATCAAGATTTTTTATTGCCTTTATTCTGTCACGAAGCTTTGCTGCCTCTTCAAATTCAAGATTTTCTGAAAGCTCCTCCATTTTCTTCTGCATTTCCCTGACGGCTTTAACGCTGCCGCCCTTAAGAAAGTCGATTGCAGAATTGATGCTTTCGATATATTCGTCCTTCGTAATTCCTGCGCTACAGGGTGAGGAGCAAATTCCCATAAAGCCGTTAAGGCACGGTCTGCTTTTGCCGTAATCACGGGGAAACTTCTTATTGCATCGTGGAAGCTTGAATATTTTAAGCGTTTCCTCAACGGCAAGCTTTACGGAAAAATTTGAGGTATAAGGTCCTATATAAACGGCATCGTCATTCAGCATTTGCTTACATTCACGGATTTTTGGAAATTCCTCTTTTGTGATTTTTATATAGTTGTAGCCCTTATCGTCCTTAAGCAGAATGTTATATTTAGGCTGGTGCTGTTTTATCAGCGAACATTCGAGCACGAGTGCCTCAAATTCGCTGTCGCATAGAATGTAGTCAAAATCATCTACGTTTTCGACCATTCGTCTGACCTTAAGAGAGTGATTTGAATGACTGCCGAAATATGAAGAAACTCTGTTTTTCAGCTTCTTCGCCTTGCCTATATAGATAATTTTCTTATCCTTGTTCTTCATAATGTAAACGCCCGGATTAAGCGGTAAAGCCATAGCTTTTTTGCGAAGCTCCTTTTCAGTCACAAGCTCACTCCCTTTCGATTTTAGTATATCACATATGGTAAAAAAGTAAAACAAAGAGGTACCTCAACAAGCTGAGATACCTCGAAAAATCAAGATTAAGTAATTACTCTGTAAAACCTGACTTTACAAGAGCAACAAGTCCCTCAACAGCGGACTCTTCGTCAGAGCCGTCAGCGATAATTCTAATGTCAGTTCCACCCATAATGCCAAGTGAAAGAACACCTAAAAGGCTCTTAGCATTTACTCTTCTCTCTTCCTTTTCAACCCAGATTGAAGACTTGAATTCATTAGCCTTCTGGATAAAGAAAGTTGCAGGACGAGCGTGAAGACCAACCTGATTTTCTACCTTAACATCTTTAACGAACATAGCTATAACCTCGCATTCCTTAAATAATACTATATATTGTGATTTATTAAGCTGAACTTGATTTCTTTACATATTATATCATTAAATTTGAATCGGTCAACACTATATCGTCAACTTCGTTTGACTTGTTAATTACAACTAAAAAAA
The DNA here is from genome assembly GCA_022511225.1 of Eubacterium sp. GTDB lineage: Bacteria > Bacillota > Clostridia > Oscillospirales > Acutalibacteraceae > Eubacterium_R. The sequence continues at coordinate 69,949 of JAFLRZ010000007.1, forward strand.
GTAACTGTGATTTGTGCAATTTTCACATAATTTTTTAGTCTTGTTTAAGCTTCGTCAAATACTTTATATCCTTGTCCGTAAGCTCTGCTTTTTCGAGTAAATCAGGTCTGCGGGAAAGTGTGCGTTCAAGTGATTTCTGACGCCTCCATTCATCTACCTTTGCGTGATTACCCGAGAGTAAAACCTCTGGTACTTCTCTGCCGTTCCACTCACTCGGATGAGTATACTGAGGATGCTCAAGAAGTGAATTATAATGGCTTTCCTCCTCAAAGCATTCATCGTCGCTGAGCACACCCGGAAGCATACGGGAAACGGAATCCGCCACGATAAGCGCAGGAAGCTCACCGCCTGTCAGCACATAGTCACCTACTGAAATTTCCTCGGGTTTGAGCTCTTCGATAACACGCTCGTCAATCCCCTCGTAATGACCGCAAAGAAGCGCGATATTATCAAGCTCGGCAAGCTCCTTGACCCTCTCCTGAGTAAGAGTTTTACCCTGCGGAGTAAGATAAATCAAATGTGGTCTTGCGCCGATTTCCTCGCAAAGCGACCGAAAGCAGTCATAAATGGGCTGTGGTGCCATAACCATACCCATACCGCCGCCGTACGGCTTGTCGTCAACTCTGCGATGCTTGTCAAGCGTATAATCACGTATGTCTATGCAGTTAATTTCGACCTTTCCCGACTTTCTCGCTCTGCCGATTATCGATTCACTCATTACTGTATCACACATCTGCGGAAAAAGAGTTAATATATCAATTCTCATCAAACAAGCCTTTCATTGCTTTAATTCTTATAACCTTGTACTCGGTATTGATTTCTTTTACAACGTCCTCGATTGCAGGGATAAGAGTATGCTTGCCCCAGCTTTCTATATCGTAAATATCACACGAGCCGTAGTTGAGCACGTCAACTACCTTACCGTATTCCTCCTCGGTGTCGATATCAACAACGTAACAGCCTATGAGATCAGCAATATAATTTGCATCTTCATCAATTTCGGCATCATCACGGTTGCCGTAGAGGACTTTGCCCTTAAGCTCCTCAGCCTGTTCGATAGTATCTATACCCTTAAGTCTGATTATAGCAAGATTCTTCTGAGGGCGGACGGACAGAAGCTCTACGCTGTTTTTGCCCTCGTCATCAAGATAAAGCACTTCAAACTGCTTGAGGTAATCTATATCGTCGCACCACAAGGTAAGCTTTAACTCGCCCTTGATTCCGTGGGTATTATTAATTTTACCTATTTCTAAATACTGCTTCATTTTATCACCAAGGCTATTATATATTCTTTCGCTCCTTTTGGCAATAGAAAAATGTGCATCCAAAAGGATGCACATTTTTCAGTTTTTAAGCTTATTTACATTTAATGGATTTAACACTGCTCCAAGCACTGTAATACTTCTTTCCGTTCACTGTTTTGTATGATCGAACACGAACGTAATACTTTTTGCCTTTCGTAAAGTTTTTACCTGTATAGCTTGTCTTTGATTTGCCTGAAACAGTCTTTGTTGCAATTACACTTTTGAAATTGCTTTTCTTGCTGTACTGCACCTGATAGCCACTGCAGGAGGATACCTTTTTCCACTTTGCAATAATCTGATGCTTTTTATTGGTTGACGGTGTTTTGATTGTCGGCTTAGAGGGCTTTGTCGGAGTTGTAAGATAAGTCCAACTGCTGTAATACTTTTTACCGTCTATTTTCTTGTATGCACGAACTCTGAATTTATATGAAAGTCCTGCTTTGAGGCTTTTTACTGTACGGCTTGTGGAGGTTGTGTTAGTTATAGTCTTATAGCTGCCTGAGCTCAAGCGCTGAAGCTGATAACCACTTACACCTGCTATTTTGTTCCACTTTAACTTTAAGCTTGTTGTGTTACGGGTTGCTACTTTGAAGCTTGAAGGTGAAGCGACATTGCATTTATAATCAATTTTTACGGTGTACTCTCCACCATAATTTGAATAGGGTCCAGAATAAACACGAAAGTAATAAGTTCCTTTACTCATATACATGGATTTCGTTACACTAACATATCCAAGAGCTTCCTTTTTATAATCACCAAAACTACCGATTTCTGTACCGCTTGGGTCATATATATTGAAATCGCCATGATAGCTTGAATAATTATCATTTTTTAATGTTGCAGTAAATGTAACATTACCGGCTTCCGGAACATAGAATTCATAAAAATCAGCTTTATTCCAATCATCATCAATAACACCGCTGTATGTAATACCAAATTCTGCCTTCTTTGCTGTGCCTATAGTATCATATTCGGCATATGCAGTCATATCTATGCCTGCTGTTATGCTTAAAAGCATAACTAATGATAATAGTAAACTTAAAATTTTTTTCATTATATACACCTCTCAAAATTATTTGCAATATTATTTTACTATCATTTGATAGTATTGTCAATACTATTATTTGATAGTGGAATAAAATAAATTCAGAGGTGATGAGTGTGTACTATTACCAGAGAATAAGGGATTTGCGCGAAGATGCTGATTTAAAACAAAAAGAAATTGCTGCAATACTCGGAATTGACCAAAGAGTATACAGCAATTACGAAATCGGCAAGAGAGAAATACCGACACATTTGTTAATCAAGCTTGCAGATTATTACAACACTACAACCGATTATATATTAGGAAGAACGAATGATTCAAAAAGATAAAACCGTTTGAGTAAGAGAAACTCAAACGGTTTTTATAGTATTATTTTTTACAGCTGAGGTAATTGAGTCGGCAACCGCCGTTGCATATTTCCGTATATTCGCAGTTATTACAATGCTTTGATGAACGGAAATTTCTGAATGCAATCAGCTTTTCATTATTCATCCAGTTGTCAAAATCCAGATACTCTGCATCGGCAATTGTTTCACCCCAGAATGAACACGGCTTGTAGTTGCCGTTAACATCAATGGCGATATACATATTACCGCCCATACAGCCGTTGGCGTCAACCTTTTTTAAAAGCTTTTCGGATATAAGCCTTGAATGAGCAAGCTCCTGCATTGATGAACAGTCAAACAAAAACATAAGTCTGCTTTTCTTTGACAGCTCCTTGATTTTTTCAAATACCTCGGGCATTTTATCGTCCATATCCAAATCGTCAATAGCCGCATTTTTGCTTGTCTTTTTATAACGCAAAAACAGTATTTTATTAAATCCCGACTTGCCTGCTCGTTTAACAATTTCGTCAAACAAAGGATAGGTTTCGGTTGTTATTAGAAGATTAAGTCCTGCACGTTTGCCTGTGTATTTTTTATAGATTTTTGCGACTTTAAAAGCGATTTCAACGTCAGCCGGCTTGTGTACACTGAAATGCACGTTGCCGAACACCCTGCACTGCTTTGCAAAATCCTCTGTCATTGTCAAGCCGTTTGTAGTCATATTCGGCAGAATATTCTTACTCCGTGTGTATTTTGCAAGCTCTATGATATGAGGATACAGCGTAGGCTCTCCCCCGCCAAAGGACACTGAAAGAACGGACAGCCTTGCAAGATTATCTATTATCCGCTTTGCTTTGTTCAAATCAATATCTGCATTGCAATCGGATTTAACTGTATTGTAACAGCCCTTGCAGTACATATTGCACCTTGTTGTAACGGCGAAATGTGCATCAAGAGGAGAAGACATAATACCGTCAACATAATGTGCGTTTTCATTTTTCTTTATTCCGATTGCATCAGCCATTTTGTTATTTACATAGCCCACAAAACCGGGCTTTTCAAAATAGACTACACCACCGAATTTTTCTCTTCTTGTTTTAATAATCATATTTTATTCCGCAAGATTTTCTAAAAAGGGGTCAAGCAAACCTGCACAAAATATCGTAATAGCAACCAGAGCAACAGCAGTTAAAAAGACTGATATGACAATCATCGGAAAAGCACCTATTTTACGCTCTATTATTTGGCGGTGACAAAAACGAATTATAAAATACAGGCATATCGCAGGGGCAAGTCCAACGATTAATATCTCTATCCAATACTCCCAGAAAGTGCCGTAGTTGCCGACGATTGCCATAACCACACCTATTATTGCGATAATTACACACAGGGGTATGGCTACTCTATTGTATCTTCTGATAGCTTTTTCGCAGTTAATCTCTCCGCTTTCTTCAAGCTTAGGCAGTTTAATTAATGAGGCAAGCCAGATTATTATCATAGCCGGCAGAATCGCCATAGCCTGATAAAATATTGAAAAAATGAGATAACCCGAACCGCCTGAAAAGTTCGCCATATTAAACGGTCGGATTTTTAGGATTTTTCGCTTCTCTTTTTCCTTTTTCATATTATCACTTCTCCTTAATTTGACAGTAACATAAGCAATGAACATTGTCAAATAAACTAAATATAAACTTTTCTTGTTACGATTCAGGCTGACGAGCAATAGGGTTGTTATGTGTTTTAACGAAGCGATGTGGTCATCGCTCCCTACAGGAATTCGGCTCAGTAAAATTTCAGTGCAGAATATAAAAAAACCGTTTGAGTATGAGCTACTCAAACGGTTTTTGTTAGTCAATTTCTACATATATTTTTGAGTCATTTCTTGTTGCTGCTGCACGCATAACAACACGGATAGCCTTTGCAATTCTGCCCTGCTTGCCGATAACTCTTCCCATATCGCTCTCAGATACGTGAAGATGATAAACAGTTACGCCTTCTTCATTCGGTTCGCTAACATCAACAGAAACCTCATCAGGCTTTTCTACCAAGCCCTTTGTGATGGAAATTAACAAATCCTTCAAAGAAAACACCTCCTGTTAAGCTTTGTATTAAAATTCAAAGATTAAAGGATGCCTTCTTTTTTAAGGATGCTCTTAACAGTGTCAGTAGGCTGTGCACCGTTAGCAATCCACTTCTTTGCCTTATCTGCGTCAATCTTGATTTCAGCAGGATCTACCATTGTGTTGTATGTGCCGATTTCCTCGATGAAACGACCATCTCTTGGATATCTTGAATCTGCAACTACTACACGGTAGAAAGGAGCCTTCTTTGCACCCATACGACGAAGTCTGATTTTTACTGCCATTTTTAATTACCTCCAAGTAAAATTATTTATAATTTATTATTTCAAACTAAGAGTTTGATTTTTAACGTTAATTAGAATCCAAAGGGATTTGTACCCTTCATACCGCCCATCATTTTTTCTGCCATTTCAGGATTTGCTTTCATCATCCTGCGCATTTTTTTGCTCATTTTCGGACCGCCTTTTCCGCCGCCGAACTGCTTCATCATCTTTTGCATACTCTTAAACTGAGCAAGCAGTTTGTTTACGTCCTCGACCTGCATTCCGCAACCCATAGCAATTCTGCGCTTACGCGACGGATTGATGATGTCAGGCTTAGTGCGTTCCTCTTTCGTCATAGAATAAATGATAGCACGGAATCTGCCGAAAGCATTTTCGTCAATATCCTCATCCTTGATTTTACTGCCTATGCCGGGAATCATTTTTATTGTATCCCTAAGACTGCCCATTCTTTCAATCTGATCAAACTGATCAAGCAAATCGTTTAAATCAAATTTGTTCTTGGCAAGCTTCTTTTCAAGCTCGAGCGCCTTCTTTTCGTCAAGGCTCTGCTCTGCTCTTTCGATGAACGAAAGCACGTCGCCCATACCGAGAATACGCGAAGCCATACGGCTTGGATGAAATGTTTCGAGATTATCGAGCTTTTCACCTGTACCCACAAACTTAATTGGCTTTCCCGTAACGGCTCTGACTGAAAGTGCGGCACCGCCTCGTGTATCACCGTCAAGCTTTGTGAGAATTACACCGTCAATACCGAGCGTTTCGTTAAAGCTTTTGGCAACGTTAACCGCATCCTGACCTGTCATTGAATCGATAACGAGGAGAATTTCGTGCGGATGAACGGTTGAGCGGATATTTGTAAGCTCCTCCATAAGCTGCTCGTCAATGTGAAGTCTGCCTGCCGTATCAAGAAAAACGTAGTCGTTGCCGTGGTCCTTAGCATATTTAACGGCTTCCTCGGCTATTTTTACAGGATTTTCCGTTCCCATTTCAAATACAGGTACGCCGACCTGCTCACCGACAACCTGTAACTGCTTAATAGCCGCAGGACGATAAACGTCGCAGGCAACGAGAAGCGGTCTGTGACCTTCTTTTTTGAGCTTTCGTGCAAGCTTTGCTGAATGGGTTGTTTTACCGCTACCCTGAAGGCCGCACATCATAACTATTGTAGGCGGATGATTAGCAATAGCAAGTCTTGACTCATTACCGCCCATAAGCTCTGTAAGCTCTTCATTTACAATCTTGATTACCATCTGCCCTGGAGTTAGCGACTCCATAACGTCGGCACCGATTGCACGCTGGGTTACTTTTGCAGTAAATTCTTTTGAAACCTTATAGTTTACGTCGGCCTCGAGAAGTGCCATTCGCACCTCTCGCATTGCCTCTTTAACGTCTGATTCCGTTAATTTACCCTTGGCTCTTAACTTTTTAAATGAATTTTCTAAGCGTTCGCTTAAGCCTTCAAATGCCAAGAAATCAGCTCCTATCAGCCCTCTTTAAGAAAAGAGGCTATTGTTTTGATACGGGCAACGCTGTCATTAATCTCTCTTGACAAGCTGTGATTAAGATTATATTCATTAATAATCTCAGCACATTCAAGTATTTCGTCAGCACCTTTTTTGAGCTCGGTAAAGCGTCTTGCAAGTCCAAGTCTTTTTTCCATATCGAAAAGCTGAGTTTCAGCCCTCTTTATGGAATCACGAACTCCCTGACGGGTTATGCCCTCATTTTCTGCAATTTCTGATAAGGAAAGGTCCTCTTCATAATAGTATTCAAGGAAGTCATGCTGCTTTTTTGTAAGCATTTCGCCATAGAAATCAAGCAGAAACGGAATTTCGAGATTCTTCGGCATAACTACCTCTCCTTTCAAAATCAAGTGTAAAGTAATAAATCTTTACAGCAGTGAACATTATACTAAAGTGAATTAGTGTTGTCAAGAGAAAAAATGATAAATTTTATGATAATATTTTTGCCTTTTTGCTTGACACAAGTTATAGGTATAACTTAAAATTTATCATCAAAATATAGGTGTTATATTGAAATAATGGTACGATTGATTTATAATAGCTTAAGTTGAGGTATAGCTATGGATAAAAATATAAATGAAAATATAAAGGCAACGCTGTTATTTGCCTTTAAAAAATCTCTGCCTGTAATGTTTGGCTATCTGTTTTTAGGCTCGGCGTTCGGTATAATGCTCTATGAAGCAGGCTATAACTGGGTATGGGCAGTATTTACGTCAATTGTTGTTTATGCCGGCTCGGGGCAGTTCGTTCTGGTAAGCCTGCTTAGCAGCGGTGCATCAATTGCGACTACTGCAATGATGTCGCTTTTCATAAATTCAAGGCATATTATTTACGGCTTAAGCTACATAGAAAAATTCAAAAAGGGCGGCTGGCGATATCCCTTTATGATATTCGGACTGACTGACGAAACTTATTCAATAAACACGTCATTCACAACTGTTCCCGATAACGTAAACGAGGTTAAGGCAAGGTACTTCATAAGCCTTTTTGACCACATATACTGGATAATCGGCTCAGTTATCGGCTCGCTTGCAGGACAGACTATACCGATTGATTTTACGGGAATTGATTTTTCGATGACTGCACTTTTTGTAGTAATATTTATAGATTTGTTCAGAAAGCAAAACGGCAGAAAAAAGCTTGTGGGCATAATAGGAATTGTATGTGCACTTATTTGCCTTATAATTTTTGGCGCAGACAAATTCCTTCTTCCTGCTCTTATTCTCACTGTTGCAGTGCTTTCAGGCAGTAAGAATTATTTTAGCAAGGAGGTAGTGTGATATGCCTCTTTCAGTCGGCAGAACAGTTATACTTATACTCGTAGCAGCAGTATGCACCTTTGCTACAAGGCTCTTTCCTTTCGCTCTGTTCAGTGGTAAAAAGGAAATACCAAAATTCGTTAAATATCTCGGTGAGATTCTTCCTCCGGCAATTATAGGTGTACTTATTATCTACTGCCTTAGGGATATGACAGGCGGTGATTTTAACACCATTCTTCCTCAGCTTATTGCAGTAGGTGCAACGGCGATTATGCATATCTGGAGAAAAAACACGCTTTTGAGCATTGCAGTAGGTACTGTGGGATATATGCTGCTGATACATTTTGTTTTTGTCTAAATTCAACAAATACGGCTGAAAATTTTTTACGCCTGTATTGTTGAAAAAAATCTTTTGCTAATGTACAATTGTATTATAAGAAGTCTATGGGGGTTAACGTATGGATAAGCCTATTTATACTATCAAATCAAAGGCTGATGAGCGTGTTTTTATTCACGCAATGGCAGGTCACTTCGTCACTGCATCATCACATATGAATTATTATATAGGAACATCTGATATCAAGCATAATCACGATGTATCTGTAGATGCTGCTATGCTGATGGCAAGATATTATTTTGAAAATGATATTGAAGTTGACAGTGTACTGTGTCTTTATGAAACACAGGCACTCGGAGCATACCTTGCTCACGAGCTTTCAAGAGTAAATATTCTTAACCCTAACCCAAGCAACACCAAATACGTTCTTGGTCCTGAATACGATGCTCAGGGAAATATCATATTTAGAGATAATCTCAGAAAGCTTATTGCAGGCAAAAAGGTTTTGCTTCTTATATCCTGTATTACAAGCGGTAAGACTATCGAAAGAGCGATGGAAAGTGTATCGTACTACGGAGGCACTACGGTAGGAATTACATCAATTTTCTCTGCCGTTGACAGCGTTGACGGCGTTCACGTAAATTCTATTTTCACAACTGAGGACTTGCCTGCTTATCAGGCATATAACCCTCACGAGTGCCCTCACTGCAGAGCCGGAGAAAGAGTAGACGCAATCTCAAACGGCTACGGATATTCACTGCTATAAGCATAAAGCATATAATACACTTGACAAATAATATTATTTTGATATAATATCATTACAATTTAATAGTACCCAAGCAAAAACTGTGAAGCAGAAAAAGATTTTTCATTTTAGTTAAAGAGAGTCGGCGGAGGGTGTAAGCCGATACAAAATGATTAATGTATAGCTCTCTGCAGAGTTGCTGTTCTGAATAGTAATTAATAGGAACAGTCGCGTGGCTGCGTTAAAGGCAAAGGCATTGATTGATGCTAAAGGGCAGTAATTACTGCTGAAATAGGGTGGTACCGTGTAGTTTACTACGCCCCTATACATTCTGTGTAGGGGCTGTTTTTTTGCTCCTGTGCAAATGCAAAATTGAAAGGAGAAATTATTATGAAAAAGGGTTACGAAAAATACGTAGGCTTCAAGCCAATCAACATTCCGGACAGAACATGGCCTGACAAGACTATCACCAAAGCTCCTATCTGGTGCTCAGTTGATATGAGAGACGGCAATCAGGCACTTGTTGATCCGATGAATCTTCAGGAGAAGTTAGAACTTTTCTCTACGCTTGTTAAAATCGGCGTAAAGGAAATTGAAGTAGGCTTCCCTTCTGCAAGCGAAACGGAATATGAAATTCTGCGCACTCTTATCGAAGGCGGATATATTCCTGACGACGTTACTATTCAGGTGCTTGTTCAGGCAAGAGAGCATCTTATCAAAAAGACGTTTGAGGCTATCAAGGGTGCTAAAAACGTTATCGTTCATTTTTATAATTCCACATCAACTCTTCAGCGTAAGGTTGTTTTCCACACTGATATGCAGGGTGTAATCGATATTGCCGTTAACGGAGCTAAGCTTATATACGAGCTTACCGAGGAGCAGAAGAAAACAAATCCCGAAACAAACATCAGATTTGAATACAGCCCTGAAAGCTTTACGGGAACGGAGATGGATAACGCTGTGGAAATCTGCCGTCAGGTTATGGAGGAGCTTCATATCACGAAGGAGAATCCTATCATTCTCAATCTTCCGTCAACTGTTGAGGGTTCTACGCCAAACGGCTATGCAGATCAGATTGAATACTTCTGCCGTCATCTTCCAAACCGCGATGCGGCTATAATTTCACTTCATCCTCATAATGACAGAGGTACAGGTGTTGCTGCTGCAGAGCTTGCACTCCTTGCAGGTGCTGACAGAATTGAGGGTACACTTTTCGGAAACGGCGAAAGAACGGGTAACGTTGATATGGTTACACTCGCTCTTAATATGTGGACACAGGGCATAGATCCTGAGCTTGATTTCAGCAATATTAACGAAATCAAAGAGGTATACGAGAGAACAACTAAGATGTCTGTTCCGCCTCGTCATCCGTACGCAGGCGAGCTTGTATTCACCGCATTTTCAGGCTCGCATCAGGATGCTATCAACAAGGGCAAGATTTATATGGAGGAAAGCCATACCGACTTATGGGAGGTGCCTTATCTTCCGATAGACCCTGCCGACGTCGGCAGAGAATACGAGCCTATCATTCGTATCAATTCACAAAGTGGTAAGGGCGGTACTGCATATATTCTTTCATCAGAATACGGAATCAAAATGCCCAAGGCAATGCATCCGGAATTCGGTGCAGTAGTACAGAAAGCCTGCGACGAAAAGGGCAAGGAGCTTAAGACTACTGAGATTTTCGACTTGTTCCAGAAGGAATACAGAAACGTATGCGGTCCTTACAGACTTATGAATTATAAAACCAGTGAGGAAAAGAACGAAGAGGATTACCTTACGTCTGTTCACTTTACGGGTCAGCTCAAATATAAGGACAATGTGCCTGTACAAATAGAAGGAACCGGCTCAGGTCCTATCGGTGCATTCTTCTCGGCTATACAGAAGGTCGGCATTACGGGATATGAATTTGTTGACTACAGCGAGCACGCAATTTCTGTAGGCAGCGACTCAAAGGCTATCAGCTACATTCATCTTAAAAATCCGCAGGGCAAAGATGTTTTCGGTATCGGCGTAAGCCACAACATTACCTATGCATCAATGAAAGGCATTATCTGCGCAATCAACCGTGATCAGGAGGATACAATGCGCGACGATACAATGCCCGGTATATTTGATATCTGCTAAGGAGATTACTCTGTGGAAACTGTCGCTATTATATTGAATATTCTCAAAATAATTATTGGAATAGTTCTACTGATTGTTTCTGTTAATTTGATAAAAACAATTAAAAGCAACCCGAATAAAACAGTTGAAAATATTTCCGATAAGATTAATAAGAAACTGAGTGCAGTAGCTGTTTTAGCGATAGCTGAAGCTGTATTGTGCACGATCAGCATTATTATGAAATAGTAGTTATACAAGTTGGAGGGAATAATGAAGAATCGTTGGGATTCCAACAATTATACCAATAATTTTCAGTTTGTCCACAAATACGGTGAGGGAGTTCTTGAGCTTCTTACAGTGCCGAAAGGCAGTTACGTTATTGATATCGGTTGCGGAAACGGAGCGTTGACTGAGAAACTCGCTGAAAAAGGCTACCGCACTTTGGCAATTGACTCATCGACGCAGATGCTCGAAAAAGCAAAAGAGCTTCACCCAGAGCTCGATTTTAGACTTGACGATGCATGTGAATTTCGATTAACTGAAAAAGCAGACGCGATATTTTCTAATGCTGTATTTCACTGGATAGACGATCACGATAAATTAGTGAAAAATATTTCCGAGAATCTGAAATCAGGCGGAGAATTCGTGTTTGAATTTGGCGGAAAGGGATGCGCTGAAAACGTTCATAAAGCTATGGAGCAAGCCTTTTCATCGTTTGGACTAAAATACAAAAACAATTTTAATTTCCGTTCAATAGGTGAATTCGCTCCTCTGCTTGAAAAGCACGGCTTTTCGGTTAAATATGCCGTGCTTTACGACAGACCCACGGAGCAGGCAGGCGAAAACGGGCTTGAAAACTGGATAAATATGTTTTTAGGCTCGGCGTTTAGCAGTATCGACAATAACATGAAAGCCGAAATCATCAAAAAAGTTGTTGAAATCTGCATGCCGAAGCTGTATACTGACGAAAAATGGTTTGTGGATTACGTCAGATTACAAATGAAAGCAATAAAATTATAGGTAAATTAATGTGACTACATTTCTATAAGAGGCACGTTTTATGAAAGTTTTCACTAAAGAATGGTACTATTATACGAGTGCTTACAATGGTAAAACCATGCCGTATTTAAGCTACGTGAAAGAAAATTTACCGCGATGGTATAGTGATTTCTCCATTCACGATAATCAAATTAAAAAAGTCATCAGGACAGATAATTTGATTATACTGGATTCAGTGTATGATGATTACAAATCAACTAAATACCAACTTAAGTTTTATAATCCGATAGTAATTGAAGATTGTAAAATGGAAAACGCATGGTGTTTATGCGACGAAGTATATTTAACTGAAGATGGATGTGAGTATCATTTATTAATTCAGGATTTTAATGATAATAATGTTTTGAATTATTTCACAGTTAAATGTTCAAATATTGAGCTTGATATGAATGGAAAAACATTTAAAATAATCGGTGATTCAGGGAATAAATCGTTATTCGACGAGCAGGAAGAATAGATTATGAATCGATTTTTTGGGATTAAATTAAACGGAAAATTAATTCAAAAATATATCAGGAGGAAGATATGAAAGATTATAAAATTACAGTATTAAAGGGTGACGGAATCGGTCCTGAAATAGTTGATGAATGTATAAAGGTACTTGATAAGGCGGGTGAAAAATTCGGTTTCAAGCTTAACTACAATTATCAGCTTTTAGGCGGAAGCGCTATTGACGCTACAGGTGTTCCGTTTCCTAAAGAAACAGAGGTTGCCTGCAAGGCTTCGGATGCAGTGCTTTTAGGCTCTGTAGGAGGTCCTAAGTGGGATACTCTTCCGAGTGAAATCAGACCTGAAAAGGGACTTCTTGCAATCCGTGAGGCTCTCGGATTATTTGCTAACCTGCGTCCTGCAAAGATTTTTGCTCCTCTTAAATCTGCATCACCTTTGAAGGAAGAAATTATCGGTGACGAGCTTGATATTCTCATTGTAAGAGAGCTTACAGGCGGTATTTATTTTGGTGACAGAGCAACCTACGAGGAAAACGGCGTTCTCGGTGCTTATGATACTGAAAGATACACTTATCCTGAGATTAAGAGAATTGTTAAGGCAGGCTTCGAATACGCAATGAAACGCGGCAAGAAGCTTACTTGTGTTGACAAGGCTAACGTTCTTGACTCGTCAAAGCTCTGGAGAAAGGTTATGGAGGAAATCTCAAAGGATTATCCTGAGGTTGAGGTTTCTTATATGTACGTTGACAACTGCGCAATGCAGCTTGTACGCAATCCTAATCAGTTTGACACTATCGTTACTTCAAATATTTTCGGTGACATTCTTTCTGACGAGGCATCAATGATTTCGGGTTCAATCGGAATGCTTGCATCTGCATCTCTTGCTGAGGGCACTTTCGGTCTTTACGAGCCTATTCACGGCTCTGCTCCTGATATTGCAGGTCAGGGCAAGGCAAATCCGCTTGCGACAATTCTTTCTGGTGCAATGATGCTTCGCTACAGTCTTGGTGAGAGCGACGCCGCAGATGCGATTGAAAAGGCTGTTGACACGGCTCTTACTAAGGTAAGAACTCCTGACATTGCTGAGGACGGTTTTGAAACTGTAAGCACATCGCAGATGGGTGACGTAGTAGCAGAGCTGTTGTAATTTAAAAAAATCAAATTTGATAAACAAAAAGAGTTATCTCGGTCTGAACTGAGATAACTCTTTTTTTATGTTTTTATTTATTTAATCTTTGCGATTGTAACGCCGTTTTCGCCTTCGCCGTATCTGCCGAGGCGAAATTCACTGATATTCGGATGATGACGGAGGTAATCGGTCACGGCTGAACGGAGCGCACCTGTTCCCTTTCCGTGAATAATTCGTATTTCCTCAATACTGTTGAGCACACACTTATCTATGAAAAGTCCAAGAGCTAAAAGCGCCTCGTCAACAGTCTGTCCGCGCATATCTATCTCCGTCTTTACGTCTGCGTCGGCTCTTGACGAAGTACGGTAAACGTTATGCCTTGGTGCAGCTTTCGGCTTTTCCTTAGGCTTATCGAGAAGCATAATATCGGAAAGCTTGACTCTCGTTTTAAGCATACCCGATTTCACGAGAAGCTTATTTTCATCTACCTCTATAATCTCTCCCTCGCCGATATTTCTTATTACAACTCTGTCCCCGACTACGGGATTTCTCGGAAGCTTATAATCGTAATCCCAATTCTCTGCAAGCTGTGCGGGATTAACGAGCTCCTCCATTTCACCCATTTGTGATTTGACGGCTCTGCGTGTTTTTCGTGCAATCTCAGTAGCGTTTGAATCGTTCTGCTCTTTCTTCAGTTTTTCGAGTTCCAAGAGAAATTCGCCTGCCTTGCGCTTCGATGCCTCAACAAGCTTTTCTGCCTCACGCTTCGCTTTTTCAAGCTCGCGCTTTTTAAGCGTTTCTATCTTATCTCTTTCTTCTTTGGCTTTTGCTTCAATTCGCTTTGCCTTTGCCGTCATTTCCTCGGCAATTTTTCTTTCATCCTCAAGTGCCTGACGTGATTTTTCAAGCCTTTCAAGAATATCCTCAAAGCTTCGGTTATCAGAACTTACTATTGATTTTGCATTGTCTACCACGCTCTTATCCATACCGAGATGCTCTGAAATTGCAAAGGCATTTGACCTGCCCGGCACACCGATAAGAAGTCTGTAGGTAGGTCGGAGCGTTTCAACGTCAAATTCGCAGCAACCGTTGCTTACGCCGTCTGTATCGAGTGCATATGCCTTAAGCTCTGCATAGTGGGTTGTTGCAGCAATAACTGCTCCCTTTTGCCTTAAATCTTCAATAATTGACACGGCAAGCGCCGCACCCTCAACGGGATCTGTACCTGCTCCGAGCTCGTCAATAAGTATAAGCGAGCTGTTGTCTGCCTTATTCATAATATCGATAATATTCACCATATGAGATGAAAACGTTGAAAGCGACTGTGCAATACTCTGCTCATCGCCTATATCAACTAAAATTTTATCAAATACGGCAATTCTCGACATATCTGAAACAGGAATAAGAAGTCCGCACATTGTCATTGCAGTAAGCAGACCGAGTGTTTTAAGCGAAACGGTTTTACCGCCTGTATTCGGTCCTGTGATAACGAGGGTATCGTATTCTATACCGAGTGCAATGTCGGTAGGTACAACCTTTTTGGGGTCAATAAGCGGATGCCTTGCCTTTTTCAGATAAATGATGCCCTCTGTATTAAGCATTGGCTTTGAAGCCTTCATCTTATATGCAAGATGCGCCTTGGCAAAAATAAGATTAAGCATAACTGCGCTTTCAAAGGAATTCTTGATTGACTGAGCAAACTCGCCTGTTTCGGCAGAAAGCTCATAGAGAATACGCATTATTTCGTCCCGCTCTCTGCCCTGAAGCACCTTTATATCGTTATTTGCATCAACAACCGATGACGGCTCCACAAAGACAGTGGCACCTGTTGCAGAGGTATCGTGAACGAGGCCGGCAATATTACCTCTGTGCTCTGCCTTGACAGGCACGACGAATCTGCCGTTTCGCTGCGTAACGATTGCCTCCTGAAGATACTGCTGATAATGCGAAGAGTGAATCATTGCATCAAGCTTTTCTCTTATGGAATTCTCTTTAAGGCGAATCTTTTTTCGTATTTCAAAAAGCTCCTCACTTGCCTTGTCAGAAATTTCCTCGGCGCTGATAATACAGCTGAAAATCTTATTTTCAAGATATTTATTAACGGTAACACCCTCAAAGAATATGTCGAGGCTTGTTTTGACTTCGCTGCAGTGATTATGCCATTCGCTGAGCGCACGAAGCGCACGCAGGCAATAACCTATGTCAAGAAGCTCTGACGGATTGAGAGAGCCTCCTGCATCGGCACGAAAGAGCGGATTATTAACATTTTTAAGTCCTGAGAATGACGGTGCACCGAATCTTGCAAGAAGCGAAAACGCATCCTCCGTCTGAGTTAAAAGCATTTCGACACTTTTAACGTCACTTATAGGATTAAGCGACAGTGCCATTTCCTTTGCATCATCACAGGTGCATTCATTTGCAAGCTTTTCAAGTATAACGTCAAGCTCTAAAATTTTGTAATTTTTATCCATAATTATCCTAAATTATTCTTAAATTAAGCTCTTGTAAAATTCAAGAGTCGGTAATTTTTTTTGCAATCTTGAAATCAGGTAGCGTTCGCTGAGCTGACTGAGAAGTGACAGATTATCGTCGCTTAAAGAGAAGGAAAAAATCCGCTTCGGCTCTGTAAGGCATATAAAGCGAAGTGCCGTTATGACGTTTTTATGACAGGGTACGGCACCTGTTTTTCCGCAATTTTCGCAGTAGATACATCCCTCGAGCGTGTCAAAATACATTAAATCCGTTTCGTATGTACCACACGAGGCACAGGCAAGAATGCTTGGCATATATCCGCCGAGTGAAAGTAAGCGAAGCTCCACAGCCGATTTGATTATCCGCTTATCCTTGCTGCTGTTGCAAAGAAGGTGAAGTGCATTGAGCATAACCGAAAGCATTTCTGCTGACGGCTGCTCTTCCTCGCTGAGCTCATAGGCAAGCTGAGCAAAATACTGTGCAAGAGAAAGCCTTTCGATATCCATTCTCAAATCGAAGAAAACCTCTATAGGCGAAGCGTTATCGATAACGAAAGCATCTCTGCCTCTGTATAGCGAAAAATCGGAATATGCAAAAAGCGAAGTTGAGGAATTAAGCTTGTTTTTAAGCTGCTTTGCACCACGGACAAAGGCTCTGACAAGTCCCCAATCAGCAGTAAGGAGAGTAACTAAACGGTCACTCTCCCCTATTGTCTGTTCTCTGATTACTAATCCCTTGGTTGAGTTTGTCATCAGCCGTCACCTTTTCGTGTTCCTTGTACTTAAGGTAGTCAAAAACACTTCCTGTTCTCATAAATTCAAGCCAGCAATTATCTTCCATAACGTCACCACCATAGTTATTTTATCCTATGGTGATGTGTAAATTTATGTTAAATTAATCCAATCCGAAATTGTGAATAAGTCCCTCACGGTTTCGCCAATCAAGCTTGACCTTTACCCAGCATTGAAGATTAACTTTAATCTGAAAAAAGCTTTCAAGATCCTGTCTTGCGTACGTTGAAACCTTTTTGAGCATTGCACCTTTTTTGCCGATGACCATACCCTTATGGCTCTCACGCTCACAGTAAATAGTTGCTTCGATATCGAGTATGTCTTTATCGTCACGCTCTCGCATTTTTTCTACTGCTACGGCAATTCCGTGAGGAATTTCTTTGTCCATAAGACGAAGGATTTTTTCCCTTATAATCTCTGCGGCAAGCACTCTTTCAGGCTGGTCTGTAAGCGTATCATCAGGGAAGAAATGAGGTGAAGGCGTTGAAAGCTTTTCAAGCTCCTCTACAAGCTCGTCAACGTGGTCGCCTTCTGTCGCACTGACAGGCACAACTGCCGTGAAATCGTATTTTGACGTAAGGTATACGATACGCTCCAAAAGCTCTTTTTTGTCTGCAATCATATCAATCTTGTTTATGGCAAGGATTACAGGCATTTTCTGCCGTGAAAACATATCAAGAAGCTCAAGCTCCTGAGCATTGAGCTCACCTCTCGGCTCTGTTAAAAAGAGGCACGCATCAACTCCGCCGATAGTATCGCCTACCGCCTCGTTCATCTTTTCTCCAAGCTTATTATGAGGATTGTGAAAACCGGGGGTGTCAGTAAAAACGAGCTGAGTTTCACCGCTTGTAAGAACGCCCATAATCTTTGTTCTCGTAGTCTGCGGTTTTGAAGAAACAATTGCAATCTTCTGACCGAGTATTCTGTTCATAAGTGAAGACTTGCCGACATTCGGCTTACCTACAATTGCAATAAAAGCGGTTTTCGTCATTATTCGTCACCCATATAGTAGCTGTCATTTCTCTTCCAGCCGATTCTTGTTAATACGGTTTCTTCTTTTTCTCGCATACGAACGGCTTCAAGTCCGCCGTTTTCGTGGTCGTAGCCCAAGAGATGAAGCATTGAATGAACGGTTAAAAAGCTGATTTCTCTTTGAATCGGATGATTATACAGCTCTGCCTGCTCTACTGCCTTCTCCATAGAAATGACAATGTCGCCGAGAAGCTTTGCACCTGTGTCGTGGTTTATATCGTATTCTCCGTTCTCTCCGAGAGGAAACGAAAGCACGTCAGTAGCCTTGTCTATATTGCGGTGCATAGCATTAAGCTGTCTGATTTGCTCGTTATCAACAAAAGTAACGCTGACCTCGGTTGAGCCTTCAAAGCCCTCAAGCTCCAAAACTGCGTGACAGCTTCGTCTTATAAGAAGTCTTATTCCTGTTGGAATTTTGACAGCCTTCTGGCTGTTAGTAATTGCAACCTTAATAGAATCCATTATTTCTTTTCCTCCTCGTATTTTTGATAAGCATTTACGATATCCTGTACAAGTTTATGACGAACAACGTCCTTTTGATTAAAGGTGCACATTGCAATATCGTCAACATTCCTGAGAATACGCATAACCTTTTTAAGTCCTGATTTTTTACCGTCAGGCAAATCTATCTGAGTTATGTCGCCTGTTATAACCATTTTTGAATTAAAGCCAAGACGTGTTAAAAACATCTTCATCTGCTCAGGAGTAGTATTCTGTGCCTCATCAAGAATAATGAAGCTGTCATCAAGTGTTCGTCCTCTCATATATGCAAGAGGTGCAACCTCGATAGCACCGCGCTCCTGACATTTCTGAAAATTCTCTGCGCCGAGCATATCAAACAACGCATCATAAAGCGGTCTGAGATAAGGGTCCACCTTGCTTTGAAGGTCACCCGGCAGGAAGCCTAACTTCTCACCTGCTTCTACGGCAGGACGTGTAAGGATGATACGGTTTACCTCCTTGGCTCGAAATGCCGTTACAGCCATTGCAACGGCAAGATACGTTTTACCCGTACCTGCAGGACCGATACCAAATGTTATCGTATTATTTCTTATTGCTTCGCAATACTTTTTTTGTCCGAGTGTTTTCGGCTTAACGGGTCTGCCCTTTGATGAAATGCATATTGAGTCCGTGCTCATTGTGCTGAGCTTGTCCTCATTACCCTCGTTTACAAGAGAAAGCACGTAGCGTACGTTCTGATTTGTAAGTGCTTCGCCCTTGCTTATAAGCAAAAGCAAAGAGTTAAGAGCTCTCACTGCTTTCGAAACGTTTTCTGCTTCGCCTACTACTTTTAGCTCTGTACCGCGTGATATTACGGAAACGCTATATTCTTTTTCTATCATTCTGACATTCTCATCGAAGCTTCCAAAAAGGCTGACTGCCTGTTCCATTGCTTCAAATTTAATTTCCTGCTCTGTCATTATTTTTTTCAACCTTTACTTTTTCAATTCGCCTTTCATCAACCTCTAACACTGTGAAGGTTAAATTCTCATATTCGGCAGTTTCATTATTCCCTACCGGTAGGAAGCCTAACAGATTTATAACAAATCCTGCAAGAGTGTCATAGTCGCCCTCGGGAAGCTTAACGTCAAGCACCTTCTCTACCTCGTCGATATCGGCAACACCGTCAAAGGTAAACGTTCTTTCGTCAATCATTGTAACAAGCTCCGACTCCTCGTAGTCATATTCATCACGAATATTTCCGACTATGCTTTCAAGCAGATCCTCCATAGTTACAAGCCCTGCCGTTCCGCCGTATTCGTCAACAACTATTGCAAGCATTATACTGCTTTCCGTCATTTGTGCAAAGAGCTTTCCGCACGGAATAGTTTCCGGAACAAAAAGAGGCTCTCTCGTATAATCTGTTATTTTATCATCAGCGGTTATTTTTGTACCCACAAACTTAAGAAGATCCTTAACGTAGATAATTCCGCAGATGTCATCAAGATTTTCCTTATACACGGGTATTCTTGATCTGCCGTGCTTGATTGATACGTCAACTACAGTTTCAATTGAATCCGTAACCTCCACTGCATCCATATCTGTGCGGTGAGTCATAATATCACCTGCGTTGAGATCGTCAAACTCGAAGATGTTATTTATCATCTCTCTTTGATTTTCTTCAAGCTCTCCAAGCTCCTCGTCGTCCTCAACGAGCTGTTTAATTTCCCTTTCCGTAGAATTACCTTTTCTGAATCGTCTTAAAAAGCCACTGCCCATAAAGGCATATCCCTCCACTAAATTATCAAATAATAGATTAATTATATACTAAAATGCTCAATCTGTAAAGACTTGACAAAAACACTATGTTAATATAGAATTATTTTAGATTATTATATCTTGTTATATCTTGGAGAAAGTCGTGTTAGAGCTTCTTAGTGAAAAACAAAATATATGGAATTTTCTTGCAAATGATGAAAAACCGATTGTAGTTTACGGTATGGGAAACGGGGCAGAAAAAATAATTTCCGCCCTTTCACAGTACGGAGCTGAGGTTAGCGACATATTTGCAAGCGACGAGTTTGTGCGCGGTCACTTCTTTTTGGGCTACAAGGTTATGAAATACAGTGAAATCTGCGAAAAATACGACGATTTCAACGTTGTTCTCGCCTTTGCCTCGCACCTTGACGACGTTATAGAAAAAATCAGAAAAATCAATGACGAGCACAGAGTTTTTGCCCCTGACGTACCGATTGCAGGTAACGGACTTTTTACGCTTGAATTTGTAAAGGAAAACGAAAGCAGCTTTGATTTTGTATATAATCACCTTGCAGATGATGAAAGCCGTAAGACTTATCTTGACGTAATCAATTTCAAGATAAGCGGTAAGGTTGAATATCTGCTTGACGGGTTTTATGAAAAAAGCAGAGTGTACGGCGAGCTTCTCTGCCTTTGTGATGACGAGGTTATAGTTGACTTAGGTGCTTATGACGGCGACACGATAAGAGAATTCACAGGCTTCACAAACGGAAAATACAAGCACATCTACGCACTTGAGCCCGACCCACGCAATTTCAAGAAGCTTGAGAGAAACACGGCCGAAATGAAAAGGCTGAGCATTTATAATATGGGTGCGTGGGATAAGTGTGATACTCTTATTTTTGACACGCAGTCAAGCAGAAATTCCAAGCTTTCGTCAAAAGGTGTGCCTGTTAAGGTGGCAGATATTGACAGCCTTATTGACGATGAAATAACGATGATAAAAATGGATATCGAGGGTGCGGAGCTTCACGCAATTGAGGGATGTAAAAATACGATTGTTTCAAAAAAGCCTAAGCTTTATATTTGCGCTTATCACAGAAACGAGGATTTATTCGCTATTCCTATGAAGATTTTATCATTAAGAGATGACTATAAAATCTATTTCAGACATTCAAAATACATTCCTGCCTGGGAATCGAATTTTTATATGGTGTAAAGGTATAAGGCTATGATTATTGCTCTTTACGGCGTTATTATCATAATTGCAACAATGCTCGGGGCATTTGTGGGACTTGGCGGCGGAGTTATCATAAAACCGCTTCTCGATTTAATTGGTCACGATAGTATTGACGTTGTTAATTTCGTGTCAAGCTGTGCCGTGTTCAGTATGAGTATAAGCTCTACGGTAAAACACGTTTCGGCAAAAACAAAGATTGATTTTAAGTTTGTAGTTACAATTTCTATCGGTGCAGTGCTCGGCGGTATTGGTGGCTCGGCACTGTTTGATTATTTACTTACCGTGTTTGACAACGGTATGCTGAAGGCGTTGCAGGGTTTGATTTTGGGACTTCTTCTCGTGCTTTCGGTTATCTATGTCAACGTAAAAAATGCAAAAAGCTTTAACGTAAAAAATCCTGTAGGCATCGTCTTTTCAGGTCTTGTTCTCGGCTTTACGGCATCATTTTTAGGTGTAGGCGGAGGACCGATTAACGTAGCGTTTCTTGTGCTGTTCTTCTCTATGACTATGAAGGATGCTGCCGTTTACAGCGTTGCAACTATATTTTTCAGTCAGCTTTCAAAGCTTATTACAATCGGCATATCGGGTACCGTGCCAAGCGTTTCAGGAATAACTCTTGCCGTTGCAATAGTCTGTGCCGTTTCAGGCGGAATAATCGGTGCAAAAATGAATAAGAAATTTAACGAAAAAAAGATACGCAGTATATTCACAATCGTTGTTGCAGTGATTGCAGGAGTTAATTTCTACAATGCCGTAACGGGATTTATTTCATAGCAATATATATCAATTAAGGAGCTATTATGAAAAAAAAGAATATTATCTTCTATTTCTCAGATCAGCAGAGATGGGATACCGTAAACGAAGAGCTGACTCCTAATCTTTGTGCTCTTGCTAAGGAGGGTGTGAAGTTTGAAAAGAACTTCACCTGTCAGCCCGTATGCGGTCCTGCAAGAGCCTGCTTGCAGACAGGTGTATATGCTACTCAGTGCGGCTGCTACTGGAACGGAATACCCCTTCCGCAGGATATTACACCGCTTGCTCATTATTTTAACGAAGCAGGGTATCAGACGGCTTACATAGGCAAATGGCATCTTGCGTCTGACAGACTGCCGGGTATAGGTCTTCACTGCGAGAGTACTCCTGTTCCTAAAAATAAACAGGGTGAGTATCAGTACTGGAGAGCTGCTGACGTGCTGGAATTTACTTCACACGGCTATGACGGATATATATTTGACGGAGATGGCAACAAGCTTGATTTCAAGGGCTACCGTGCCGACTGCATAAACGATTTTGCACTTGAATTTCTTGATAATCGTGATACAGATAAGCCGTTTTTTATGTTTGTAAGCCAGCTCGAACCTCATCACCAAAATGACCATCATACGTATGAGGGATATAAGGAAACCGTTGACGATTACAAGGATTATCCGCTTCCTGATGATTTGACCTTCCTTAAGGGTGACTACGAGAAAATGTACCCCGATTATCTTTCGGCAATTAATAGGCTTGACTACAACGTAGGAAGACTTGTTGAGAAGCTTAAGGATTTGGGAATTTATGATGATACGATAATTATTTACACGTCAGACCACGGAAGTCATTTCAAGACGAGAAATCCCGAATACAAGCGAAGCTGTCACGAAAGTGCTACGCACACACCGCTCATTATCAAGGGAGGCGGTTTCGAGGGCGGCAAGAGTGAAACAAGGCTTTCCTCGCTCATTGATATTCCTCCTACTCTGCTTTCAATGGCAGGCATACCTATTCCCGAAACGTATATGGGTGTTGATCTGACCGAGCAGATTGATAAGCCTGAAGAGAAACGTGACTGCGTGTTTATTCAGATAAGCGAAGCGTCAAACTCGCGTGCAATCAGAACTGACAGATTTAAGTACGAGGTACGCGACTGGGCGATTACAGGATATGCACACCACAGCTCAAAGGTGTATTTTGAAAATTATTTATACGATTTAGAAAAAGACCCTAACGAGAAAAATAATCTTATCAAAGATTCGAGATACGCTCACGTAAGACAAGAGCTTAAATATATGCTCTTAAAGCAAATGGAACTTGCGCAGGAAGAGGCTCCTGTTATCCTTCCTGCAGTAATAAAAAGGAGTAAATAAAAATGGCTGAGAAAAAGTATTTAACCATGAAAGAGCGAGTGTGCTTTACCGTCGGTGCATTCGGCAGGTCGGGAATTTACACGCTTATGACAATGTTTACGCTTGTATTTTTCCAAAACGGCGCAGGACTCACTCTTGAACAGGGCACAAGTATTATACTTATCGGAAGAATATTTGATGCTATCAACGACCCGGTTATGGGTATGATTGTTGACCGCACCAAATCAAAATGGGGTAAGATGAGACCTTATCTTCTCTACTCCCCTATTCCGATTGCAATCTGCACGATTCTTCTTTTCACAGCACCGTTTAAAAGTAACCCGACAGCGGCATTCATCTGGGCACTTGTTACGTACATCCTTTGGGGTGTAGCATTCACAATTCAGGACGTTCCTTTCTGGGGACTTTCATCTGTTATCACTCCTCTTGAAAGCGAAAGAACGTCTTTCATTTCTACTGCAAGACTCGGCTCAACCTTTGGCGGAATTCTCCCTGCACTCCTTGTTCCGATTCTCTATCAGAGCAATCTCGGTTACACAAAAGGCTTCTTTGTAAGTGCATTAATCTTTGCGTTCCTCGGCTGTGGTCTTTCAATCCTCATTTTCTTTGTATCTAAGGAAAGAGTACCTAAGATGGATCACACACCGTCTTTCAAGGAAACATTTGCTGTTCTCGGCAAGGATAAGCTTCTCATAATCGTTATCTTTGCAGCCATTCTCGGTTCAACAATGGTAACGGCTAACCAGAGTGCTGACTACATCGGTAACTATCTCATTATTCAGAATTATACTGATTTCAGCAAAATCTTTACCGATCCGGCAACACAGACAACTCTTGTTCCTAACGTTGACGCTGCTGCTGCTTACGATTTCTGGATCCCGAGAGGAACTATCGTTACAACGCTTACGGTTGCAATCGGTGTCGGAATGGTGCCTGCGATGGCAATCTTCCCGATGCTCAGAAAGAAATTCTCACTCAAGCAAATCTATATCGGCTCAGCTCTGTTTGGCTTAATCGTTCACGCACTTTGCTATGTTATTTTTTCACAGGACGTTACAAAAATCAACATATATATCTTATGGGTATTCCTGTTCTTAATGGGCTTACCTCTCGGTATTTACAACGTAATCACTTATGCGCTGATTGCCGACTCTGTTGACTATCTTGAATGGAAAACGGGCGAAAGACACGAGGGTGTATGCTTCTCATTCCAAACCTTCTTGTCAAAGGTTAATGCTGCTATCGCAACGTTTGTATTCGGACAGATTCTCGGGAAAACAGATTTTAAGGCTGTTAACACAGAGCTTCGTGACACAGTAATAGGTGCCGGAGGAGAAGGAAGGCAAATCTTTTACCAGCAATCACCCGAAACACAAAAGATGCTTCTTGCTCTTGTTACAATCGTGCCTGCAGTCGGATTCCTGCTTACGATTATACCTATGTTCTTCAACGACTACACAGGAAAGACAAAAGAAAAGGCGCAGACAGAGCTTGAGGAAGCTCGTACAGCTAAGGGCATTGAGGAATAATGCAACGAAAAAAGCACAGGTTGGGACGACCTACATAACGAGTCAAAGGTTTTGACTTTCTGCTTTTGCCCGTCTTAAGCAATGAAAAACTCCACTAA
>JAFLRZ010000008.1:0-37988 GCA_022511225.1 Eubacterium sp.
GCTCTGAGCAGGGCGGCACAAGACCTGTTCTTATCATTTCAAACGATATTGGCAATAGGTACAGCCCGACGGTGATCGTGGCAGCGATTACGAGCCGAGTACACACAAAGGCAAAGCTTCCAACGCATACAGTGGTGAGAGATTTTGAGGGACTTGATAAAGAGTCGATCATTTTGGCAGAGCAAATCCGCA
This sequence comes from Eubacterium sp., assembly GCA_022511225.1. Classification (GTDB taxonomy): domain Bacteria; phylum Bacillota; class Clostridia; order Oscillospirales; family Acutalibacteraceae; genus Eubacterium_R. Next base: position 193 of record JAFLRZ010000008.1, read on the forward strand.
CGATAGATAAGCAGCGGTTACACAAATATATTGGTATGCTCCCCGCACCTATAATGGCAAGAGCCGACAACGCCCTTGCCATTAGTATTTCTTTGAGGGGAGGACGAAATGAAAGAGGTTAAGATTGATAAATATATCGCTGCGCTGAAACTCATAGAGATACTTCTTGAAAAAGGAAAGATAAATCAAGCCACATATACAAATATAATGAAACACTCTAATTCGCACATTTCACAAGCGGCTTGATAAGCGATACAATATTCTCAAACCAAAGGAGGTATGCTTATGAATACAGCAGCTAACGAATACAATTACAGATTTAAGCTCACAGATTACGCTCTGTTTGATAGAAACCGAGCAAGGAAAGTAGCAATTTATGGTCGAGTTTCTACGGAACATGAGGCTCAATTATCTGCATTGGAAAATCAATTACAATGGTATGACGATCAAGTGAGGTATCACCCGAATTGGTCAGTTTGTGACCGCTATATTGACGAGGGCATTACTGGAACACAGGCGAAAAAACGCCCTGCCTTTTTGAGAATGATTGATGATGCCAAGCACGGTAAGTTTGATTTGATTGTTACCAGAGAGGTTTGTCGGTTTGCTCGAAATGTTGTAGATACGCTTGTGGTGACAAGAGAGTTAAAGGGCATAGGGGTCGAGGTTTACTTTATAGATGATAACATTTGGACAATGGATGGCGATGGTGAACTGCGTTTATCCCTTATGGCAACATTGGCACAGGAGGAAAGCCGAAAAACCTCTGAGCGTGTTAAGGCAGGACAGAAAATCAGCCGTGATAATGGTGTCCTCTATGGAAATGGGAATATTTTAGGATATGACCGTGTTGGGGATACCTATATTATCAATGAAGAACAAGCGGAAACGGTCAGAATGATCTATGATCTGTATCTGCAAGGCTATGGCTCAATGAAAATCGTAAAGATACTCACCGAGCGAAAAAGGAAAACAGCCTCTGGCATTGTGAAATGGAGCGTTTCTAATATTATGCGAACTATCAGAAATGCCACATACACGGGAACAAAGTGTTACAATAAATCACGGAGCAATAATTTTCTGGAGCAGAAGCGTATCAACAATCTGGATATGTCCACCTATGAATATGTTGAGGGGGATTTCCCCGCTATTGTTTCCCAAGAGGTATGGGACAAGGCTCAGAAGATAAGAGAAAGCAGAATGAAACCGTCTTTGGTATCATCTGCAAAAACAACCCACAGCAAACGGGACTCTAAAGATATATGGGTAAATAAGTTGCGCTGCTCTTGCGGATCTTCATACCGTAAAAACAAATGGCACACTAAGAAAGACGGAGGTATTTCTTATGGATACCAGTGCTATAATCAACTCAATAATGGTAACAAGAAAAAGAGAGAGGAACTCGGTTTAGACACGGATGGTTATTGTGACAGCAGAATGATAACCGACTGGAAACTCGATTTTATGGCAAAAGCGTTATTAGAGCATTTATGGACGGAAAGAAAAGAGTCTGTTCTTATTGCAATCGACCTCATAAAGAGGTATTATAGAGATGAAAGAACAACCGAGGGCAAATCAGATGTTGTTGCTTTACAAGCAAAACTGGAAAAAGCGAATAGCCGCCTGCAAAATCTTATCGCTATGAGAGCTGACGGTGAGATTACAAAAGATGAGTATCAGACGATGCGTTCCTCTATTGACACAGAGATACAGGAATTGCAAAAGTCTTTAGAGGAAACACCGATAGAAGAAACTGCAACGAGAGGTTTGGATTTAGACGGTATTATATCGACATTGAATACACTTGTTGACTTTAGTGGCAGCAAAATAAGTCACGAGGTTATAAATCAATTTGTGTATCTGGTAACACCGACCTCTGATACAACTTTTAACTGGTATATCAATTTGAATGGCACGGGCGATGTTCGAGCAACCTTTACAGCAGAGGGCAGAAAGAAGAACTGCGTAATTAAATTAGAGGAAATCGAAAGGATTTCCTCGTTACATAGGAAAGAGAATGAGGATAACGCTCATTTCATAAAAAACCCCCTCATATTTACCTTTCTGCACAGGCTGCAATTGCTGACAAGAAGTAAGAGTATAAAACAATAATAAAAACCCCTGTACGAGCAGTAAATAGCTTGTACAGGGGTTTTTAATTTGGTATATAAAAAGATTAAGGCGAGAAATGAAATCGTTTCACTTCTCGCCTTTTACTCATTTTCGGTCAGACTTTTCAAGGTTTATCCTTTCCCAACCATTAACTCGTTTTGCATCTGCTTTATCTACTTATTTGAATATACTTATTTAGTTGTAACGTCTTTAACTGTGCTCCAGCTTCCGTAAACGTATGTGCCGTTAACTTTCTTGAAAGCTCTTACTCTTACGTAGTACTTCTTCTTTGCAGCTTTGTTTGTAATCTTCTTGCTTGTTGCGTCTGCGGTTGCATTAACTGTGGTTGCATCCTTGAAGTTGCTGTTTGCTGCATACTGAATCTGATAACCGGTTGCACCTGTTACCTTGTTCCACTCAACTGTAAATGCCTTTGAAGCTGCGATGAGTGCCTTAATAGTAACCTTCTTTGGCATTGCAGGAGTAGTAACGTTCTTTGCTGTGCTCCAATCACCGTAAGTGATAACGCCGTTAACCTTCTTGTAAGCTCTTACTCTTACGTAGTATTTATTGTCATAACCTCTGCCTGTAACAGTCTTGGTAACTGTGTCTGCAGAAGCGATTGTTACTGTAGCAGCATTTGCGAAATTGCTCTGTGTTGCATACTGAAGCTGATAGCCTGTTGCGCCTGTTACCTTAACCCACTTTGCTGTGAAGCCGTCTGCGATAGCTGTTAATGTAGGTGCCTTTGCTGTTGCAACTGTAACCTTAGCCTCTACGTTTGAGCAAGGTGTGCTTGTAGCCTTTGTTTTTGCTACAGATGCGTGGCACTTATCGGTCATAACATACTTGTTGTTGAAAGCAGCTGTTTTGAATTTAGCTTCTCTTACGTGATTTGTGAAATGAGCAGGGCAAACAAGGAAGTAGAAATAATTGTAGCCCTCGTCATAATAATCGTCATCCCATGTTACGTCAACATTGTAATATTTGCCGTCGATTTCAACGATATTCCAAGAATGATCTGTGCTTGTAACTATTTTATTGTCAATGCCTACTTCTTCGAGCATTCTGTAAAGCAGAGTTGAATAACCCTGGCAAACAGCCTCGTTTTTGATGATAGCAGCGTATGCTGTGAACTTAGTTTTGTCAGCTGAAGTTGAATGATCATAGTCGCAAACTTTGCAGATATAGTCATAAATCTTCTTGATTTTTGCATAATCGCTGAGATTGTCAAGATTCATAGCATCGAGTGCCTTGTCTACAGCCTCTGTAACCTTCTTCTCCTGATCTGCGGTTGTGTAATAGTCAACCTTAAAGTTGAAGGTGTAATCAATCTTGCCGTCGTCATCATATTCTGCAGAACCTGTGTAGCTGTATCCTTCGTACTGCCAAGCAAGGTAATCGCCGGCTGTAGGTGTATCAGCAAGATCCTTGCTGATTGCAAGATCAAATATTTCGTCAACGAGATCTGCGTAATCATCTCTTGCGCTCTTGATATCGATTGTGAACTTTGTCTTGCGGTTAATCATATTATTTCTGACTTTAATAGCAGCATCTTTCTTTGCCTGTGCTTCTGCGTTAGTTGCATATCTTACACCGTTTGTAAAAGAACCGCTGATTTGAGTCGAATTTGTTTTTGTGTTTGCTGTTTCGTCATAAAGTGGATTTGTGCAGTTTTCATTAAAGTAGATAGGGTCCTGCTCTGTGTTTTCAAATGCAAAAGCAATTGTTTCTGTGGAGCAGAGTGCCATAACGAGAACTAAAATCATAGCGAAGATTTTTTTAGAAAAATCAAATAATGTTGTCTTCAATAGAATCACTCCTGTTTGATTATTTTACAAGAACGCCAATCTATTGTTTAACAGTTTTTAGCTTTTCAGACTTACGGACATCTTAAACGGCAACTGGCTGTCATATCCTTTCGGACTTAGACCCTTTAGCTTTGCGTCACCGACTTTCATCGGTTTTGCTATTGGTGTTCTCTCAAGTTAATTGGTTATTTTTTAATGTTTTTTTATTATTTTAAGATTTTAGAGAAAATAAAAAACAGTCTATCCCCCTTTCACTCTAAATTCAAAGGGTCTAAACTGTTGCCTAACGCCGTATCTACGGCACTGATATCGAAAAATATATAATGGCAACTGGCTGTCATATCCTTTTGGACTTAGACCCTTTAGCTTTGCGCCGCCGATTTTCATCGGGTTTGCTATTAACAAATATTTTCTTTCATCTGCATTGTAGCACATAAAGTAAATCAATGCAAGAGTTTTTTTGAAAAAATTTCAAATTTTTTATTGCACTATATTACAGTATATTCGCATTAATCATTTTTGCTATCACATTTTTGCTATCATATATTCCGTGTATTACAATTTTGTAATGGAAAGGATACTTATAATGTGATAAAATACAATCGGGGTGGTATAATGAACATTTTTCTGTTAGAAGACGATGAAGCAATCGGCATCGGTCTTACGTATTCCCTTGAAAATGAGGGGTATAACGTTACCCTTGCTAAAAACGTTTCTGAAGCAGTTGATATAATTAACAATAACAGTTTTTCTCTTTATATTCTTGATCTTACTTTGCCTGACGGAAGCGGGTATGACGCCTGCAAATTAATTAAGTCAAAGGGCGATCTGCCTGTAATATTTCTTACGGCATATGATGACGAGGTCAACGTTGTTATGGGCTTTGAGCTTGGAGCGGATGATTATATCACAAAGCCTTTCAGAGTCAAGGAGCTTATGGTAAGAATAAAAAGTGTGATGCGCAGATACAGTAAAGAGCTTTCCGACGGAATAATCAAAATCAAAAATCTTACTGTAAATACCAATGAAGCAAAGGTCTATAAGAACAATAACGAAATTGTTTTGACTGCTATGGAGTATAAGCTGCTTCTTATTATGCTCAATAATCGCGGCAAGGTGCTCTCTCGCAACCAGCTTCTTGAAAACATATGGGATATTGACGGCGACTTTGTTGAGGATAATACCTTGACCGTTTATATAAAAAGACTTAGAGATAAAATTGAGGAGGACCCCGCACAGCCTGTTTACATCAAAACAGTACGTGGACTTGGGTATGTGATTGAAAATGATAAATAAGGATAATAAAGGTATAATTGCTTTCGGTGTTATTATATCTGCTTTGCTATCGGCACTCTGTATGTTTATTGAGCCGATATGTGCAGCCGTTTGCTTGGTACTCGGTCTGACTGTCACGGGTGTTTTTGTTTATTTTACCAAAAAAAGATACGATAAGCTGAATGAGCTTAACAATTATCTCTCTCTTGTGTGCGCAGGCAATTTTGACCTCGATATTGCCGACAATACCGAGGGTGAGCTTTCAATACTGAAAAATAATCTTTACAAGGTAATAGTGCTTTTACGTTCGCAAAATGAGCTTTTGGAAAAGGACAAAATCTACCTTGCGGATTCTCTTGCGGACATCTCGCATCAGCTTAAAACTCCATTAACTTCAATGATGGTGATGACGGAACTGCTTAGCAAAGAGGAGAACGACGAGAAAAAATCGGAATTTATATCTATTATTGAAAATCAGCTTGATAAAATGAAATGGCTGATTACAAATCTGCTTAAGCTTTCAAAGCTTGATGCAGGTACTGTTGATTTTAAGTATGAGGATTTTTCTATCAAAAATACTTTGGAGCAGAGCATTAAGCCGTTTCTTGTAACTCTTGACTTAAAAGAAATTTCGTTTGACAATAACGCAGAGGACTTTACCGTAAACGGTGACAGTAAGTGGACAACGGAAGCATTTGAGAATATCATCAAAAACTGCATTGAGCATACAAACAAGGGTGGAGAACTGACAATTTCAACTGAAATTACAAATTTATATAATTCAGTAATTATCAGAGATAACGGATGCGGTATAGCGAAGGAGGATTTACCGCACATTTTTGAACGCTTCTATCACGGCAAGAATTCGTCAAGCGACAGTGTGGGTATCGGTCTTGCACTTGCAAAGACAGTATTTGAAAAAGAAAACGGAAAAATCACTGTTACAAGTGAAATCGCAAAAGGCTCTGAATTTGAAATAAGATTTTATAAAACAATCGTTTAGTATTTATCCTTGACTGTCTTGTTTCTTCAATGTGACAAAATTGTCATTTTTAAGTCACCTGAATGTAAGATTGACAAATTACAATAATATTGTACCTTAGGTATAATATAATCAATTTTGTTGAATTTTAAGGAGGCAGGAATATGAATATTATTAAGAGCTTGACAATTCGTCACCTGAAAGTAAACAGGAGCAGAACGGTTATTACTGCTCTGGGCATTTTCATTTCTGTCTTTATGATAACTGCCGTGTTCGTTGGTGTGGCATCATATCTTAGCTTTTCTGCTGACGTTGCAATACATAACGGTGGTCAATGGCATGTAATATTCGGAGGTATAAAAGGCATATCTGAAGAACAGATTAAAATGCTGAAAGCTGATGACAGAATTGAAAGAGTAGGCTGTCTGGTTAATTATGATAATAAAACAGACAGCTTTAAGATTAACGGCGCAAAAAGCGACAGACTCGGCACAGGCACGTTCTTTGCAGGTGATGAAAACTGTATCAGACAGATGATTACAGGCAATCTTGAGGGCAGTATTCCTAAAAATGACAAAGAAATCATTGTTAACAGAGAGATTATTGAGAAAAATGATTTAGACTGGAAAATAGGTGATACGGTTACTCTTTCTGTAGGTGCAAGAGCGCCGAAATTAGTTGACGGTTACGTTGTATTTATTATTTATTATCACAATGAGTATCATACAGACGAGGTTTTTATACCTGCAGGTGAAAAAGAATTCAAAATTGTCGGCATACTTGACAAAAATCCGCCGACTTATACTAGTGGCTCAATAATAAGAGGAATGGGTGAAAATGACAAAATAAGCACTGCATATATTGAGCTTAAAAATGTCACCCCTGCCGCATACCATACAATTAATGATATTGCAAAATCAATCGGCATTAAAGAGGATAAGCTTTATGAATACGTTGGCGTAAACGAAGAATTTTTAGCTTCTCACTTTGCTTTTTCAGGTGATGACGACCTATCAAAAATTTTCTCTGCCGCTGTAATTGTCCTTATAATCATAATGGCAGCATCGGTTGTGCTGATATATAATGCGTTCGGTATGTCCCTTGCCGAACGGACACGCTATCTCGGTATGCTCTCATCAGTAGGTGCAACGAGAAAGCAAAAGAAAGCATCAGTATATTTTGAGGGTATTATACTCGGTATGATCACTGTTCCGGCAGGCATCGGTGCAGGTATACTCGGAGTCTTTATTATTCTTAAAGCCCTCGGCGAAAAAATAGTCAAGACAAATATGATAGTTAATGCGGGCGACCTTAAAATGCAAACGGTTGTACCGATTTGGTCAATAATCTGCATAGTCGTTATCAGTGCTGTAACTATTTTTATTTCTTCCGTAATACCTGCCAAAAGGGCATCTGCAATCACACCTATTGACGCACTCAGGCAAAACAGTGAATTAAAGCTCAAATCAAAAAGACTTAAATCTTCATTCTTAGTTAGAAAAATATTCGGCTTTGAGGGTGAGCTTGCAAATAAAAATCTGAAACGAAATGCAAGAAAGGCAAGTATTATTACTGTGTCAATAGCCCTTTCAGCTACTCTCTTTTTAAGTGTAAACTATTTTTGTGAAATATTTGTGCGTTCAAATGATTATTCTGCTGAGACTCCATATCAGATAGAGTTCGATTTTACTTCAAACAGCTACAAAACATATGAAAAAATGAAAAATTCCTTAAAGGAAATACCGGGTGTTGATAAAGTTTATTGCTCAGCAAATGAAATATATTTGTATAGTGAAACGGCCGCTAATCCAAAAAAGGGAAATGATTATACAGGAATAAATCAGGATTTGAGAAAGCCTGAAAATCTAACAAGCACATATAAAAATCTTTGGGATGAAGTATTGCTTACTGTCCATTTTGTTGAAGATGATGATTTTAATGCACTTTGCGAAAAAAACGGTATCGACTATACAAAGTATTATGATGAAAATGCCACATTTGAATCTGATATTAAATGTGTTGTTATGAATAATATCAGTCACAGGAATCAGGGTAGTAAGGTGTTTACTGATAACTTCATCGGTGAAAAAATCTATAGTGAGTATTATTTTCTTTATCCTGAATGTGACGAAGACGATAATATAATCGGATGGAATGATTCCAGGAATGATCCTGATGATACCGATGGCTTTGAACCTACTAAAACGATTATAACTGATTTTGTTGAGTACGACGACGATAATTATTTATGCCATCTTGATGGCGCAAATACAATAAGCGCTTACGTACCGGTAAGTATGCATAAGACGAATTTTTTATATACTATTGACGATGATGGTGGGCTTATTGAGCTTGGTATTGAAACAAGCGACCACGAATATGTTGCAGACCAAATCGGTAGTATGATTGATGAGAACGGTTATGAAGGTGCAGCAGTTTATGATATACAAAAATATCATGAACACGCTCAAACAACAGTTTTTGTTTTACAGGTATTTGTTTACGGCTTTATAATACTTATAACCCTCATAACACTTGCTAATATAGTAAACACCATTTCAACAGGCATTGATTCAAGACGCAGAGAATTTGCTATGTTTAAATCAGTCGGCATAACGCAAAACGGCTTTAGAAAAATGATGTGCCTTGAAAGCCTTTTCTACGGCTTGCGGGCGCTTATATTTGCAATACCGCTGAGTATTGTTATAAATTATATCCTAAATAAAAAAGTCGGCTCAAATAAAATCCCATTTGAAATTAATTATATTATGTATCTTGCAGTGATTGCCGCCGTGTTTGCGGTAGTAGGCTTTGCAATGCTTTATTCCGTGTCAAAGCTGAAAAAAGCGTCTGTAATTGAAACTCTAAAAGAAGATATAAGCTGATAAATATACTCAAATGTGACAAAAGTGTAATTTAATAGTCACGAAGCAGTAAGTTTGAGTTGGTATTATTCTCAATCGAAAGGAGACAAATTATGAAAATCTTAGAAGTAACCAATTTATCAAAAACATACGGCAAGGGGGACACCCTTGTAAAAGCTCTTGACAACGTATCATTCAGCGTTGAGCAGGGCGAATTTGTTGCCATTATCGGTCCGAGCGGCTCGGGCAAATCAACTCTTCTTCATATTCTCGGAGGTGTTGATACAGCAACAAGCGGTAAGGTAATCATCAACGGCACGGATATTTCCACACTTGATGAAACGAAGCTTGCTATTTTCAGAAGACGGCAGATAGGTCTTATCTATCAGTTCTATAATCTTATACCTATTCTTACCGTTGAGGAAAACCTCACTCTGCCACTGCTTCTTGACGGCAGAAAGCCTGACCCGAGGCAGATTGATTATCTCGTTAAGACGCTCGGACTCGGTGAAAGGCTTAAGCATCTGCCGAATCAGCTTTCAGGCGGGCAGCAGCAGAGAGTATCAATCGGCAGAGCACTCGCTAATAATCCTGCACTTATGCTTGCGGACGAGCCTACAGGCAACCTCGACAGTGAAAACAGCCGTGAAATCGTAGCACTTCTCAGAAAATTCAATAAGGAGAATAATCAGACCGTAATAATTATTACTCATGACGAGAAGATTGCATTGTCTGCTGACAGAGTAATTTCTATCGAGGACGGAAAAATCACAAGAGATGAGGCGAGAATGATTTGAATATAGTAAACAAATTAACACTTCGCCACATCAAAGAAAACAAGGGCAGAACTGTCGTAACCACAATGGGAATAATCGTTTCCGTCGCAATGATTACGGCAGTATTTGTGGCTCTTGCATCGTTTCTGAATCTCTTTGCAGATATTGAGCAGGTTGCAAGCGGATATAACGTTGCGACCCTTACAATTACTTCGCAGGAGCAGTATGACAAGCTTAAGGCTGACGACAGAATATCGGATGTAGGTGTAATATCATACGTTGAAGGCTCATATCAGCTTGAAAAAAGAAAGTCTGACTATCTCGGAACAGGCGAAATGAGGTCGGGTGACGAAGCGTACCTTAAGCAGATATTCACAGGTGATTATGAAGGCGAAATCCCGAAAAATGCTAATGAAATTGCCGTAGAGCAAAAGCTTATAGATAAAAACAATCTTGACTGGAAAATAGGCGACACAGTAAATATCCCTCTCGGAAACCGTATTATTTTGGTAGACGGCGAGGAGATTACCACAGGCGGCTCGTACACAAACGGTGAAAAATTTGATCTGAGTGAAATAGGGGAGTTCAAAATCACTGCAATTCTCCACGATAATCCGGCTACCGTTTCGTCAACAGACATTGTCCGCGGCTATAAATTTAACAAAGACAGTGTCAGCGAGAGCAATCGGACGGACGTTACGATTGCTTTGAAAACAATAAATCATAATTCCTTAGATGAGCTTAACGATATAGTCAAGACTTATAGCATTGAAGAATATGAAATAAAATACTCTTATCTTGAGATGTTTTTTGCATATGATGACGGCAACGAAATGATGACACCCCTTATTTCAATGACTGCTTTCATAATTGCAATTATTATAATTGCATCTGTCGTGCTGATTTACAATGCCTTTGCAATGTCAATAAGCGAGAGAGTACGCTATCTCGGTATGCTTGCAAGCGTCGGCGCTACAAAGAAGCAGAAAAGAATGTCTGTCTACTTTGAAAGCCTGATACTCGCAGCGATTGGTATTCCTGTCGGCTTTGCAGCAGGTGTTGCCGGTATAGGGATAACGCTTAAGGCACTCGGTAGTAAGATTATATCAACAGGTATGATAATGGGAATCAGTGACAGTAATGTAGAAATGAAAATCGTTGTACCGCCGTATGCCGCTATCGGAATACTTGCCGTAAGTGTATTTACCATTTTCATTTCATCATTCATTCCGTCACGCAAAGCTTCTCGCGTCACACCTATTGATGCGATCAGACAAAGACAGGAAATCAAAGTTAAAGCAAGAAAACTCCGTTCCTCAAAGCTTGTAAGAGCGATTTTCGGCTACGAGGGTGAGCTTGCTAACAAAAACCTTAAGAGAAACGGCAGAAAGGCGAGGGTAATCACAGTTTCAATCGCAATGTCGGTAATACTGTTCTTAAGCTGTAACTACTTCTGCGATATGTTTACACGCTCTGTAGATGTTGAGGGAATGATGCCGTATCAGATTGCAGTCTTTGCCGATTATGATAAACGTGAAAAGGTTCTTGAAGTCCTCTCGAAAACAGACGATATTGATAAATACTATTGCGTAAGTAATTTTTATCACTATTTTGCGGATGGCGGCGAAGCAAAAATTGAACAGCCTGAGTATTATACAGACACTTATAAGAATTTTGCTGATAAAGGATGCTATGTTTATCTAAATGCCATTGATGACGAAGATTTTGATGAATTCTGCAAGGCAAATAATCTTGATTATACGCAGTATTACACCGATGAAAATAAGGCCGTTGTTCTGAACAACGTCAGCCATAAGGAAAACAGCTCAAAGGTGTTCAGCAATAAGATGTTAGGCACTGCTTTTGATGATTTGTATTATCCTATGCAGGCAGGCGGTTTTGCCGAATACGACAGTGATAACTATATCTGTAATCTTAATCCGCAAAACACAATCTCTATGTATATTCCATTTTCGAAATATGTAGATTTGAAGCTTGCGGAGGCTGAGAATAATCCGGATGTTGATGAAGCAGATGTTCTTTATCAGGTCGGAATCGAAACCGATAAGCATAAGGAGTTAACCGAAAGACTTAATGAACTCAGTGCTCAGGGTGATTTGAACGGAACAGTAATCGACTATGAAGAAGAGTTTCAGGTTATGAACACAATAGCTTTTATAATTCAGGTGCTTGTATACGGCTTTATTGCACTCATTTCACTTATAACTGTATTCAATATTATCAACACGATTTCAACGGGTATTGCACTGCGTAAAAAGGAATTTGCAATGCTCAAATCAGTCGGCACAACTCCGAAGGGCTTTAACAAGATGATTATGCTTGAAAGCGCCTTCTACGGTATAAAGGCAATGGTCTTTGCGCTTCCGATTAGTGCTCTTTTAGCATTTCTTATGAACAAAGCGATGGGTATGGCAACGGTACCGTTTGAGCTGAACGTGCCACTGTACCTTGCAGTAACGGCAGTTGTATTCGTGATAATCGGATTTACAATGCTCTATTCAGTCAATAAGCTGAGAGATGACAGTATAGTAGAAACCCTTAAGGAAGATATAAGTTAATAAAAAACAAATGCGGTTAAGGTCATATGCCTTAACCGCATTTTTCTAATTCTTATTTTTTACTAAAAGCGTTCTCATTGAATTTGCTATAGCGATGAGGCAAACACCTACGTCACCGAACACTGCAAGCCACATTGCATTTTCATCGAGTATGCCTATTGCACAGCCTATAATGATAAGAAGCTTGACTGTGAGTGAGAAAATAATATTTTCCCAAGCAATTGTCATAGTCTTTTTGGCTATTCTTCTGCCGAGTGAGATTTTTGAAAGAGAATCACCCATAATGACCATATCTGATGCTTCAATTGCAATGTCACTGCCTACTCCGCCCATTGCAATTCCAAGGTCTGCCTGAGCAAGAACGGGAGCATCGTTTATGCCGTCACCCGTATATACTACTGATTTACCCTGTTCCTGAAGCTCCTTTACCTTTGCAACCTTTTCGTCAGGCAGAAGCTTTGAATAAACCTGATCAATACCTGCATTTTCAGCAATATTTTTTGCGATATGCTCCTTGTCGCCTGTAAGCATAATGGTATGCGTAATGCCCTGTTTTTTGAGGGTTGCAATAGCATCCTTGCTATCCTGCTTTATAATATCTGCAAATACGATATCTCCCTTAAACTGAGTATCTGTACAGCAGTACACGGCAGTGCCGATACATTCTGTTTCCTTAAATTCAACACCGATTTCGTTCATCAGCTTTTCGTTGCCGACGTAGTAGCGTGTGCCGTCAATTACTGCAGATACACCCATACCCGCATAATTTTTTGCATCCGTTATTTCAAACTTATCGGCATAGTGACCGAATGCAAGAGTGATTGATTTTGCAAGAGGGTGGGTAGAATATTTTTCGCACCCTGCAATTACGGCGAGAAGCTCTCTGTGGTCTGCAGTTGAGCAGTGACAGTCGTGACATTCACACTGCACGTACTCAAATTTACCACTTGTAATAGTGCCTGTCTTGTCAAATACTGCCGTATCAACCTTTGAAAGTGCTTCGAGATAGTTACCGCCCTTAACGAGAATACCCTCCTTTGAGCACGCTCCGATACCGCCGAAAAAGCACAACGGAATAGAAATTACAAGCGCACACGGGCAGCTTACAACCAATGCCGAAAGTCCGCGGTAAATCCAGTCCTTCCATTCACCGCCGAAGAAGAGCGGCGGAATAAGAATAATTAAAAGTGAAATAAGGCATACAACAGGAGTATATATTCTTGCAAATCTTCTTATAAACTGCTCGGCACTGCTCTTCTTTTCCTCGGCATCCTCGAGCATATTAAGAATTTTTGAAACGGCAGAATCCTTGTACTGCTTAGTTGCCTTTACCTTGATAGCACCGTCAAGATTTACACTTCCTGCCAGAATTTCACTGTCGACTGACTTTGATACGGGAATTGATTCGCCTGTAAGCGCTTTCATATCAATCTCAGCATTACCCTCAACTATAACGCCGTCAATATCAAGCTTTTCGCCCGGTTTGATAATCATTATATCACCGATTTCAACCTCCTCAGGCTGAATGATGACTGTATCAGAGCCCCTCAGAACGGTTACCTCCTGAGGCTTAAGCTCAAGCATATTTTTGATTGATTTGCGGCTTTTCTGCACTGCAAAGCTCTGGAGAAATTCGCCGATAGTGAAAAGAAACATTACGGCACAGCCTTCAACGTATTCGCCCACAGCAAACGCACCGAGAGAGGCAATGCTCATAAGCACATTCTCGTTGAAAATGTCTTTGTGAATTATTCCTTCAACTGCCTCTTTGATTATGCCAAAGCCGACGATAAGATATGAAATACCGAAGCATAAAAGATATACAAAGCTCGGTACGTTAATTGTTCCTTTTTCAGTAAGCTCGCTTAATATGTAGCCTGCGATAAGAAGTATGCCTGCAGAAGAAATCTTAAAAGCAAAGTCCTTTTTGTTTATTTCCTCGTGCTCGCAACCGCAGCCACATCCACAGCCGTCACTGTGCTTATGCTCGTGCTCGCAGCAACAGCATTCTTCTTCTTCGTGATTATGCTCGTGCTCGCAGCAACAGCATTCTTCTTCGTGATTATGCTCGTGCTCACAGCAACAGCATTCTTCTTCATAATCGTGATTGTGTTTTTCCATGCTCTATTCCTCCACGTGCTCTGTTGCACAGTCAATTATAGTTTTTACGTGTTCGTCGGCAAGAGAGTATATCATACTTTTTCCGTTTCGTCTATACTTAATAAGATGATTTTGCTTAAGTATTCTGAGCTGATGTGATATTGCCGTCTGGCTTATTTCAAGCCTTTGGGCAATATCGCCTACACACAGCTCACCCTCAAAAAGTGCCACGAGAATACGGATTCTTGTAGAGTCTGAGAAAACCTTGAACAAATCCGCAAGGTCGTATATTATTTCTTCATCAAGCAATTCTTCGCTCATTTCTGATGCTCCTTATGTAATGTTACGATTATAACGGGAGAAAGATTACCTCCCCTACGATAAAAACGTAAGTGTTATCGCTTGTTTGTAGGGGAGGATATTATCCTCCTGCATATAAGGGGTTCGTTATATGCTTTTTGTCAGCCACATATGAACAACTGTTCATATGAGCATTATATGCTATTTGCTGAAAATTGTCAACTGTTTTTTTAGATTAATTGTTGCAAGAAAAATATTTTCGACCTTCTGACCGCGGTTTGCAAGCATTTTGTCAAGCTCTTTTTTTGTTATTCCTGCGTATTTGAGATTATCCTCCATAATATGACCGTCAAGAATAACGTTAACACAAAGTCCTTCTCTTTCAGGAGTAAAGTTGAAATCCTGAGGATTTAGCTGCCTTTTGGCAGGGATTGGCATAAAGCTGATTTTTCCTGTCGTCTCCATTACTGCATAATCGATTTCCGATAAATCGAAATAGCCGTTCGTTCTTGCAATCGTAAGCAAATCGTTAATATCAATTTTTGCTTTTTTGAGTGCATCGCGATTGATTGTTGAGTTTTCCATTAATATTATCGGTGTGCCTGTTATTATTTTTCTTGCCTTTGCGCTCTTCTGCGTCAGCTTGTCTAATATAATTGATATAAGCGTATAAATTATCATAGCAGTCATACCCTTATACCACTTGATGTCGATATTCGTAGCCATTTCTGCTGCTACCGAACCGATTGTAATTCCTACAACGTAGTCAAAAAAGCTAAGCTCGCTTATCTGGCGGTATCCGATAATTTTTGCAAGAATGAATAGTGTCAGCGCCGATACGATTGAAAGAATTATTACATAAACAAGTTCCATAAAATCACCCGTTATATTTTGTGCAACTTTTCTGTTTATATTTATATTTGTTTATGTTATACTTATTTATATATGTTATTGATTATGAAATGGGAGAAAAATATGAAAGAGAAAAAAATCAAACGAACGAATAAGCAGAGATTTATGATATTTTTAAGAATCCTGCTTATTTTTATACTTCTTATAGCTATTATTTCTTGTATCGGCGCAATTGCAACGATGGCATCTGTTAAGATGAATTCAAACTTTATCAGCACCATAAAAAGTGTTGAATACGAAAATCAGCTTGTGCCCGAGAAGGATGAAAAGGGCTACACAACGTTTGTGACAGATGATGACTTCAAAATATTGCAGCTTACAGACGTACATATCGGCGGTGGCTGGATGAGTAAAAGCAAGGACACTAAAGCCATTAACGCCGTAGCAGCTATGGTTACGGCTGAAAAGCCTGATCTTGTTATCGCAACGGGTGATGTTGCGTATCCTGTTCCGTTTCAGGCAGGCACATTCAATAACAAAAACGGTGCAAAGCTCTTTGCTCAGCTTATGGAGCAGCTTGGAGTTTACTGGTGTGTAGCCTTCGGAAATCACGATACTGAGGCTTATTCTTACTTCAGCAGAAGCTACATTTCCGAATTTTATGAGAATGAGGACTTCAAGTACTGCCTGTTTGAAGCAGGAGATGAAAGTATTGACGGCTACGGCAACTATGCAATTAACGTTAAAAATACGAAGGGCGAGATAACTCAGAGCCTTTTTGTTCTTGATACAGGTTCGTACGTTGATAACGACTATTTCGGAATTATGTGGAAGTATGACACCATTCACGAAAATCAGGTTCAGTGGTACGAGAACACGCTTAACGAATTTAAGGATATGAATAACGGCAAAATGCCTAAGTCGCTTGCATTCTTCCATATTCCTGTATGGCAGTACCGTGACGCATTTTACGAATACGTTGATAATTCAATGAGTGATACCGAAAACGTACAATACAATTACGGCAAGGCAGGGGAGAGCGGAAGCGTAGTTTATACAAGTGTTTATGATCACGGCTTCTTTGATAAAGCTGAGGAGCTCGGCTCAACAACTGCAATGTTTTGCGGTCACGACCATTACAACCATTTTTCGCTTAACTATAAGGGCATTGACCTTAACTACAGCTATTCGATTGATTATCTTGCATATCCGGGTATATCTAAGGAAGGTACACAGCGCGGATGCACTGTTATTACTGTTAAACCTGACGGCACTCATAACAATAAGCTTGAAAGTTACTATCAGGAAAAGTATGAGTCTGTTAATCCGAAAGAGGACGTAACTATGCAGACACTTGATACGACGTCATACGAAGCAGATTAACAATAGGTATTACATATAAATCTGATGAAAGGAACATATATAAATGAAGCAAAGAAAAGCGTTCAAAAAGGGCGTACATCCGTTTGAAGGCAAGGAGTTTTCAATGGATTGCCCTATTAAAGCTGTTAAGGCTTCTTCTTTAATGGTTTATCCGTTATCCCAGCACATCGGTGCTCCTGCAAAGGCTCTGGTTTGCGTAGGCGATCGAGTTCTTAAGGGGCAGATGATTGCCGAGGCAGGAGGCTTTGTGTCTTCCCCGATTTACAGCTCCGTTTCAGGTAATGTTAAGGCAATTGAACCACGACAGGTTGTAAACGGTGCTAAGGTTGAGTCAATCATAATAGAAAACGATATGCTCGATGAAGCAATAGAGGGCTTCGGCGAGGGCAGAGATGCAAACAGTCTGTCTGACGAGGAAATACTTGATATTATAAAGAAGTCTGGTATTGTCGGACTCGGCGGTGCAGGCTTCCCCACAGCCGTCAAGCTAACACCAAAAAATGCAGACGAGATTGATTACCTTATTGTCAATGGCTCGGAATGTGAGCCTTATCTTACGTCTGACTACAGGCTTATGCTTGAAAGGGGAATAGAAATCGTTGAGGGTATTAAGTGCGTTCTCAGGCTCTTCCCTAAAGCAAAGGCTGTTATAGGAATTGAGGATAACAAGCCTGAAGCAATCAAGGTGATGAATGAGCTTACGGCAAGCTATGAAAAAATCGGCGTAATGCCGCTCAAAACAAAATATCCTCAGGGTGGCGAGCGTCAGCTTATATATGCAGTGACAGGAAGAAAGGTAAATTCCAAAATGCTTCCTGCTGACGTTAAGTGCATAGTGATGAACACGGCAAGTTGTTATGCCGTTTACGAAGCAGTATGCAAGAATATGCCTCTTATACATAAGGTAATGACCCTGACAGGTGACGGAATTAATACTCCTTGCAACGTTGACGTACCTCTCGGAATCAGTCATCAGGAGGTGCTTGATGAATGCGGCGGCGCAAGCGAGGAGGTTTGCAAGTTCATTTCAGGCGGTCCTATGATGGGTATGGCTATGAGCACGCTTGACGTTCCTGTAGTCAAGACATCATCATCAATTCTTGCATTTACAAAGGATGACGTTGCTCAGATTCATCAGTCAAACTGTATTCACTGCGGCAGATGTGTAAAGGCGTGCCCGCAGCTTCTCGTTCCTCAGCAGTTAGGGAAGGCAGTCAAGGCGGAGAGCAATGAACGCTTTGAAAAGCTCAGCGGTATGGAATGTATTGAATGTGGTTGCTGTACGTTCGTATGCCCCGCAAAAATTCCGCTTACTCAGATGTTTAAGCTTGGCAAAGCAAGACTTCGTGAGCAGGCTAAAAAGTAAGGAGGAGAGTGTTTTATGTATAATGTATCAATTTCTCCGCACGTGAGAGATAACAGCACAACGAAATCAATAATGCGTGACGTTGCAATAGCACTTATCCCCGTTCTTGCTTTTGGCGTGTACCGTTTTGGCTTTGATGCACTGAAGCTCATTATTGTAAGCATTGTTTCCTGCGTGCTGAGTGAATTGCTTTTTGAATTAATAGCAAAGAAGCCGATTACGGTATTTGATTACAGTGCAGTTGTAACAGGTATGATTTTAGCAGTGAATCTTCCTGCTTCAGCTCCTTGGTGGATTGCCGTGCTCGGCAGTGCGTTTGCTATTATAGCAGTTAAAATGCTGTTTGGCGGTATCGGCCAGAACTTTATGAATCCTGCGCTTGCTGGCCGTTGCTTCCTTCTTATTTCATTCACCTCAATTATGAATGATTTTTCAAACAGAGGAACACTTTTGGAGCAGTTTGCGGCTATAAAGGCAAACGGATTAAGCGCACTCGTTAACGCTCCTGACGTTGTTTCGGGTGCAACACCTCTTGCAGCACTTAAGGCAGGGGAAACGCCTGACGTGCTTACTCTGTTTTTAGGACTTCATAACGGCTGTATCGGTGAGGTGTCGGCACTTGCAATCGTTATCGGCGGATTATATCTCGTAGCAAGAAAGGTAATTACACTGAGAATTCCTTTAAGCTATATTATTTCGACTATAGCATTCGTTGCAGTTATCAATTTAGTAAAGGGTGACGAGCTGACAGTCACTTACCTTGCAGGACAGCTCTTCTCAGGTGGACTTATGGTAGGTGCGTTCTTTATGGCTACAGACTATGCAACGAGTCCGATCACTGCGAAAGGGCAGATTGTTTACGGCATTATACTTGGCTTTATGACTGCGTTGTTCCGTGTTCTCGGCTCATCGGCTGAGGGCGTTTCATATGCAATCATTATCGGCAATCTTCTCGTTCCGGCTATCGAAAAGCTTACAATTCCAAGGCCTTTCGGCTGTGAAAAAGCGAAAGGAGATGCAAAATAATGGCAAAAAACAAATCAGGTATTATCAAAAATACGTTAGTTTTAGTTATTGTTACTTTCGTTGCGATTTTAGCTCTTGCAGTAGTAAATCAGGTTACAATGGAGCCAATCGCACAGGCAGAAATCGATGCAAGAAACGAGGTTTACAAAGCAGTATATGCAGACGCAAACAGCTTTACCGAGGTAGAAAATACTCAGAAGCTTCTTGAAGAATCGCCTGCACTACTTGCAGAAAAGGGATTTGACGGATGTTCTATCAATGACGTGCTTGCAGTAACAGATGCTACGGGAACGGTTGAGGGATACGTAATTGCTGCAACCTCTCCAAGCGGTTACGGCGGTGACGTTCAGATTGCTATCGGAATTAAAGACGGTGTAATCACAGGATTTGACGTTGTGTCTAATAGCGAAACGGCAGGTCTCGGCTCAAGATGTACTGATGATGAATTTACGTCTCAGTTTGACGGAAAGCCTGTCACTCAGCTTGAATATACAAAGACGGGTGCAACAGAGCCTAATCAGATTGACGCTATCAGCGGTGCTACAATTACCACGAACGCTGTTACACAGGCTGTAAATTCCGCAATCGTGTTTTATCAGGAAAACTTCGGTGCGACTACTGACACACTTGTTGGAGTTGTGGAAGAGGTATCAGTAATCATACCGTCAGTGCAGGAAGGAGAGTGATACGTATGAAAGGCATATTTGAAAGACTTTATAACGGTATAATAAAAGAAAACCCGACCTTCGTGCTTATGCTTGGTATGTGTCCAACCCTTGCTGTAACAACGAGTGCCAAGAACGGACTTGGTATGGGAGTTGCCACAATGGCAGTTCTCATAATGTCAAACTTTCTTATATCACTTCTTCGCAAGGTTATACCACAGGGTGTAAGAGTTCCTGTCTACATAATAATTATCGCTTCGTTCGTTACTATTGTAGAAATGCTTATGCATGCATACGTAACGGCTCTTTACAGCTCACTCGGTATTTTCATTCCGCTTATAGTTGTTAACTGTATTATCTTAGGCAGAGCAGAAACGTACGCATCAAAGAACAATCCTATTCTTTCGATATTTGACGGAGTAGGTATCGGACTCGGATTTACTATCGGACTTACTTTAATCGGTGTTGTCAGAGAGCTTTTAGGAAACGGAACAATTTTTGATTTTCGCATTATGCCTGAGAGCTATCAGCCGATTTCAATATTTATTCTCGCTCCCGGTGCTTTCTTTGTTCTTGCAATGCTTTGCGCAGTACAGAACAAGCTTAAGCTTAAAGGCGCAAACAGACATACAAAAGGAAACGGCGGATGCAGCGGCGATTGCGAGCACTGTCAGTTGAAGGAGGGTGAAGAATAATGATTAAAACTTTATTTTTGGTACTTCTTACAACTGCCCTCATAAATAACGTTGTACTCAGTCAGTTTCTCGGTATCTGCCCGTTCCTCGGTGTATCGAGAAATACAAAGACAGCAGCAGGTATGGGCGGAGCGGTAATATTCGTTATCACTCTTTCCTCAGCAGTATCAAGTCTGCTTTATAACTACGTTTTAGTAAGATTTAATTTAACGTATCTTAAAACTATCGTATTTATTATAGTTATTGCGTTTCTTGTTCAGCTTGTAGAGGCGTTTCTTAAAAAGTCAGTTCCTTCACTTTATAAGAGCCTTGGTGTATATCTTCCGCTTATTACAACGAACTGTGCGGTTTTAGGCACTGCGCTTACAAACGTTCAGGACTCAAACGACTTCATCACAAGCGTTGTAACAGGCTTTGGAACTGCCGTAGGCTTTTGCATTGCTATAGTTATTATGGCGGGTGTTCGTGAAAAAACAGAAAACAATGATTTCCCTGAAAGCTTCAAGGGTACTCCTGCAGTGCTTCTCACAGCCTGCCTAATGTCAATAGCTTTCTACGGCTTCAACGTTTTTGCATAGGGGAGAAAAGTATGAGCATTATGGAAATTGTTACTGCAGTAGTAGTGGTTTGTATTATCAGCCTTGTTATCGGTGTCGTACTCGGAATTGCCGAAAAGGTGTTCCACGTTGACGTTGATGAAAAAGAGGTTGCCGTAAGAGAAGAACTCCCCGGAAGCAACTGCGGCGGCTGCGGATATGCAGGATGCGACGCTCTTGCCAAGGCAATTGCAAAGGGAGAAGCACCTGTTACAGCCTGTCCTGTAGGCGGTAAGCCTGTTGCAGAAAAAATCGCTGCGATTATGGGGCAAGAGGTCGGCGAAATGCAGAGAATGGTTGCATACGTTAAATGCGACGGCACAAACGAGCATATGGAGAATGATTATAACTACTTCGGTATTGAAAGCTGTATCTACGCTTCAAAAATGCCGGGGTCAAGTCCGTATGCCTGCAAGTTCGGATGTCTTGGTTTAGGCTCTTGTGCAAAGGTTTGTCCTCAGCGTGCTATTCGTATAATTGATTCAAAGGCGGTTATTGACGAGGATCTTTGTATCGCCTGCGGAAAATGCCTCAGAAGATGCCCTCACGATTTGATAGCACTTGTTCCTGCTGACGCAAAATACAGAGTTCAGTGTTCATCTCTTGCAAAGGGTAAGGACGTGCGCAATGCATGTACTGCAGGATGTATAAGCTGTAAAATCTGCGAAAAGAATTGCCCGAGCGGTGCCCTTGTTGTTACGGATAATATAGCAGAAATCGATTATGACAAGTGCACAAAATGCGGTATATGCGTAGAAAAGTGCCCGAGAAAGATAATCAGAATTTACGGATAATTATGAAAGCTGACGCACATATTAACAAGTCAATGCGCCTGATTATTTCGCTTGCCGTGATAATTATACTTAGCGTGGCGGTGATTATCGGCACAGATGCGTATAACAATTCAGAAGTAAATAAATATACCGAGCCTGCAAAAATCAGCTTTGAAATAGTATCGACAAGAGAGCTTGATATTTCCGATATGAACGCTCAGGAATATAACGTTTCAAAGGTTCTTGAAGCGTATGATGCTCAAAGCAGGCTCGTTGCCTACGTTGTTGAGAACTCGGAGACAGGCTATAATCAGGCAAGTCCGATTAAAATATCTTCGGTTATTTCAGCAGACGGTGCGATTATTTGCAGTGTAAATATTCTTTCTCAGCAGGAAACGGAATACCTCGGAGTCAGAATTGCAGAGGATGAATTTTTGAATCAGTTTGAAGGAAGATATTTCCCTATTGTGTCATCAGACAGTGATGATAAAGGCTCGAAGATTGATACGATCTCAAATTCAACTATTTCTTCACAAGCAGTTATCGATGGCGTAAACAAAGCGCAGTCATTTGTTAAGGCGAATTTTTTATCAGCGCAGATAGTTGAGTGATATGAAAAAATATGATTTTATTGTAATAGCAGTAGTTGTTGTCGTTGTGGGTGTAATCGCGGTTGTGCTTTACGGACTTAATAATGAATCGGGCAAATTTGTTCAGGTCGAGATTGACGGAGTCGTTGCTGATACAATTCCTCTTTCTGAGGATTTTGAGAAAGAGTATACCTCTGCTGACGGAGGCAAAAATACACTTACGATTAACGACGGCGAGGCGAAGATGACGTTTGCGGACTGCCCTGACGGCATTTGCTTCAGGCACAGTGCGATAACTCGGACGGGTGAGAGCATAATCTGCCTTCCGCATAAACTTGTAGTGAGGGTGATTGATACAGCTGACGATTCTCAGATTGATGCAGCAACTTAGGTGATTTATGAGAAATGATAAGGTAAAAAGAATCGCTTTATTCGGCTTGATGGTTGCTCTCGCATTTACCTTCAGCTATCTCGAAAGCCTGATTCCGTTCAATTTCGGTATACCGGGAGTTAAGCTTGGACTTGCAAATCTTGTCGTTACGGTTGCGCTTTATACCATGAAGCCGTACGAAGCCTTTTCAATTGCGATAATAAGAATATTTCTTGCCGGTCTTACCTTTGGTAATGCGTACAGCATAGCGTACAGCCTTTGCGGAGGAATACTGAGCTTCGTTATAATGCTTGCCTTCAAAAAATCAAAGCTGTCAATAATCGGCGTAAGTATGCTCGGCGGTGTTTTTCATAACGTTGGGCAGATACTTGTTGCTATGGTGCTGATGAGCACGATTAGCATCGCGTATTATCTGATTGCTTTGCTTGTCACAGGTCTTGTCACAGGACTTCTTATAGGGATAATATCAAAATTGATTGTAAACAGAATAGAGAAAATAGATAAAAAAAGGAGCAGTTAGTAAACTGCTCCTTTTAGTCTGTCTGAAACGGGAGGATATTATTTTACCCTGCGAACAAACAATGACATTCATGTAAGATTGTAGGGGAGGCAATCTGCCTCCCACTCTAATTGTCAAAGTTTTGGAATATTGTACACTTATAAATTCGCCGCTTCTCTTATCTCCTGTGCTATTTTTTCAACACAGTTTTTAGTCGTCATTCCAATGTCGATTGTAACAACTCTTTCGTCCTTAAGAGTAAGGATGATTTTCGAGCTTCTGTCAACGAAATTCTTTACGAAGCTCGGCTTCGTGTCCTTTTCGGTTTCTACCGATGCTATATCTGCATAATTGAAAATATTATCGTTATCAATTGCAGTGAATTCAAGCTCGTCATCATAGAATTTTACGCCCTGTGAAAGCTCCTCCTTAGTGACGAGTGCCGCAATTACGATAGCAACGACCTCAGCCGCTAAAAAGAAAATAGCCTTGGTGCTCGCCGCTTGACTTATTTTTACAACTGCGAAAATACCGTAGCCTACTACAGCTATATCGAGTATTGCGATAACTGCCAGAGCAATGGGTGACAGTATTCTTATAAATTTTTCTTTCATATTAATCTCCTTTAAATTTTCTTTCCTTATAATCATCAAGCAGTTTTATATTGCCTGCCTGAAATGTTTTACCGTTTAAGTATGATAATTCGTTTTGCTCAGTAAAGCTGAATTTAAGCTTGTAGCTATATAGTGCCTGCCTGTATCTGCCCTTATCCTTACCGTATTTGCCATCACCGAAAAGGGGATGACCGATATGAGCAAGGTGCGCTCTTATCTGGTGCGTTCTTCCTGTTAAAAGCTTCACCTCAAGCAGTGATGCATCATCATAGTAGTCAAGAACGGTGTATTTTGTAACAATCTGCTTTGAGCCGTCAAGCTGTTCGTCACTTATACTCACCATATTTTTCTTTTCATCTTTTTTATGGTATGCCGTGAGCGTTTCACTTTTTTTCAGCATTTTGCCGTGAACGACTGCGAGGTAATATTTTTCAATTTCTCTTGATTTTATTTTATCATTCAGAATTTTCAGTGTTCTTGAATTTTTAGCACCGATAACAATTCCGCCGGTGTTGCGGTCAATTCTGTTTGCGAGTGACGGCGTAAATGACGAGGCTTCAGGCTCCCATTCTCCTTTTTCATAAAGGTATCTTTTAAGCCTTGCAACGAGATTGTCAATATAATCCTTGCCGTCAGGATGACAGAGAATACCTACCTTCTTGTTGAGCAGTATAATATTTTCGTCCTCATAGATTATGTCGAGCTCGGTCGAGGCCTTGAGAAAATCGTAATGCTTTTCCTTAATATGAAGCACGTCATCATTCAGGTAAAGCTCAAGCAAATCCCCTGTATTCAGAATCTGCTCAGGGGTACAGCGTTTTTTGTTGACCTTGATATTCTTTTTTCTTATTTCCTTGAACATCAGGGATTTAGGCAGTCTATCAAAGGTTTTCGTAATAAATCTGTCTACTCTGATTCCTGTATCATTGTCAGTGATTACAAAGCTTTTCATTTATATCGTGCCGTTCTTCTTTTTCTTTTCTTCTTCAAGCTCCTGCTCTTCCCTGTAGAACATATTGAACTTTACGTACACCTGTATCATATCGCGTATATGCTCTGCAAGCTCACCTTTTTTGTAAGGATTAAGAAGTATTCTTTCATCATCGTCTATGACAAGAGGACCTTTTTCATAATCATTGTAAGTTGCCATAATAGAATAATTCTGCGCAGTCTTAACGATTGAAATAAGTGTAAGCTCTTTAGTAGCATTAACAAAGCCATTGATTTTAGTGTATTTTTCGATAGTAGAGAGCGGAGAAGCGTCATTGTGCTTTTTCGTATAGCAGTAGGATATAACCTCCTCAACGAAGCTTTCAATCTGCTTGTCAGAGTACGGTGCTTTAAGAAGTACAACCTTGTCGATGTCGGCTATTCCGTATTCATCACTTTCACCGCAGGGAATACCTATCATATTTTCATCCTTATCAATATATACGGATATTGTGTAAAACTCTTTTTCCATATGGCAACCTCACCTTTATCTTTATACTAATTATAACCTATTAGATTGAAAAATACAATAACAGATGTTATAATCAATTCGGTGATATTATGAAAAAAGTATTAATTACAGGCGGCGCCACCGGAATAGGCAAGGCAACTGCACTGTTATTTAAGGAAAAAGGCTATGACGTCTTTATTACATACAATAAAACAATGCCTGATTTTGACGGGGTGGAACGTATCAAGTGCGATTTGTCGGATGTCAGCGAAATCAGGTCGATGTTTGACAAAATAGGCAGTGTTGACGTGCTTGTAAACAATGCCGGCGTCAGCCTCATTAAAATGATTAACGATACGAGCGAGGAAGAGTATGACTATGTTACTGCGGTAAACGAGAGAGCGTACTTCTTTTGCTCAAAGTATGCTGCACTTGAAATGATAAAGAGGCACAGCGGTGCTATCGTCAACGTTTCGTCAATGTGGGGGCAGGTAGGTGCCTCCTGCGAGGTAGCGTATTCTATGACGAAGTCGGCAGTAATAGGGCTCACAAAGGCTCTTGCACAGGAGCTTGCTCCAAGCGGTGTTACTGTGAACTGCGTCTGTCCGGGAATAATCGACACAAGAATGAACGAATGCTTTGATAAGAGCGAGCTTGAGGCTGAAGTGCCGCTCGGTAGGCTCGGAACTGCTGAGGAAGTTGCGAACGCAATTTACTTTCTTGCCGAGAATTCTTATGTAACTGGGCAAATTCTCGGTGTGAATGGTGGTATTGTCTAATTTTTTTAGATATTTTGCATAAAATCTAAGGCGAGTAACAGACTATAAATAGACACAAGGCTAATAAAAGCGCAAATTTTGTCAAGAGATTGTAAAGAATTTTGTTTAATAGTTACAAATATTACAAAAAGGTTACAAAACCCTTGTGGAAATTTGCCATAGATTAAAAAGCCTCCTTTATGATAAAATGTCAACTGTTGTGGAAAAGGAGGTACTTATGAAAAATATCGTAAAAAACAGCATTATTACCGTTTTATTTACAGTTATCATATTAGCAGTTTTCCCTACAACAGTATTTGCACAAGAATTTGAACCAAGATATACAGCGCCAAACGGTGAGCCGTATTATACACGTGAGCTTAACAGATATGCGCAGACAGGATACGGAATGCCGAACTGCGTAGCATATGCTTACGGCAGAATTTATGAGCTCAATGGAGAAGCACCTAAAATCAGCCGAGGCAATGCAGGCGAGTGGTGGTATATCAACAAAAACAATGATTATTATGATTACGGACAGGAGCCAAAGCTCGGTGCTATTGTATGCTGGTCTAATCACGTTGCAGTAGTCGAGGATATCAGCGACGACGGCAGTGTTACGGTTTCCGAATCTCACTGGGGCGGAACGTATTTTAACACAAAGACTTATAGTAACGTATCAAGCCATTACGGACAGGCTTTTTATGGCTATATATATGCATATGAAGAACCTGAAGAGGTCGAAGAGGAAACGGCTGTTTTGTTTACAGCTCAGGACAAGTATTTTGAGGCTCAGGAAAAAAATTGCTTTACAGCTCTTCAGTTTGCATCAAGCAGGAATAAGATAATGACTCCTGAAAAAAATCTTTTTATGAAGTAAATAGCTTATTTATCGGGCGACACTTGGTCGCCCGATTTTTTTGTATAAAAAACGTGTTTTTGTTAATTTATGAATTTTTTGGAATTATTTGAAAAAACTATTGACAAATCAGCATTTCGGATATAATATTAGTAAGTAGTTAGCACTCGCGGTTATAGAGTGCTAACAAAGAGAAAGAGGTGTGGAAAGGATGATAAGCGAAAGACGGCTTGCGATACTCAATCTTATTATTGAGCATTATCTTCGCACAGGCGAGCCTATGGGCTCAAAAAATCTCTGTCGGCTTCTTCCTTATTCCGTATCGAGTGCTACCATAAGAAATGAGATGGCATATCTTTCTGAATTAGGCTTTCTTGAGCAAAGGCATACAAGCGGCGGACGAGTGCCGAGCAAGGCAAGCTATAGATATTATATAGATAATTTGATGGAAGAGTCTGAGGTATCACCTTATGACGCCCGTAATATAGATGAACAGCTTGCTGTAAACGCCGGAGATCCCGAAAGACTTCTTTCCGATGCATCAAAGCTTATAAGCAGATATACTCAGTGTGCATCTTTTAGCAGTATACTTGAGGATGACCTTGACTGCATTGAGGGTGTCGACCTTATTCCTGCCGGAAACTCGAAGGGTATGCTTGTATTACTCACTGTCGGCAGTAAGATTAAATCTTCTCTTATTAACCTTACTTGCAGGCTTGATGATGATTTCAGATTTCTGTTTTACGAGGTAATGCAAAGACTGTTTATCGGCACACCGCTTACAGACGTCAATATGGCACTGATTCAAAGCTCGGTGCTTATTGCAGACAAAAGAGTATTTGATTTGCTTCCCGTACTGATTTCACTTTGCTCACTTTGCAATGAAGCGTCACATACAACTCTCAATATTGAGGGCGAAACGAAGCTCCTTTCGCACGAGGAGCTGGGAACAGACGTTTATAAGCTTCTATCGTTTCTTGCAGATAAGGAGCAGATGATAAAGCTTATCAAAGAGTTTTCAAGGCTGGGCACTAAATCTGCAATGTTTATCGGGGATGAAAATCCTCTGTATGAAATGAAAAACACGTCAACGATTATTTCTCAGTTTACCTATGGAAACAATCAAAAAGCGTGCCTTGGTATGATAGGCTCGGTAAGAATTGACTACAAAAGGGTTATTCCCATTGTTAAGCATATATTTAACACAGTAGACAGATTACTCTCAAAGGAGGTAAAAAATGGCTAAGAAAAAAGCTGATAAAAGCGTAGAAGAGGAAAAACAGAAAAAGACGGAGGAAGCTCTTGAAAAAGAGACAGAAGAAAAAAGCGAGGATAACGCTCTTGAAAAGGAGCTTGCTGATACAAAGGATCAGCTTCTTCGCGTTACTGCAGAGTATGCAAACTTCCGCAAACGCTCCGAAAAGGAGAAGAGCGACAGCTATGCATTCGCTACTGCAAACGTTGTCAAGGAGCTTTTAGGTGTTATTGACAACTTTGAAAGAGCATTATCAGACAAGACAGAGGACTATGAGGGTCTTAAAAAGGGCGTACAGATGACGTACGACGGACTGATGGCAGCTCTTGAAAAAATCGGTGTTACAGCCTACGGCGAAGCAGGTGAGCAGTTTGACCCTAACTTTCATAATGCAATTATGCACGAAGAGAATGAAAGCTTAGACGAAAACGTTATCACAGACGTATTCCAGAAGGGCTATAAATTAAATGATAAGGTTGTGAGACCTGCAATGGTCAAAACAGCCAACTAATTACAAATTATAAGGAGGACAAATATATGTCAAAGATTATCGGTATTGATTTAGGTACAACAAACAGCTGTGTAAGTGTTATTGAGGGCGGTGAGCCTGTAGTAATCGCTAATGCAGAGGGCGGCAGAACAACTCCGTCAGTCGTAGGCTTTTCAAAAGACGGCGAGAGAATGGTAGGAACAGTTGCAAAGCGTCAGGCAGTGTCAAACCCTGACCGCACAATTTCTTCTATCAAAAGGCATATGGGCAGTGACTACAAGGTTACTGTAGACGACAAGGCTTATACTCCTCAGGAAATTTCTGCAATCATTCTTCAGAAGCTTAAGGCAGATGCTGAGTCATATCTCGGCGAAAAGGTAACAGAGGCTGTTATCACCGTTCCTGCTTACTTTACAGATGCACAGCGTCAGGCTACTAAGGACGCCGGCAAAATTGCAGGACTTGACGTTAAGAGAATTATCAACGAGCCTACTGCAGCAGCTCTTGCCTTTGGTATAGACAAAGAGGATGACCAGAAGGTTATGGTTTATGACCTCGGCGGCGGCACCTTCGACGTATCTATCATCGAAATGGGTGACGGTGTTCAGGAGGTTCTTGCAACTGCTGGTAACAACAGACTCGGCGGTGACGACTTTGATAACAAGATTATGAACTGGATCGTTGCTGAGTTTAAGAAGACATCAGGTGTAGATCTTTCAAATGACAAGATGGCTATGCAGAGAGTTAAGGAAGCAGCAGAAAAGGCAAAGATTGACCTTTCGGGTATGACAACAGCTCAGATTAATCTTCCTTTCATCACTGTTGATGCATCAGGCACACCTGTTCACCTTGATCTTACTCTTTCAAGAGCAAAGTTCAACGAAATGACAGCAGACCTCGTTGAAGCAACAATGGGTCCTGTTCGTCAGGCAATGAGCGATTCAGGTCTTTCTATGAACGAGATTGACAAAATTCTTCTCGTGGGCGGTTCAACAAGAATCCCTGCAGTTCAGGAAGCAATCAAAAAGTTCAGCGGTAAAGAGCCTTTCAAGGGTATCAATCCTGACGAGTGCGTTGCTATGGGCGCAGCACTTCAGGGTGGTGTACTCGGCGGTGACGTTAAAGGACTTCTTCTTCTTGACGTAACTCCGCTTTCACTCGGTATCGAAACTATGGGCGGTGTAAACACTGTTATAATCGAGAGAAATACTACTATTCCTACTAAGAAGAGCCAGATTTTCTCAACAGCAGCAGACAATCAGACTTCTGTAGAGGTTCACGTTCTTCAGGGTGAAAGAGAATTTGCAAAGGACAACAAGACACTCGGTATGTTCCACCTTGACGGCATTCTTCCTGCAAGACGCGGTGTGCCACAGATTGAGGTTACTTTTGATATTGATGCAAACGGTATCGTTCACGTATCTGCAAAGGATCTCGGTACAGGCAAGGAGCAGCAGATTTCAATTACAGCATCTTCAAATATGAGCAAGGAGGATGTTGAAAAGGCTGTTAAGGAAGCAGAGCAGTTTGCTGAAGAGGACAAGAAGAAGAGAGAAGCAGTTGATCTTCGCAACAATGCAGACCAGATGGTTTACCAGACCGAGAAAATGCTTTCAGAGGACGGTGACAAATTCTCAGCAGAGGACAAGAGCGCTCTTGAATCAAAGCTTGACACACTTAAGGAAGCACTTAAGGGAGAAAACCTTGATGCTATTAAATCAGCTCAGGAGGATCTCACAAACAAGTTCTATGAGGTTTCACAGAAGCTTTATGAAGCAGCACAGGCAGCAGGTGCAAATCCTGCAGATTTTGACCCTAATGCTCAGGCAGGCGGAGCAAATGCAGGCTACTCAGACAACGATTACACAGAGGTAGAGGATAACTAATCTCTGACAAAATATTAGAATAATGCTGAGCCTATCTCTTTAAGTGTTTCTTTAAGAGATAGGCTATTAGCAAGATAGGGGGCGAATTATGCCTGAAAACAAAAGAGACTGTTATGAAATCCTCGGTGTGCCAAAGGGCGCAAGCGATGACGAAATAAAAAAGGCATACAGAAAAACGGCAAAAAAGTATCATCCCGATTTGAATCCCGATAATCCTGAGGCTGAAGCTAAGTTCAAGGAATGTAACGAGGCTTACGAGATTTTGTCCGACTCGCAGAAGAGAGCAAGATACGACCAGTTCGGCTATGCCGGAGTTGACCCAAGCTACAATGCAGGTGCAGGCGGCTACGGTGGCGGCTTTGGCGGCGGAGGCTTCGGCTTTGACGGAGATATTGATTTAGGCGATATTTTCTCGTTCTTCGGCGGAGGCTTTGGCGGCGGCTTCGGTGGTGCATCAAATCCTAATGCACCTAAGCGAGGACGGGATTTGCAGACAGATGTTGTACTTACTTTTGAGGAGGCGGCAAAGGGCTGTAAAAAAGACGTTGAGGTTATGAGAGTGGTTGACTGCAGCGAATGTCACGGTACAGGAGCGGCTAAGGGCACTTCTCCTTCAACCTGCAGCGAATGTCACGGCTCCGGATATATTACAACCCAGAGAAAAACTCCGCTTGGCGTTATGAGCTCGCAGAGACCTTGTTCGCGGTGTGGCGGCTCCGGTAAGATTATATCTACACCTTGTAAGAAATGTAACGGCAAGGGCAAGGTGAGAGTAAAGAAAACTTCAAGCATTGATATACCTGCAGGTATTGATAACGAGCAGGTGCTCAATGTAAGGGGACAGGGCAACACCGGACTTAACGGAGGTCCTTCAGGAGATCTCAAGGTAGTTGTTCGCATAAAGCCACATAAGTATTTCAAGAGAAACGGCTTTGACGTTTGGTTTGAAAAGCACATTTCGTTTGTTGAGGCAACGCTTGGTGTAGAGGCGAAGATACCTACTCTTGACGGCGAAATTAATCTTTTAATTCCTGCCGGCACACAGCCGAATGAGGTTATTACGCTTAAAGGCAACAAGGGTATTCAGCGACTTAACGGCTACGGCAGAGGTGAGCAGTACGTCAGAGTTATAGTTGATATACCAAAGAGCGTCAGCGGTGAGCAGGCAGAAATACTTAAGCAGTTTGACAAATCGTATGTCCAGCCAAAAAACAATGGCAAGGAAGGCTTTTTTGACAAGTTTAAGAAAAAATAAGATTTATATTAATTTATAGAAATCAGAGCGGGAGGCAGTTGCCTCCCCTATGAATAAACTGTAAGATTGTAGGGGAGGATATTATCCTCCCGTATTTTTATTTTTGTTGCATTGACTGTTAAAATGTGTTAATATGTAATAGTAATATTACTGATACAGGAGAAAATACTATGAAAATTGCCAATGAATATGCTCAAAGTATAGATATTCAGAAAAACACTGAATACGCTGTCAAGGGCATAACAAAAATCTGCAAGAAGATAGGTCCCCGTAAACCCGGTTCACCTGAGGAGCATCGCGCTCAGCAGTGGATGGAAAGGGATATGAAAAACTATTGCGGTAAAACAGAGATTGAGGAATTTACACTTCACAGACAGGGATTTATGGGCTTTATTCCGTTTACTGTTGTGTGCGGTGTTGCATCGGTATTTGTAAACTGGTTTGCATCTCCTATTGCTGCCGTTGTACTTTGCGTACTTGCATTTATTCCTCTTATTTTCGAATTTTTAATGTATAAGCAGTTTGACGATTTCCTTTTCCCGAAGCAGACATCACACAATATGGTCGCTACAAGAAGTCCTAAGGGCGAGGTTAAAAAAAGATTCGTTATGATAGGTCACTCTGACAGCCAGTTTGAATGGACACTTAACTATCTTATCGGAGGTCTTACGGCTAAGCTTTGTGTTGAAATTCCTGCCGTTGTCGGTCTTATCATTCAGACTGTTTATGCAGTTGTATGTCTTATTGTAGGCAAGGGCTCAGCTGCTATGAGCATTGACAAAATCAAGTGGTTTTTCATTCTCTTCTTCGTAGTTTCCTGCATTTTCATTCCGTTTGAGCTTGCGTTCCTTTTCTTCCAGAGCTGGACTAAGTCCGTACCAGGCGCATCTGACAACCTTTCAGGCTGCTATACAGGTTTGGCGACAATCAAGGCTCTTGACGAGGCAGGAATTGAGTTTGAAAACACTGAAGTAGTTATGATTTGCTCCGGCTCCGAGGAAGCGGGACTTCGCGGCGCAAAGGCTTATGCTAAGGCTCACGAGCAGGAATTAAAGGATATCCCGACTGCCGTTATTGCACTTGATACCTTCCGTGATTTAGAGGATATGGCAATTTACGACCGTGACCTTTCAGGCACCGTTCAGCACGACTGGGGCGTAAAACATCTTCTTAAGAATGCTGCCGCAAACTGTGGATTTGACCTTAAGTTTGAGTCGGTTTATATTGGTGGTTCTGATGCTGCTGCTTTTACTCAGCGCAAAATCCCTGCATCTACACTTGCTGCTATGAATCCGGATCCTCCACGCTATTACCACACTCGTCTTGATACTCCTGAACTCCTTCGTCCTGAATGTATTTCTGCAGGTATTGAAATTATGTGTGAAGCAATTTGTATGTACGATAAAGAAGGCTTACCTACAAAAAATTAAGTATCAGACTTCCGAAAAAGTGCATAACCGTGCCGAAATTGCATTGAATAGAATTTCTGTAGGAGCGATTATCGCATCGTTCCGTATGGAAGTATTCTTATAAATGACAAGAAAAATAGCAGGAACATCGAGTTCCTGCTATTTTTGGCGCTTTTCGTCTTTGGCAATCAGGCAGTATCTATATACAGCTCTTATTGCCAAAAACGAAATTCTGCATCTTTTTCAAAAGTCTGACAGAGTGTCGAAAAAGCGCATAACTGCGCCGAAATTGCATTGAACAGAATTTCTGTAGGAGCGATGACCGCATCGCTCTGTGCTTGAAGTATCTTACATAAATCTATAACTTAATTGTTTTACCCACTGAAATGTATGAATAATTCACCTGTTATTGTAAAAAATGATAGCAGGTGATTTTTTATGATGTTTTTAAAAGCGTTTATTGTCGGCGGATTAATATGTGTTATCGGCCAGCTTCTTATAGACTTAACAAAGCTTACACCGGCAAGGATCCTCGTTTTGTTTGTGTGTGTAGGTGTACTTTTAGGCGGACTCGGAGTTTATCAGTATCTTATAGATTTTGCAGGTGCAGGAGCAACGGTACCGCTTACAGGATTTGGTGCCAATCTTGCTAAAGGAATAAAAGAAGCAGTTGCAAAGGACGGATTCCTCGGTGTAATTACGGGAGGACTTCAGGCGTCGGCGGCAGGCATAACTGTTGCTATGATTAGCGGAATCGTCGTGGCTCTCATATGCAAACCAAAGGATAAGGGCTGAGTGAATTTGCATTGCTTTGCCTGAATAAAACAGCGAATTTTGGCGCAACAAACTACTTGATATGTTTTTTGCTTTATGGTATACTAATCCTGTTGTGAAAATATATATAATATGTAGTTGGAGGCTTATATTATGGCAATGACATACGAATCGGTTGTTTCAGCAGCCAGAAAAAAGTTCTTGAATTGTGACGTTTCATCAGTACAGGGAACACTTGCTTTTCAGATAAACCTTATTGGCAAGGTAGAAGGTATTTTTTACATTGAGATTAAGGACGGTCAGGTTCACGTTGAGCCTTACGAATATTATGACCGCAATGCTATCCTTACTATGAATGCTACAAATTTCACTAAGCTTATCAATGGCAAGCTTGATCCTGTTATCGCATTTACAACCGGTAAGCTCAAGGTTGACGGCGATATTAACGCAGCCCTTGAGATGATTAAGTTTATAAAATAATATATTAGTAAACTAAAGAGCAGCATAGGACGTCCCTGTGCTGTCTTTAATATTTGGAGTGATTACATATGTTTAAGGAAATTAAGCTTACTGACGTTAAAGAAAACGTAGTCGATCTTCTTAAAAACCGTTGGGGATTGGTGACTGCAGGTAATGAGAACGGTTATAATACAATGACTGTTTCTTGGGGCGCAATCGGCGAGCTTTGGGGTGTTGATATGGCTACAGTTTATATCCGCCCTCAGCGATACACGGAGGAATTTTTAGATAAAGAGGATTATTTTACTCTCAGCTTTTACCCTGATGAGATGAAGAAGCAGATTCACGGCGTATGCGGCTCAAAGAGCGGCAGGGATGTTGATAAGGCAAAGGAATGCTGTATAACACCCTGCTTTGACGAAAATGCACCCTTCTTTGAGGAGGCAGAGCTTGTTCTTGTTTGCAAAAAGGCTGCAAAGGGCAAATTTGAGCCGTCTCAGTTTATTGACTGCAGCATAGAAGATAAATGGTACGAAATAAAGGATTTTCACTACATTTATTATGGCGCTGTTGAAAAGGTCTTGATTTCTGTTAAATAGTATAGTATAATACTGTAACAGAAAATTTTTAATCAGTTTGTGAGTAAAAGGTAGGGGTTAACCTTATTTCATAATGTAGCGTATGGGCCCTGTGCGACAGGATGCTACGAACCTTGTCAGGCGGGGAACCGAGCAGCAATAAGTGGATTTTTCTGTGCGCCGCAGACAAGTCTGTGCGTTACATTATGAAATAAGAGCTTCTGCCTTTTGTTTATATATTTATTAGGAGGTAGCATATGTATCAGGCTTTATACAGAAAATATAGACCGAAAAACTTTTCTGACGTCTATGGACAAGACCATGTTACATCTACCCTGAAAAATGAAATCTGTGAAAACAAGGTTTCACATGCATATATTTTTACAGGCTCCCGAGGTACGGGCAAAACCACGTGCGCAAAGATTCTCGCAAAGGCAGTCAACTGCGAGCACAGCAATAACGGAGAGCCTTGTAACGAGTGCGAGGTGTGCCGCGGACTTGACAGCGGTGCAATCTATGACGTTGTCGAAATCGATGCTGCATCAAACAACGGCGTTGACAATATCCGTGATTTAAGGGAGGAAGCTAATTATACTCCGTCAAGGGGCAAATACAGAGTTTATATTATTGACGAGGTGCATATGCTTTCGCAGGGAGCGTTCAATGCTCTGCTCAAAACTCTCGAAGAGCCTCCTGCTCACGTTATTTTTATTCTTGCAACAACTGAAATTCACAAGATACCGGCAACGATTCTTTCACGCTGTCAGCGCTTTGATTTTAAACGTATTCAGCCTGAAACGATGTCTGTAAGACTTAAGCAGGTTGCTCAGGCAGAGGGAATGACGCTTGACGATGATGCGGCTATTCTGATTGCTCGTATTGCAGACGGCGCACTGCGTGACGGACTATCAATTCTCGATCAGTGTACCAGCAGAAGCAAGCAGATTGATTCAAAGCTTGTGTCCGAGGTTGCAGGTCTTGCAGGTCGTGAAATCCTTCATAAGCTTACCGACTGTATACTTAAAAAGAACAGCTCCGGAGCTATGGAGCTTTTGTCTCAGCTTTACTCAAACAGCTATGATATGGAGCGGCTTTGCAATGAAATGATTAACCATATGCGAAACGTGCTTATGGTAAAAACCGTTAAAATGAGCCGAGAGCTGATTATCTGCACTGATGACGAGTATTCAGGATTTCAGAAAACAGCCGAGAGCTTTACGCTTGAAAATATAATTTATGCACTTGATTTGTTCCAGACCTCATACACAAAAATTAAGTCTGGGGCAAATTCAAGAATAGAAATGGAAATGGCTTTCATTATGCTTTGTCAACCGAAGCTTGATGAATCGCACAAGTCGATACTTGAAAGGCTCTCACAGCTTGAGCTTGCGGTAAAAAGAGGCATAAATACTGCACCTGCACCGAAGTCTCAGAGTGTAGAAACGCAAAAGACAGAGGTAAAAGAAGAGGCCGTAGCCGAGGAAACACCCGAGCCTGAAAAGTCTGAAGCAGTGTCGGATACCGAGAAAGATATACCGCCTGCACCAATTCAGGAAAGTGTACCCATTACGAGCACACCGCCTGCTTCTTCTGCACCTGAGCAAGCACCGCCTCAGGATGCTGAATTTGAGCAGTGGGCAGAATTTCTTGAAGCAATCCACAAAAACGACATTGCGCTTTTTGGCATATTAAACGATTCAAGAGCC
This sequence comes from Eubacterium sp., assembly GCA_022511225.1. GTDB lineage: Bacteria > Bacillota > Clostridia > Oscillospirales > Acutalibacteraceae > Eubacterium_R. The sequence goes on from JAFLRZ010000008.1 coordinate 37,312, forward strand.
TTTGTTCGTGGTGATTTTTTCCTTATCGACAGTCCTAATCCTACGGTAAAGGATTTTATTAAAATTCCGACTCATATGAAAGCAATCAAAAAATCTCTCTTCGAGGTAACAGGAATTAATTATAAGCTTGGAATTTTTAATCGAAAGAACGAAAACAAAGAAAAGCGTGATCTGCTTGAGGACTTAGTAAGCCGTGCTCAAGGATCCGTAAAAATAAATTTTGAATAAAATAGGAGAATAAATTATGAAAGCAAGAATCCCAAAGGGAATGGGCGGAGGCCCGCAGAATATGCAGAGTATGCTTCGTCAGGCTCAGAAAATGCAGGAAAATCTTGAAGCAAAAAAGGCTGAGCTTGAGCAGAAGGAATATGTCGTAACATCAGGCGGCGGAATGGTTGAGATTACTGTTACCGGCAATCACGAGGTTAAATCTATCGGCATAAACCCTGAGGTTGTTGATCCTGAAGACGTTGAGATGCTCGAGGATATGCTCGTTGCAGCGTTTAACGAGGCAATGCGTCAGATTGATGAGGAATCAGAGCGTGAAATGGAAAAGGTAACCGGTGGACTTAACATTCCGGGTCTCTAAATCGCGTCTTTTTCCGTTATGCTGCGTTACTGGCAAAATTTCACTCGGTCACATACCTGATGTATGCTCCCGTCGATGAAATTTAGCC
>JAFLRZ010000008.1:38088-92411 GCA_022511225.1 Eubacterium sp.
TCGATGAAATTTAGCCAAAGCCTTGCCTAACGAAAAAATACGCAGATTTATATTACGATTTGTCTTTTTCCGTTATGCTGCGTTACTGACAAAATTTAATGTTCAGTTAACTTTATTTTTATTTGTTGTAGCGAAATTATAAAAATCTATTATCTTTCAGAGGTTATTATGGCTTTCAATCTTGCACCACTGCAAAATTTAATAGATCAGTTTGAGCGTATGCAGGGCATAGGTCATAAGACCGCTCAGCGAATGGCATTTTACGTGCTTGGCTTATCTGCCGAGCAGGCAAAAGAGTTTGCCAAGGCGATTACCGATGCACATACAAAAATCAAGCAGTGCTCGGTTTGTTGTGACCTTGCTGATGAAGAGCTGTGTCCGATTTGCAAAAGCAATACAAGGGACAAAAGCGTTATTTGTGTAGTTGAAGACCCTCGCGACGTTGCCGCTATCGAGCGTACACACGAATATAAGGGCACTTACCACGTGCTTCACGGTGCGATTTCACCTATGGATAATATCGGACCCGACCAGATCAGAATCAAGGAGCTTATGGCACGCCTTAATGATGATACTGTTGAAGAGGTGATTATGGCAACTAATCCGACCGTTGAGGGAGAGGCTACTGCTATGTACATAAGCAGACTTCTTAAGCCTCTCGGAATAACTGTCAGCCGGCTTGCCTATGGTGTTCCTGTTGGAGCAGATTTGGAGTATGCCGACGAGGTGACACTGTCACGTGCACTTGAAGGTAGGAGTTTAATCTAAAAATAAGGAGTGATAGACTTGAAGAATGAAAAGCAAATAATCGCAAATAATAAAAAAGCCTATCACGACTATTTCGTTCTTGAAACTTATGAGGCAGGCATAGAGCTTTTTGGCACGGAGATTAAATCTATCCGAAACGGACGGGTTAATCTTAAGGACAGCTTTTGCAGTGTCGATGACGGAGAAATGTTTGCGATAGGTATGCATATTTCTCCGTATGAACAGGGCAATCGGTTTAATCGCGACCCTATGCGTAAAAAAAGGCTTCTTCTTCATAAGAAGGAGATTATGAAGCTTTTTGGTCAAAGTCAGCAGCAGGGACTTTCTATAGTTCCGCTGAGTCTTTATATTACAAACGGCAGAGCCAAGCTTGAAATAGGACTTTGTAAAGGCAAAAAGCTTTACGATAAGAGAGCAGTGCAGGCGAAGAAGGACTCCGACAGAGCTATAGAAAGAGCAATGAAGGAAAGAATTTAATACGGGGATGAAAGGATTTCGACAGGGTTGGTAAACCTTGGTCAGCGAGTAGTGGAGTTGCACCACTTAAAAAGTAACAACTTAAAATTAACTGACAAAACTAATTCAGTTGCTCTTGCTGCTTAATTAGCAGCTTGCGTTCTGTGACGGAGTGCCACGGCTGTCATTAGAGCGTCGACTTAGTGGCGAACATGAACAGATGAGTGCCTTGGCATCTGTCAGGTATTAAAGGCTACCGTAGCCTACAGGCTGTTTGCCGCCGTCAGGTGAGGGGAAACTTAAAGGACAAACTACACTCGTAGAGCCCTTGGCAAGCTGATTTTGGACGCGAGTTCGACTCTCGCCATCTCCACCAAAAGATAAAAATCCGAAACTCACCATAATTGGTGACACTTTCGGATTTTTTGTTTGTATTTGAGTTTTCTGTCAATGAAATATACATTTTTTACCAAAAATATTTGTTATTATTATATTGAAAATGGAATAGAATAATGATATAATAACATAAATTATTGTAGACTATTTTTATTATGGAGGGGTTTATATGGCGACTTTTGTTGGAGCAGAATATATTATTGCTAATGTTTTAATAGCACTAAAGAAATTCAGCAATAGAGATATGGTTACATTAGATGAATTAAGTGAGGCTGGAATTTTTATTCAGCAACAATCCCTTTCCGATGATAAGATTGATGCGATTTTTTTATCGTCATCTGAACAAGTTGTAACTGCGTTATATGACTTTTCTGATTATTTTGAATATGATCGAAAAACCAATTCAATTCGTATCGTTAAAACAAAAAATATTCAAGATTTAGAAAGTCGTTTTATTGGCTATTTGCCATTTAATGTTTTAAGCTTTTTAGTTAACATAACAATGAAATTTGTTCAGCAAGGTTAATTGATAGGAAAGAAGTTTGGTTATGAAACAAATTAAAGACCCTATATATGGATATGTTGATCTTGAAGATTTTTGTTTTCCATTGATAGATACAGCTGAATTTCAACGATTGAGAAATATTGTGCAAACTGGATATCAAGCTCTTTATCCTTCTGCTTTACATAACAGATTTGTTCATTCTATAGGTGTTTATCATTTGGGGACAAAAGCATTTGATTGTTTTGAGAAAAATGTTAGAGAACGAAATTATGATGAATATGTAAGTATTCCTTGGAATCAATATAGAAAGACTTTTGTTTTAGCGTGTTTATTGCATGATGTAGGACACTCACCATTTTCACATACCGGAGAGGAGTATTATAAGAAAAGCACGGATTTTAAAGAAGTGTTAAAAAGATGTCTTCCGGATTTATTTGATTTTCATGATGATATTAAAGTGGACACAGGAAAACCACATGAAGCAATGAGTGCAATTGTTGGTTTAAAGTTGTTGTTATCAGAAAATATTGTGGATATTGATAAGGAACTTTTTGTGCGTTCCATAATAGGCGTTAAATATAAGCATAATGATAAATTAATAGAAAACACCATAATAGGAATGTTGAATGGATCCCTTATAGATGTAGATAAACTTGATTATTTAATCAGAGATTCATATGTAACAGGTTTTAATACTATGGCATTGGATGTTGATCGACTTTTTGCGGGATATGTAATATCAGAATATACGGATGCCTCCTCTGCTGTAAAAAGAGTTCCGGCATTTAAACGAGGTTCTTTAAGTGTTATCGAAAATGTTACTTTTGCTAATGATTTAGAAAGACATTGGATACAGAATAATCCAACTATTTTGTATGACGTTAAGTTGATTCAGTTAGCAATCGAGAGCTATGATAATTACATGGTTAATACATATAAAGACAAACTCGGTGATGAGAAAAGTATATTTTCCAAGACAGCCATTTCGGCATCAGGATATATTGAAAAGGGTATTAATTTGTCGTTGTTATGCGATGACGATATTGTTTGTTTTTTAAAAAATATTCACAGAGAGAATATTGTAAGTAAACAGTTCTTTGATAGAAGCCAACGCTTAAAACCTATTTGGAAAAGTGAGATTGAGTTTAAAAATCTTGAGAAGGAGTTAATGGGAAATAGTGTTGCAAGATCGTTTAAAAACACTTTAAGAGCGATTCATGATAATACATTTTATATAAATGAGGAAAAAAAAGAACAGGCCATTAAAGAACTAGAAAACTTGAAACAAACAATAAATGGAGATAGTATTGATGAGATGAAAGAAGTTGCAAAAAAATCTTTGCCCTCTCAACAAGATATTGTTAAGGTCTTTGAAATATTTCATGATTTTGCAAATGCTAATGATTTAAATAACGATTTTGCATTTATATTTGTTACAAAGCATTATGAAAGTAATTATGCAAAGTTAATGAATGAAGAGATTTATATTGAATTCAATAAAGATCGAGTTATTCAATTAAAAGATGCGTTATCAGTAGAAGCTATTGATGCCAGTGACGAAGAAAAAACAGGATATTATTATATTTATACCTCTAAACATAATATTGAGATTTTGAAAACAAAAAAAATCGATGTTGCAAGTGAATTACTTTCATATATTTCACAAAATTGGAATAAAAAGAAGGCATAGAGTTTAAGTGCTCTATGCCTTTTATTATTCATGTTGCTTTATCTTTTGAACTTTTCCACTCTTCAAATTCTTCTTTATATTTTTCATTTTTGAAGAATAATTTTATATCAGGTAGAAAAGTTCTTACGAGTGAATCAATTTCATATTGTGGTATTTTCTCCGTTGCCATGTGGCAACACAGATTCTAAATATTTTCCGTCATTCCTCCAATCAAAATGTATTTGCTGATATTTTAGTTATTGTCATTATCATTGTTATCCTTTTCTGCCCGGTGAATTTTCACCGGGACTTTCATTTTTGTTACATAGATGGTCCGTAGTAGAGTTCATTATTATTTTGATAATCTCCGCTATGGTCATCTTCTCTTTGTCCAAGACCTTTCTTTCTGTTTTTAGCTTGTCTTGGAATTTTGTTTATCGGTTTTTCAATTATTTCTGCAGCATTTGCCAGAGTATAAATACCGTCCATGATACAATTTGTATCGCTGTCGGTATTCCAATTAGTAATGGTAACCATTTCTTCTTCAAGTCTTTCATCATACTGTTCATCTGATCCGTTGCTAAAGAGATATTTTCTTGCTTCTTCCCATCCTGTTTCTGTTGATTGATTAATTCCGTTTTCATCATATCCATTTGGGAAGTCATCTCTTCCGTTATCAGTTTGACTGCTTCCGCTGAATAATTCTCTACCGTACTTATCGCTGACGTATCTTCTAGCAGAGCTACTTGATTTCTGTTCAGTTCTATCAATGTCTGCCATAACTCTCGGTCTATCACTGTTATACTCGTTGCTTGGTGCAGCTTGTTGATATTCGCATCGTTCCTTTGTTTGAGCTTCTCGTAATCTAAACTCAAGCTCCATGTTCTCCTTTCTGTATTTTTCTTGATGTAATCTGATGTCTCGGCATTTCATATTGTTGGGGCAAGTATATGTGATGTACTTGTAGTTATCTTGCCATTTGACATCATATCCGTACCGCTTTAGATATATCCTGAATTCGTCTTTGGTTCTGCAATGTTTCATTGCCTTGTCTATCATAGCCATAAGTGCGAATTTCCAACTTTCGCCTTTCATAGCTACTCTGTATTCTCGTTGACTTGGTGATTTTTGTTTGGGTTTAGTATATGGCCTTAATGTTTCAAGTCCATATTTCAAACATATCTCATCAGAATAGTTTCTTAAATCTTCTAACCCTTTTTCATTGATTTGAATCTTCAATCCAGTTTCGCAATTTACACTGTTTACTACAAAGTGGTTATGCCAGTGATCTCTATCAATGTGTGTTGCTACTACAACTTCAAATCCGTCAAAGAATTTAGCTGTTGCAATTCCTATCTGATGAATCAGTTCAGGTGTTGCAGTATTCGGTTTAAATGATTGAACGTATTGCTTAAAGAATACTCCGTTTGCTTTTCCATATTGATTCTTTGTAGCCATAAATTCTGAATAGGCACTTTTAGGAATACAGTTTTGTCCGCTCACAAGTTTTTTATCACCATATACAGTTTTGTAATCCTGCATTACATAATCAAGTACTCTTTTCATTGCTGTCCTATTTTGTGTTTTATTCGATATTGCTGTAAAGGTTGCCACTCACTCGAACCTCCCGCAAATATCGTTTAGTCGGTCATACACGCCTGAATACTGTGTAAGCAATTTCGATAGATCAGGACAAGCGATTTTGCCCATATTGCATAATGTTATTAACTGATTAAGATTTTTTTCGATTGCTTTTTGTTCTTTCAAAATATCATTCAAACCATCCATTACAATTATGGGTTTATCTAATGCAGACCTTGTAACGAATTCAGTAAAGTTTAGATTCGCTTTATCTGCTTTTCGTTTGATTGTATCGTATTCGCTTTCACGAAAACGCATAGCAATCATTTTACTTTTGTTGTTTGTTTTAGTTTATACCTCTCTTTCTGTGGAATACACCACACTCAATTTTAGGGGGTTCGGGGTTCCCCCGATTTCTGTTTGTATATACAAACAATATGCTTGCCTATCCCTCAGGGGGATAGTTAGCTGATAATTTCTACTTCACTCCTTTCTTTAGCACCGGAGTCATGGCAATCCTGATATTTAATCAGTAACAGATTGAATTCTCGCTCATGCAGATTACTGCAGTCATGGCAATATCGCTCAACTCGCTCGTCCTGTGCTTATGTACAACAGCAACATTATTCAATTTTCAAGGTTCAATATATTCTAATCTCTTTTCAAAAATTAAAGTCCTGAAAGCTACTGGTAGACAGTATACTCTCAGGACTTGTTTCCACTAAAATCTATTTTTTTTTCAAAGAGCACACTACCTTTTTCGGCGACTCCTATATTAGCGCGCTCTTTGTTATTTGTCAAGGTTTTCATAATCATTTTCAATTTGCTTGTTTATATACTTGAGTATATGAAAAAGGGAAACATCAAAAACTTCTTGAATTGTCATATCACTAGTGTCTATTTTTATACTGCTAAATTGGTTTTTATATTGTTCATAACAATTATCAATTGATATATTGTACATGTCAATAACTTCTTCATTAACTATTCTCTTCTTATTATTAATATATTTATTCTTTATTTTTTCACGCATTATTGCTGAGTTTGAATCACATTGCAGTACTAAAGAAAAAAATTTGCATTTGATAAAATCATTTAACAGAAAAAATTGAGTCAATGCTTGTTTGCATTCATTTGATATTCTTTTATTTTCATTATGGAAATGCATCCAAAATATTGCATCAAGTAAACCCCGTTCACAAAGAATTATTTGATTATTACATTCAATTTCCTCTATAATTCTTATTATAGTTTGAGTCCCTGTAATAAAATTAAACTTGGGAGACAGTTTGTCTTTGATTTTACAATTCTTTGCTCTTTCCATAATATATGAACATTTGAAAATAGAGTTTAGAACTTTATATACTTCCTCTACGACTGTAGTTTTGCCAGCATTTGGTGTACCATCAAACTCGATAACAATAGGATTGATTTTTTGAGTCTGATATTTCTTAATATTTTTAATTAATTTGATGTTTTTCTCTTCTATATTTAAATCCATATTTTTCGACATTTCTATATTAAAGTTGCTGTTTGTTTTATTTGACTATATAAATTATAAATGATAGCATACATCTCTTTGTCTTTTCCTGAATTCAATTCTTCAAAACTATATTTGTTTTTTTCTTGGTTATTAGGATTAGTTTCAATTCTTTTAGCAAATAACATATATGTTGTTAAGTTTACTGAATTAGGATCTATGATAAATCCACGCATATGAAAATCAGTATCGGTAGTATATACCTCTGCGCCGAGTTCTTTTAAGGCATCTATACGCTTATACAATTCTTTTCTTGCTGAACTGTTATTGGTTTCAATTTTTTCTTTTGGTAAAATTATTTCTACGCTTTTGCTTCCCTTTAATAAAAGACTAATATTTTCCACGTAATCCTCTTTCCAAGTTAAATCTCCACCAAATAGCACTGCCTTTTCATTAGTGTTATTTAATGTTTTTTTCCCTTTTTTAATTAGGCTTTTTCGGGAAATTACTTTTCTTTCAAATAGTAATGCTGTCAAAATAAAAAAGCATACAATTGACACTATGCATAGAGAAATCTTCCATCCATTTGGAACATTATTAATAAATTGTATTGCAAATCCCGGAACAGCAAAAATATCTAAAATAAATTCAGTTAGTTTTTCTTTGTTCATAATGATAACTCCACTTAATTAAAAAATTTGTTTTTTCAAATCATATTAATAAATGATTTATTATAATAATGATATTTTTTATTGGAATTTTCAATATATAATGCAAAACTGCATATTATTTTGACAAGAATGTTTAATTTTAGTTAAAATAATATCCTTTGCTATATAAGTGTCGAAAATTGTAAAAAGTAACAAAAGTTTTAAAAATTTATTTTTTCTCAACATATAACAGCAACAGGTAGTTGCTTTACATATTGAGATTATCAGGTATAATTAAATTAGGTGATAATATGGAAGTTAAAGATATATTGCTTAATTTAAGAAAAACTAATGATCTCACACAGGATGAAATGGCGAAGAAGTTATTTGTCACAAGACAGGCGGTGTCTCGTTGGGAGAATGGTGAAACAATCCCTAATGTGGATACATTAAAGCTAATTTCAAATATCTTTGATATTTCAATTAATTCTCTAATAACTGATAACAAATCAAACGATATTCAGGATGACAAAATTAACTCAAACCGTTTTTTAGGATTTGCAAAGCTTTATGAACATAGCAGACCGACAATTCCTGATTCTGCTTGCAATATAGTGTTGAATTATTATGAATATAAGCCTAATCAGATTGTTGATTTAGGTTGCGGAACGGGTCTGTCAACAATGGCTTGGATTGATAAATGCGATAATATAATCGGTATTGATCCAAATGAAGAAATGCTGTCAATAGCAAAGCAGAAAAGTGATGATATTTCATTTATAAGAGCATATTCTGATAACACAACCTTGCCCGAGAATTCAACGGATATTGTGATCTGTTCACAATCGTTTCATTGGATGAATCCTACTGATACATTAGCAGAGGTTAATCGTATTCTAAAACCGCACGGAGTATTTGCAACAGTAGATTGTGATTGGCCTCCTATGTGCAGCTTAGAAGCAGAGCTGGCTTATTCTCAGTTGCTTAACAAGGTTAGATTTATTGAACTTGAAAACAAAGATATTTTCAAAACTTTTCAGCGTTGGAATAAAGATAAACACTTGCAGAACATTAAACAAAGTGGTTATTTCAGATATTGCCGAGAGATTGTTTTCTTGAACAAAGAAAAATGCAATGCAGACAGATTTATCGGCATTGCGCTTAGTCAAGGCGGTTTACAGACCATTTTGAAAACGCAACCCTATTTAATTGAAAATGATATTGAATTGTTTGAGAAAAAGATAAAATCTATTTATGGTGATAAAGAATTTGACATCAGTTTTTGTTATCGTATGAGAATAGGCGTTAAATAAAGAGATCAGGGTGTATTGTGGCACCCTGATTTCTTTATTTGTTGGACTTTTATGAATCCTTATGTTATTATAAATTGATGCTGATATTAATTACTATGAAATGAGTTTAATGAAAAGGTGTAATTATGAATGGATATATAAATCATTCTAAGATGTCAAGCGTTCTGCTAGATATGACCTGTGGATTGATGGACAATTTTCGAAGGGTTATATTGACTTGTGATTTGAACAAAGAGTTATATAATCAGCCCTTATGGAAACATATTTATCATGCAATGTATTGGTTCGATTATTGGTGCTGTACACCTAAAAATTTTGCGGGTGCTGCTTTTCATTGTGACAATCTTCACTCACTTGATATAAAATCTAATATTACAGTTACACAGGAAGATTTGTTAAATTATTATGAGATTATAAAATCGAAAACTAATAATTATCTTGAAAATTTGACCGATGATATGCTAAATGAAATAGTTGATAATTGTGATAACAAATCAAGATTTGAATGTATTTTAGGTCAGTTCAGACACGTTGGTTTTCATCTTGGCAATGTGAATGCTATGACTATAGAAGACACAGGCAATTGGCCATATGTGTCCGCAAGAGAAAAGGATTTTAAACACGATTTGTTTGAATAATGGTGAGAAAAAATGTTTATTGAAAATAATATACTAAAGCATTATTTGAAAAATGTATATTTCATAACAGGGACTGCTTATGCCGGTAAATCTACAATGGTGAAAATGTTGGCAGAAAAATATGATTTGATTTGCTGCGGTGAAAATTATCATTGCGAAGTTACCGATAAAGTGGCACAACCTGATATTCAACCAAATCTATACTATATGAGTCAAATGAACAGTTGGGAGGATTTTGTAAAGCGCTCTCCTGAAGAATATGAAAAATGGATGTATGGTGTATCTGATGAGGTTGCAGGATTTGAAATTGCGGAGTTAATATCACTATCTAAAGATAAAAAAGTAATAGTTGATACCAATATTCCGATTAGTGTATTGCAAGAAATATCAGATTATAATCATATTGCGGTTATGTTATCACCTCAAAGTATGAGCGTTGAACGCTTTTTCGACAGAAGCGATGAAGAAAAACAATTCATTCTTAGTGTAATAGAAAATTGTGATAATTCCGATGAGGTGATGGCAAATTACAAGGCTGGATTAGAACTCATTAATAGCGAGAAGCATTATAACGAATATGCTGATAGTGGATTTTTCACATTAGTTCGTGATAATAGTGAACAGGATACAAGAAAAGAAACGTGTGATAAACTTGCAAGACATTTTGGATTTATTACGAATATATTGAGTGATTGAAATGAATGACGAAAAAATTTTAGAATTATTAAAGAAACACTTCGATATAAATATAGACTTAATAATCTTTAATCGTAAGGGTGGTTGTATTTCTTATATTTTGCATTGCGATAATGCAAAATATTTTCTTAAAATAATAGACAATGCCTTTTTAGATACTGTAATTCAGTCAATTGATATTCAGCAATATCTGATTGAGAATAATTTTCCTGTTCCCAAAATCATTGAAACTAAAGACGGCAAACCATATTTCATATTTGAAAATCAACTGTTTGTTTTATATGAATATATTGAAGGCATTGAACCAAATCTCGATGGAAATACCGCTGCTATAGGGGAACTTATTGAAAAGTTGCATTATTTAATGAGTAATTATCAGGACAAATTAATATCTCATAATAAAGAATTTTTTGTTGATAGATATATAAATATCCTAAAGAGAAAAGCCTATCCCAATAAGAAATTAAATGAATACATAGAAATCGGAAATCAGATCTGGAACAATATCAAAGACTTGTCATATGGTTTTTGTCACGGAGATTTGCACAGAGGTAATTTACTGCAAACAGAAGATGGAAGAATCTATATTCTTGATTTTGATACTGCTTGTTACGCTCCACAGTTATTTGATATTGCAGTTATGTGCGATACAACGGATTATTTCAAGTTTAAGCATAAAGAGTTTGCTCATACAACAGAAGTATTCAATCAATTTATGCAATCCTATTTGAAACACAATAGTTTAGATTTCAGCATAAATCAATTTTATGAATTTATTGCATTAAGACATTTTCAGTTACAGGCAACAATTGTTGAGATATATGGTCTTGATTGCATTGATGAAAAGTTTATTGATAAGCAATTAAAATGGATTGAACAATGGAGAAGATGTTATGAAAAATAAACTTTATGGACTACAAAAAGATGCATATGATAGTATACTAAATGCCATTAAAAATGGAGAAAAGAGAATAATTATTCAATTTGCTACTGGCTTAGGAAAAAATAAAATTATATCAGCTTTGTCAGATTATTTTAATGATAATAGGGTGCTTATACTTTATGATAAAGCTACTGAAGTTGAGCAGTGCAAAGAAATAGTTTTTAGAGATAATTTAATAAAAAATAAAATTGGGGTTACAACTTATGAGTCCGTACCTAAGATTCATGATTTTGATATAATAATTGCAAATAATATTGATTATTATAAAGGAAAAAGCAAAACTAATCTCATAAGAAGTATTGACAACCAAATCTGTATTTTCTTTTCAAACTTCAGTTCTTTTGATAATAATGTTTACAATGAATTCAAATTAATTTATAGTACAAATAACAACGATACAATTCTGACCGAATTAAGTGTTATAAAAAACCTATATATCCCATTATTGGAAAAAACAGGTTTTAGTGATATTGAAATAGATAAAATTTATAACACGGATTTTTCAATAAGACCAGACATTACTGCTAAAAAAGATGAAGTAACATACATATTTGAAACAAAACAGTATCGTTCTCATTTTGGGAATATAAAACTAGTTGAAAATGCAACAAAGCAAATTAATCGCTACAAAAAGATATCTGACAAATATAAAGATAATTATAAATTTGGTCTTATTTTACTTTGTGACCTCAATGACGATTTTAAGCAAACACTCGAGGAAGAAAATGAAATATTTATTCTTGATATAAAGAACTTGCTATCTTTATGTGAAAATGATTCTTTTCTTATTTCACAATTGCAAAAATATGTATACTATTCGTTAGATAACATAGAAAAGGCAAAACTATCAATTGATTTTAGTGATTCAATTAAAATTACTAAAGAAATTTCTGATAACAGCATTGCTACAGGATTAATCGACAAAATCAAGAATTGTAAAACTGGTAACAATTATTCTAAACAATATGAAAATATATGTTACGATGTAATAAATTATCTTTTTGATAATGACTTTTCACAAATTTCAAAGCAATATACAACCAAAGATAAAATGTTTCGGATGGATATTTTATGTAGTATAAAAGGCATAAAAGAGTTTTGGTATTTCTTAATGCATTTTTATCATACTAAATTTGTTGTATTTGAGTCTAAAAACTATTCAGATAAAATTGAGCAAAACTTAATTTACGTTACCGAAAAATACCTGTTTGATTCAGCATTGAGAAATGTAGCATTTATTATTTCAAGAAAAGGTTTTGATAATAATGCAATAAAAGCAGCAATTGGTGTTTTAAGGGAACATAATAAATTAATTATTGATATTACAGACACTGATTTAATCAACATGATTAATGATAAAAGTGAAGGAAAAGAACCAACTGATTATTTATTCAATAAGGTGGAAATGTTCCTTATGGGAATTAGCAAATAGTATAATTAACATTAGCAATCAACAAAATTCTCACTTAATTTTTTATTCGGTTGTATAAAACGATTTGTTTTTTCAATCTTGACTAATTGTTAATAAAATGATATATTTAAAATAATAAATCTTGTTTATAACAAGATTAAAGAAAGGAGTTTGATTATGGGAGTTATTTTTGAGGTGGCTATCGCTTAAAAATAAATACCATCAATGCAAAAATGCACAGTTTATCTGTGTTTATTTGTGTTGCAATCAAACCTTTCGTGAAATTGAATTTTAGGACACGCAAGGCGTGTCCTTTTTTGTGCTCATTTTTAAGCATAGCCGCCATAGGATATTTTTATTAACTAATAATATTTTGGAGGAACTTAAATTGAGTTTAATTAACAAATCAAAAAATACAGATATTAAAATAAATACTTACAAAAACAAAATCAGTGAAATTAAAGATAATCAATATTTAATCAGTATGGTACCTGTTGAGGAAATATTAAGATTAGGCTGTGAGCTGGGACTTGATAAAAACAGCAGGGTTTTGGATCTGTGCTGTGGATATGGCACCGTCTTGAAAGTATGGGGTGAAGCTTTTGGCATATCAGGAACAGGCGTTGATATTTGCAAAGACTTTATACATACTGGTAAAAAGCGATTGAAAAGCAGTGGAGTTGAAAGTATTAAACTGATTCATAAAGACGTTACAAAGTATGAAGACGATACCAAATATGATGTTGTTATTTGTAGTGAGACTATTGATTCGATTGATAATACTTTTCAGCTTAGTGAAAAATTTTTGAAAAAAGGCGGTACACTACTCTATCAAAAGGTTTTCTCAACTACTGAAGATGTACCAAAAGAGCTTGATGAGTTTGACGGTGGTGTATATCCATTAACTAAGCTAAACAAAACATTTAATGATTTAGGATACTACATTACTCATTTTGCAACAGGGACAGAAAATGATTGGAATCGTTACTACACTTGGAGTGTTCGCAGAGATATTGATAAATTGCGTAAAAAGCCCAATAATTCAGAGCAACAAGAACGAGTTGATTATTGGAACTATATGCACTTCAAATACCGTATGCCATATGAAAATCAAGCTTTGTTTGGTTTGCAGAAATTATAAATAAAAAAGGCTTGCAGTTCTAAACGGGGCTGCAAGCCGAACAAGCGGAGATATTAAAATGACTAAATTTATAAAAGGATTGGAATTGTGCGAAGGCTTTTTCAATGAATGCGCAAAGCCTATTATTGATAAATATTTCCCTGACTTGCAATATTCAGCTGGGTTGATTGGTTATGGTTCTGATGTCCTTGGCTACGATGACGAGATATCCCGTGATCATATGTGGGGACCCCGTTTCTATATGTTCTTAAGCGAAAGCGATATAGATAAGAAAGATGAAATATTCAACAAATTTGCAGAAAATCTGCCATATGATTATATGGGTTATAGCGTTAACTTTACTGAGCCGGATCCAAATGATTGTGGCGTTCAGCATCCACAATTTATTAATAGCGGCAAGGTTAATCCATTGATATTTCTTCAAACGTTTGAAGAATTCCTTATTGATGAAATCGGTACATCTGATTTGGATAATATTAAACCATTAGATTGGCTTGCGTTTTCAGAGCATAGGTTATTATCTTTAGTATCTGGCAAATTGTTTATAGACAAGCTTAATATCAGAGAACAAACAGTAAAAATAAATCTCTATCCTGATGAGGTGAAATTGTATCTTATAGCTTCACAATGGGAACTGATTTCATCCGAACAGGCATTTGTTAAGCGTTGCGGCGATTGCGGAGATGAGATAGGTTCTCAAATCATTTGCGCAAGAATCGCCGAAAGGTTAATGAGGCTATGTTTTCTTTACAAAGGCAAATATGCTCCGTACAGTAAATGGTTTGGGACTGCTTTCAACAAGTTGGATATTGATGAAAGTATAAAAGCGAAAACCAATGCTGCCTTGAAAGCTAAAAACTTGATAGAAAGAGAAAATAACCTTGTTGAAGCGCAAGCACTTGTAGCAGATTTACATAATGCTAGTGGACTTACAGACAAGGTCGATTATAGCATTGAGTCTTATTTTGGAAGAGATATAAAGGTTATCTTTGCAGATAAGTTTGTTGATGCAATTGTTGAGAAATTAAAAGGTACAGTATTTGAAAATATGCCTCTCATAGGCACAATGAGTCAGTTTGGTGGATTATCAAACTTTGCTGATGAGAAGGTTTACTATGAGCAGATTAAAAAGATTTATGGAGTGCAAAGTGAATAGATTAGAACAGGCAAATCATATTTTGTATGATTTGGGATTGCTTAATGAATTAAATAAATATGGTAAGTCTCATATTATCGGCAGTTACAGAATGGACTTAATGGCATGGAACGATTTGGATATTGATGTTGAAAACGATTCTATGTCATTGTCAAAACTTCATCATCTTACAAATTTTATTTTAGACAATTTCAAGCCAACTTGGTATGAGGCTAAAGAGGAAATCAATGAGCAAGGCAATAAAGTTTGGTTTCAAGGTTTTGAGTTTTATTTAGATAACGAACTTTGGAATGTTGATATTTGGTTTTTGGATAAGATCGCAATCAATAGAGGAGAGAAATACTGTAATGATATAACGGAAAAAGTTAAAAACAACGAAAATTTAAAAACCGCAATTATTGAAATTAAGCAAGAGCTTATCTACAGAAATCTTTATTCCTTTGATAAATACACAAGTTTAGATGTTTATGATGCTGTGATAAATAAGGGTATTACAAATATTGACGATTTTATTAAAAATATAGTGAATTAAATGAGGATTAGTATATGGAAGAAGTATTACTTGGCAATGTAATGGTTGATTGCAATGATGAGTTAAAATTACAGAACTTTTACGGAGAACTGTTAGGTTGGGAAAAATGTAAATTATTTGAAAGACCCGCCGTTCGCAGTTCAAACGGTATCGTGTTCCTATTTATTGAAGAGCCGGATTATGTGCCGCCTATTTGGCCCGAAGAAGCAGGAAAACAACAAAAACAAATGCACTTCGATTTTCAAGTCGATGATGTAAATGCCGCTGTCTTAAAAGCAATATCGCTTGGCGCATCGAAAGCTCTCAATCAGTATGGGGGAGAGCATTTTACCACAATGATTGACCCTGCAGGTCATCCGTTTTGCTTATGCAAAAAGTAAATTTAAAGAGAAGTTAAACAATATGAACTGCATTGATGAATTATATATCTTACATTGTATGGAAGAGAAATAAGCAAAAGGCAGGCTTTGAATACCTGCCTTTAATCATTATTTAAATATTATTTCATTATTGATAATCTCTCTTGCCTGATTTGCAATATTGTTCATTCTTTGCACCCATAGCATTTGATTTTCTGCTTTGAGTTGTTCGGTTATACCTTGCTTTTCGGCAAGTTGGTTGACTAAATTGTCATACATTTTCTTTGCTCTAACATCAACATCGTGCAGATGCGAATTGAGTTTGTCACTTGTCAGAAGATTGTAATATCTTACCTTATGAAATTCTTTGAGATAATCTCTGTGCATTTGTCCCCAAATGCCTATCTCGTAATTTGTATCGGTTGAAATGAGATTAGGGAGATAAACATCTCCTACGAGCGTGTAATCAAATTCTGTTTTCATAATTATAAATTCCTTTCTAATTTTTTATTTTTATTTCTTGCTTGTGCAAGCAAATTGTCCACTTGTTCTGCACCTAAAATCTTACGCAGTAATTTGTAGTCTTTTAAGCTTTTCATTTGCTCAAAATTATCTGCAAGCAGTCTGTTGTTTTGTTCTTTCAGCTCAACATTTGAAAAATACAATTTCGAGTTTTCATGTTCGCATTTTTTTAGTTTGTTCTTCATCTTAAAGTATGCAACTACTGCTATTTTCAAGGTTGCTTTCAGCTTATCAACAAAAGGCTCAACAATTTTTGCTTTATATGTTTTTGCGGACATTAAAGGTTGTGGCTCAGGCAACTGAAATTGCTCGTCTGTTTCAAAATCTTGAGATACTTTCTTGAAAGCATCCTCACACTTAACAAGATTGGTTAATTGTTTATTAAGGATTTCAACCTCGTTTTCAAGTTCCTTGATTTCCTCACTTCGCATTTTCTTTTCATAGTCAAGAACGGACAAATGCTTTTCGTAGGTGTCAAGATGCTCCCATTCAATTCCGTGTTGTTCCATAACGGAAGCAAGAGCTTCTTTTTCAGATTCTACCCATACAGACCACTCTGTTTCTTTTCTGCCGCTACCGACATAGCCTTGATTTTTGAGTGCTTGTTTAAGTGATACTCTTGTATCAAGTCCACGTGTACTGCCTGTTGTGAAAGGCACAAAATCAATATGCAGATGCGGTGTTGCTTCATCCATATGAAGATGAGCAGAGAACACATGCAAATACAGATTTTTATCCTGAAATGATTGCATATATTCACCGAGTATCTTTTCGGCGAGCTTTCCATTTTCGCTGTCTGCTTTCATATTATCGCAGTTTCCAATTTGAATGATGATTTCGTGAAATGGCTTTTCCTGTGTACCTGATACAATCTTGTTGTAATAATCATTGATTTTTCTATCAGACCTTGTCTGTCGGGCATTGTATCGCTCCTGAGCTTTATAGTCAAAATATAATCACGGACAAAAGAAAAAATCCCGAAGCCCTTATGAATAAAGGGATTTGGGATTTATTTATATCATTTACGCTCGCGTAATTCAAGCAAACACAAAACTCATTTGTTATTGATTAAATATTATAGTTGTTAATGCTTGCTTTTGTTTTTTCGTTGATAATGTCAATTTATCGTTATTTATAAGTTCTTTCAGGCAATGTAAGATAAACCAAGCATCGCTGTAAAAAATATGTTGTAAGCCGTACATTCTCATTTTGTGTAAATGTTTTGGTGTGTTTTCGAGAACAGCCTTGATATACGGTTCTTTGAGTTCCTCAAATTCAGTTTTATGCTTTTCTTTTATTCTATCACCAATGGATAACAATTTCTTGCGGGTTTCTTCATCTTTGATATAGACAATTTTTAAAGTGGCTTTGAATAATTCATCAATTTTTCCACTTACGGATATATATCCTTTTTCAGCCAGATAGGCGTAATCATCATCACTCATAATTACATCATTAAATAGATTATTGAGCAGTGTTAAATCACGAACAACAGTAAGCTGATAGTTTTCATCAATACGCTTTTTGGACCATTCGGAATCAATAGTCCATAGAGTAATTTTATCTGTAAGGCCATTCCAAAAAGGTCCTCTGAAATGTTTCATTTCCTCGTTATACATCGGCGGCTTTATATCAGGTGACTCAACAGAAGCATAGCAAATATTCTTGCCTCCGTCAGGTCGTATAGTGTAAACATCGGAAAACGCAATGCTATTATCCATTGTATTTTCACCGCTAAAAGACGCAATAAACGGAATAAGTGCCCACATAAGAAAATTAACATCGTTGTATCCACCTATAATGCCGTCGCAATGCAGCAAATCCAAATTCATAAGTTCATCATACAACTCATTTGCAAAAATCCTTGCCGCTTTCATATACATTTCATCCTGTAAACGGTTAAGCTGTTCAGTAGGTTCTGATATGAGAATATTGCAAAGATATTTATTTTTCTGCTTTAGCAAAAAGCCGTACTCTTCAAGATATTCTGCTTCACTTTCAACGTAAACCGGTGAAACACCTAATTCATCAGCAATTTCATTTATTGTCTTTGCTTCATTTTTCACGGTGTAAACAATATTTTGTGAAATAGCAGAGCGGAAGAAATTTGATATATCTCCCTTTGTTCCGATTTTACCGCTGAAAGTGCACATTTCAAACTTTATTGGATTAAACTTTAATTCACTTGGCTGTCGCATAATTTTCATACCTCTTTTTAATTCTTTCTTGGTTTCAAATAAGTGCCATTTTACTGTACCGACAGAAATACTCAGCTCTTCTGCAATTTTCTCTTGCTTTTTATTTTCATAGTAATACATAATTACTATTCGTCGTTGTAGCTTTGAAAGATGCGCTATTTCAGTATGTAATTTTGCTATTTCTTCATGCTCTATAAGTGATAAATCAACACTTGGAGAATTATCATAGAGATGGTCAGCAACATCATCGATTGGTATTACTGAAAAACTGTAATTGTTATTACGGTAATAATTGCTTAAGCAGTTGTGCGCGATAGTCCATATGTAACTAGAAATATCCTCAATATTATCACACTTACACAAAGCAATAAAAATCTTTGCAATAATATCTTGTGCTAAATCTTCTGCATCTTCTAAGTTTTTACAACGCTTCAAAGCAAAACCAAAGACGGGTTTTAAATATTCTGTTGTTATTCTTTCGGAATCAGTTCTGTTCATTTTTCTCTCCTTGAAAGCTGCTTTCACTTATATAGACACAAGAAATTAAAAATGGTTGGTTTTTTTTTGATGATAAAACAATAAAATTATACAAGATTTTTATGTTTGACAACAAAAAAATCCCGAAACTCTTTACATACAAGGGCTTCGGGATTTTGTTTGCTATTCCCACTTCACAATTCTTAAACAATTCTGTTTGGGAATTATTATCTGCCGTATCTGTGTATCCTTTGATTATCTGAATTATTCATATTATCCAGCCTATATACCTTTTTGTTATTATTTTATTATAGCCACTGATAACAGGAAACAATTGTGCTGTGGATAATAGTTTATTTTATTACTTTGATACAATAAAGGAATATTATAATCCATAAAAGTGTAAAAGAGATTGGTAAAATCAAATCAATTTTGACGCGAGTTTGTCTCGTATTATACTTTAATTTTGGCTTATTTTCTGATTTAGCCAGTATATTATTGATTTTTTTACGAATATCCTTATTCTTTAGGTAAGTATCTCATCTAATGGTTTCTTACACAGTTTAGTTTTCTCAGTAATCTCTTCTCCACAATCATTAAATTTATTCTCTAAATTAAATTTATGGAAATCACAGATAATGGTTCGAATTCTTATAACTCTAAACCAAATAAACCACAATTGAAATAAAGCTATTCCTACACAAGCACAGGTTAATACGACGCTTTTGGTAAAAATCATACCTGCGGCTAATAGAAACGATTACGATGCAATCATGTTAGATCGATAAGATTGTATATGTGCCTCATATGTGCTCCATTTATCACTCATTACATCTCCTTAACGCTCAAACTAAAAAAACCATCAGAAACTTACTCCCACTCCACTGTTCCGGGGGGTTTTGAGGTGATGTCGTAAACTACTCTGTTTACCTTATCGACTTCATTTGTAATTCTGTTTGATACCTTTGCGAGAATTTCGTATGGAATTCTTGCCCAGTCGGCAGTCATAAAGTCATCGGTCGTTACGGCTCTTATAGCGATGAGGTTTTCGTACGTTCTGTGATCACCCATAACACCGACTGTATTTACACCGGGGAGAACGCAGAAGAACTGTGCAAGATTCTTCTCATAGCCGTTTTTAGCCATTTCGTCGCGAAGCACCCAATCGGCTTCCTGTAAAATTTTAATTTTTTCGGCTGTTATCTCACCGATAATTCTTACACCGAGTCCGGGACCCGGAAACGGCTGACGCCAAACAAGCTCTTTAGGGATTCCAAGCTTTTCACCGACTGCTCTTACCTCGTCCTTAAACAAATCACCAAGCGGCTCAATAGTACCGCAAAACTTGATATCATCAGGCATTTTAGCCATATTATGATGTGTTTTGATTACTGCCGTGTTTGCCTTTCCGTCACTCTTGCCTTTGCCTGATTCAATTCTGTCAGGATAAATCGTACCCTGAGCAAAAAATCCGTCTTCTGAAATTTTTCTGATTTCATCCCAGAAAACCTTATAAAACTCTTCACCAATGATATTCCTTTTTTGTTCAGGCTCGGTCACACCCTTAAGCTTTGAAATGAAGGTATCTGCACAGTTTACTCTGACAAAATTCATATCAAAAAGTGAGGTGAAGGTCTTTTCTACAAAATCGCCCTCATCCTTACGCATTAAGCCTTGGTCAACAAAAACGCAGGTGAGCTGATTGCCGACTGCACGGGATAAAAGACCGGCTGCAACGGATGAATCAACACCGCCTGAAAGACCGAGCACAACCTGCTTGCTGCCGATTTGCTCACGAAGCTTTGCAACAGTATTATCAATAAAATTATCCATCACCCAATCGCCCGAACAGCCGCAAACCTCATAAAGGAAATTATAAAGCACCTGCTTGCCGTATTCGGAATGAGTAACCTCAGGATGAAACTGAACGGCATAAATATTTTTTTCAGCATTCTGCATTGCGGCACACGGGCAGTCATTTGTTTTGCCTACAATCTCATAGCCGTCAGGAGGAGAGGAAATATAATCAGTATGACTCATCCATACAACTGATTTTTCAGGAATGTCTTTAAAAAGCTTAGAAGTCTGATTAGTTACGCTAAGCTCAATCTTGCCGTATTCTGACACAGGAGCAGTTTTTACCTCACCGTCAGCCATCCAAGCAATAAGCTGACAGCCATAGCAAATGCCGAGAATCGGAATACCAAGCTCAAGAATATCCTTTGTATAATGAGGCGAGCTCATATCGAATACAGAATTAGGTCCGCCGGTAAAAATGATACCCTTGTAATTGTTTGCTTTGATTGTTTCAAGGTCGGTAGTGTACGGTAGAATTTCAGCATATACCTTGTGATCACGCACACGCCTTGCGATTAACTGATTATACTGACCGCCAAAGTCAAGAACTAAGATTTTTTCCATATTTTTTCCTCCTTTTTATCAAATAAAGCTGCCAAAATGGCAGCTTTTAGTTATTTATTTCTATAAATAATCGCTTCTCTTTCAGGGCCGTTTGATACCATTGTGATAGGATATCCGAGCTCTTTTTCTATAAACTCAACATAATCCCTTGTTTCCTGAGGAAGCTCATCGTAGTTTCTGATACCGCGAATGTCGCAGTGCCATCCCTTCATTGTTTTGAGCACAGGCTTGCACTTTTTAAGCGTAGGAGTAGTAGGGAAGTCGGTGATGATTTCGCCGTCAACCTCATAGCCTGTACAAATCTTAATTTCTTCAAGATAAGAAAGGCAGTCAAGTGCAGTCATAACAACCTGAGTTGCGCCCTGACATTCAACACCGTAGCGTGTTGCAACGCAGTCAAACCATCCTACTCTTCTCGGTCTGCCTGTTGTAGCACCGAATTCACCCTTGTCGCCTCCGTGGATACGAAGCTCCTGGGCCTCGTCTTCATCAAGTATTTCTGATACAAACTCACCGGCACCTACAGCAGATGAATAAGCCTTTGTAACTACTACAATATCTTCAATTGCGTGAGGAGGAAGTCCTGCACCAACGGCACCGTAGCCTGCGAGCGTTGATGATGACGTAACCATAGGATAAATACCGAAATCAGGGTCCTTGAGTGTGCCGAGCTGACCCTCAAGAAGAATGTTCTTGCCCTGCTTGTGAGCATTCATAAGATACGTATGAGTATCGCATACGTAAGGAGCAATTTTTTCTCTGTATTCTACACAGGTATTGAAAAGCTTGTCCTCATCAAGAAGCGGCTTGTTATATACGTGTTTAAGTGTGAGATTTTTAAGCGTACAGATATTTTTAATCTTTGCCTTGAGAGTTTCGTCATCAAAAAGCTCGTTAACCTGAATACCTATTTTTGCGTATTTGTCACTGAAAAAAGGTGCTATACCGCTCTTTGTTGAGCCAAACGCATTTTTGCCGAGCCTTTCCTCCTCATATTCATCAAGAAGAATATGATACGGCATAAGGATCTGCGCTCTTTCGCTGACTAAAAGATTTGGGTTAAGTCCTGCAGCCTTAACGTCCTCAAGCTCAGCCAAAAACTTATTGATGTCGAGTGCAACACCGTTACCGATAATGCAGGTGGTGTGGTCATAGCATACACCTGACGGCATTAAATGAAATGCAAATCTTCCGTGCTCGTTGATGATTGTGTGTCCGGCATTTGCGCCACCCTGAAAACGAACGACAATATCACTCTGTCCTGCGAACATATCCGTGATTTTACCCTTTCCCTCGTCACCCCAGTTGGCTCCTACGATAGCTCTTATCATAGATGAAATCTCCTGTCTTTCACATACTTAAGTTTTAAGATACGATTAATTATAATATAGATAGTAGTCAAAGTCAACAATCAGCTTGCAGAAAAGTTTGAATTTAAGACAGACTCTCTAAAAAGATGGCTGTGTAAGTATTTCGGCGCGGTTATGCTCTTTTTCGACAGTCTGAATATTACTTTACTAAAGCTTAATTTATTTATTGTAAAGGTTATTCATTTATGATATTATAATGTAAGAAATATATTCAGAGGACAGATATATGAAAATTTACAATGTTATGCAGTACGGTGCAAAGGGTGACGGCAAAACGAATGATGCCTTTTCCATTCAGCACGCAATTGATGATTGTGCAAAAAACGGCGGAGGTCAGGTTGTACTTCCGAGTGGGCACGTATTTTACAGCGATTCGATAAGGCTTAAAAAGAACGTTGATTTACATATCCAAAAGGGTGCAAGTATTAAGGCGACCTCTAATATTGACGGATATATCAGACCTAATAAGCTAATTAACGATCCCAAAACTGCGCTTATAGGTAATCCTGTTACAGGTAAGCCGAGCTTTGTGTTTATCTATGCCTATGAGGCTGATGGCTGTACGATAAGCGGTGAGGGTACAATTGATGCTAACGGCCATGCATTCGTTGCAAGAAAGGATCAGTATTATGTAACGGGTGATTTTTATCCAAGACCTACCGTGATTTACGTTGAAAAGAGTAATAATATTACTTTTAAGGAATTTACAGTTGTAGACGCACCGTTCTGGACACTTCATCCAGCCGGCTGTGATGACGTGCTTATTGACAAAATCAGAATACTTAATGACCTTGACGTTGCAAACAGTGATGGTATTGACCCTGATCATTGCTCTAATGTAAGGATTATCGGATGCCACGTTGAATGTGCTGATGACTGCATATGCCTTAAGGCTTCGAAGGGCAACAGTGAGTACGGCCCTTGTGAAAATGTTATTATTGACGGGTGCACGTTGATTTCAACGTCTGCCGCTATCAAAATAGGTACGGAGGGCGTCGGAGATTTCAAAAACGTAATCGTTTCAAACTGTATTATCAGCCGTTCAAACAGAGGGCTTTCTATTCAAATTCGTGACGGCGGATGCGTTGAAAACGTTACGTACCAAAACATAATGGTTGAAACAAGACGCTTTTGTCCTGATTGGTGGGGAACAGCCGAGCCTATCGTTATCACAACCTTTAACCGTGACGAAAATACAAAGAGCGGTACGATTAAGAACATTCGATTCTTTAACGTAACGACTAAGGGCGAAAACGGAGTGCTCATTCACGGCAATGCCGATAATATTATTGAGGACATTACCTTTGAAAATTGCAGTATAGAGCTTACTAAGACAAGCAAATGGAAGTGTGGTCTTTATGATCTTCGACCCTGCCTTGATTACGGTGTTGAGGAATTTGACAATTCCGCGTTCTTCATCAGATACGCAAAGAACGTTACTATCGAAAAAACAAGGACGAAATGGGGTAATCTGTGCGAAAGCTACAAGCACGCGATTGATGCAGAAAACGTAGAAAATCTTGAGCTTATTCGTTTTAACGGACATTCTGCAGATGAAAAAACAGAGGACTTCAAATTTAATAACGTAAGTCTTGTATAGGAGGATAAAATGGTAGAATTAAAAGGGTTTAAGGTAAATAAAATTGATTTTGAAAACAGGGTTAAGCCCGGCACACAGCTTAAGCTTCAAAATCAGCTCAACTACAATATGAATTATCTGAACGACAATAAAACGTGTGTAGGTATTCTTAATTTCAGACTCAGGGATGAATCGGCAAATCCCTTTGAATGTAAGATTGAAATGGTGGCTGAATTTACTTATGCTGACGAGGAAAGGGCAGATATTCACGTAAAATCGTTTGATCAGCTTTTTCCGTTTTTGCGCCAGCTAATCCATACCGTTACGGCTGTTTCGGGTATGCAGGGATTGATGATTCCTACTATTCGGCTCAATAGAAATACTGTCAGTGTGAATAGCAATGTTCCTGAGGGCAGTGACAATTCACCGTTGAATTAATAAGTGTTAATAGAATGTCAAAAAAGGCTTGAACTATCGTTCAAGCCTTTTGTTGTCTTGTAGAAAAAATTTCTTATTTCTCTGCGTACTTATCTTCGCCGTTCCAGCTGTACATTGCGCGGATTCCTTCGCCAACCTTCTCAAGCTGATGCTCTGCCTCGAGAGCTCTCTTAGCCTTGAAGTGTGCCCAGCCGTTGTTGCTCTCTGTGATGAACTTAGAAGCGAATGTACCGTCCTGAATTTCCTCAAGAACCTTCTTCATTTCCTTCTTTGTTTCATCTGTGATAAGTCTCTTGCCTGTCTCGTAGTCACCGTACTCAGCAGTGTTTGAGATAGAATATCTCATCTTTGAGAAGCCGCCTGAGTAAATAAGGTCAACGATAAGCTTCATTTCGTGGATACACTCAAAGTAAGCGTTTCTTGGGTCATATCCTGCTTCAACAAGAGTCTCAAAGCCAGCCTTCATAAGAGCTGTTACACCGCCGCAGAGAACTGCCTGCTCACCAAAGAGGTCGGTCTCAGTCTCGCACTTGAAGGTTGTTTCAAGGATAGCTGCTCTTGCGCCGCCGATACCTGCACCGTAAGCAAGTGCTGTATCAAGGCAGTGACCTGTAGCATCCTGATATACTGCAACAAGACAAGGAGTACCTTTGCCTTCCTTGTACTCTGAACGTACTGTGTGGCCCGGTGCCTTAGGAGCAATCATAAATACATCAATGTTTGATGGAGGTACGATCTGCTTGAAGTGAATGTTGAAGCCGTGAGCAAAAGCAAGAGCCTTGCCCTCTGCAAGATTAGGCTCAATGTCGTTCTTGTAGATTGAAGCCTGTCTCTCATCAGGAGTAAGAATCATAATAACGTCAGCAGCCTTTGTAGCCTCTGCTGTTGTCATAACCTTAAGTCCGAGTGATTCAACGTGTGCCCATGATTTTGAGCCTTCATAAAGACCAACGATTACGTTTACACCGCTCTCGTGAAGGTTGAGTGCGTGTGCGTGTCCCTGTGAGCCAAAGCCGATGATAGCAACGGTTTTGCCTGAGAGAACGTCAAGATTACAGTCTGATTCGTAAAAAATCTTTGCGTCTGCCATTTTTGTTTCCTCCGAAAAAATAATATTTTTGTGGTCTAAGTTGTCTGTCAACCTGACTTCAAATTTGTTAATTCACATTATAGTAGCTATGTTGTCTAATGTCAATACTTTATTTAATTATTTTTTGAAAGTCCCTCAAGAGCGTGAATGATATGAAGCCGCATTGCAGTGCGCGCACCCTCAGCATTTCGCTTTTTTATAAACTCCATAATAAGCCTGTCATCATTCATATTGTCCTGACTTACGTCGTTGTTCTTGGTGAGGACGACTACGCCTTTTTTAATGGCATTAAAGATGATTGGCATAAACTGCTTAACAAATGAATTGTGAGTTGCGTTTGCAATACTTTCGTGAAACTTCTGCTCCTCAAAGGTGCGGTCCTCACCGCTGAGAATTTTCTTTTCTATCTCGTTTCCGTAGTGACAGATTATGTCGATTTCCTCGTCGGTTGCCCTCTGAGCTGCGAGATAAGCACAGTCAGGCTCAAACATCAGCCTCATTTCAAAAAGGTCGTCAAGACCTGACTCAATGTCGCTGAAATTGTCGGACGCAATTACGGTGTTACGGCTGACAAACGTGCCCTTTCCTCGCTGAATCTCAAGTATTCCGTTAGTAGTTAAAATGCGTATCGCTTCTCTGAGCGTTGAACGGCTCACACCAAGCTCTGCCGCAAGCTCAATCTCATTAGGTAATTTGTCACCTACCGAAAAGCGGTTTTCCGCTTCAATCATATTAATAATTTTATCTGCTGCGTTATCGGCTAATTTGCTCATAATAATCACCATAACCTTTCAGGCTACAAACAGTTTATTAATATTATCGACACCTTGCTGTAGCCTGACAAGGTGTAAATAGTGATTACAGACATCTCAAAATTATGCCGTAGGCAAATTTTGAGGGCAATATAATCCTATTAGTGTGATTTTTCACACTAATCTCCTTCGCTACATATTATCATACAACGTGTTTAAAAGTCAATACGTTGTCGGACATCATACAACAATTTATGTAAACACAAAATGCTTTATATCACTTGTAAAATGTAATAAAATAGTTTATTATATATATAACTATTTTGGGATAGTGTTAGCTTTTACACCATTTTGGAAGTGGCAGAATGATAATGATGAATAAAATAACAAGATACAGATATTATATTGAATCTCTTTGTATGTACGATATCAAAGAGGATGAGCTTATTCAGGCTCTCTTTAAACTATTGAAAGAAGCTGATACAGAGAGCGTACTTGCAAATCAAAGCAGGTTTTTCACCCTTATATCTAAGCACGGCGGACTTAAAAGATATATTTCAAAACTTATTCTTTCGTTTGATAACGAATTTACAAGGTCGGCAAGCGCAGGTGAAATTGATAAGCTTTCACCCTCAATAATCAGCGGTGTCAAGGCAGATTTGAATAAGCTTGAGGAAATTTCTTCAATCACCGCCGATGATATTATATCTTCCGTTAGCGACAGTGAGCTGAGGCAAGTGCTTAAAACTATACCGTGCTGGCAGACGGGCGAGGCTATCCCTCCGTTTACAGACAACTGGCAGGACAGTATTGACGAGCTTGCTCATTACCATAAGAGCAACGGCTACGGAATGTACTCAATAAATATTGCGTTTACCTGGCGAGATAAAAAAATATGTCCCGTTAATTCCATTGATACCATAACTCTTGATGATTTGAAAAATTATACAGATCAGAGGAATAGAGTTATAGAAAACACGGAAAGCTTCCTCGCAGGGCATCCTGCAAATAACGTTCTGCTTTACGGAGACCGCGGAACAGGCAAAAGCTCTACAGTTCACGCACTGCTCAATGAGTATCACAACAGAGGACTTCGTATGATTGAGATACCAAAAAGTGCCGTTTCCGACTTGACGTTAATAAGAGAAGAGCTTGCCGGTTCACCGATGAAATTTATTATTTTCATTGATGACTTAAGCTTTGATTCTAATGACAATTCCTTCGGTGAGCTTAAGGCGGCACTTGAGGGCTCGCTTTCAGGCAGACTGCCTAATATTCTTATCTACGCTACCTCAAACAGACGTCATCTTATCCGTGAAAGCTTCAGCGACAGGGAAAATGATATTAACAAAAACGACATTATGCAGGAACAGCTCAGCCTCAGCGACAGATTTGGTTTATCTATTACGTTTATCAATCCGAACAAGCAGGAGTATCTTGATATAGTTACAAAGATAGCGGCAGACAGAGGACTTGATGAACTCGATAATGAAAGACTTTGCGCAATGGCAGAGCGATGGGCAACAAGACGCGGAGGGCGTTCACCACGCTGTGCAAAGCAGTTTGTGGATTACGTTGAAAGCTGTCACAAGCAGGGGAAGGAATGGTAGAAATTTTCAGCCATTTAAAATGATTTAACCGTCAATTAAAAAAGTGTTCAAATATTTTATAAAATGTTCAACAAATCAACAAAAAAAGATAATTAAGCCGTGATAGAATTACAACAACAAATTAAGGAGAATAAAAATGGGAACAAAAATTCTTGTGGTAGATGATGACAAAAACATTTGCGAATTGCTCAAGCTGTATCTTGAAAATGAAGGCTATTCTGTTTTCGTTGCAAATGACGGACAGGAGGCAGTAAATCGTTTTCAGGCAAAGGCTCCCGAGCTTGTACTCCTCGACATTATGCTTCCTAAAATGGATGGCTGGCAGGTTTGCCGTGAAATCAGAAAAACATCAAACGCACCTATCATAATGCTTTCAGCAAAGGGAGAAACGTTTGATAAGGTGCTTGGTTTAGAACTTGGTGCCGACGACTACGTAACAAAGCCGTTTGACGCAAAAGAGGTTATGGCAAGAGTCAAAGCAGTGCTTAGAAGAACTAACGGTACACCGGATACAGAGAGTGAAAAGAAAAAACTTGTAGTATTTGATAATCTTGAAATCAATATTGAAAATTATGAGCTTAAAGTAAAGGGAGAGATAATCGACACTCCGCCAAAAGAGCTTGAGCTTATATATTACTTTGCATCAAATCCCAATATCGTTTACACACGTGACCAGCTTCTTGACAAGGTTTGGGGCTTTGAGTATTATGGAGATTCCCGTACAGTCGACGTTCACGTTAAAAGACTTCGTGAAAAGCTTGAGGGTGTATCGGATAAATGGGAGCTTCGCACCGTTTGGGGCGTAGGCTACAAATTTGCAACGAAGGACTAATTACTTATGTCTGCTAAAACTAAGCTTGGGCGGTTAATCAGTAATAATATTTTTACTAAATATTTTATCCTGTTTGCAACGATTTTTTTGGTTGTGCTCACAATACTCGGAACTACGCTTACCTTTCTCGTCCATGCATATACACAAAATGAAAATACAAGACTGCTTAAAGAAAACACACAGTATATAGCAGGGAGTATACGTACTACGTTTATTGCACAGGATATGAACAGAAGATATTCTGTTGAAAAGGATATGCTTTGCAGCTCGCTAAACGTTATTTCAAATTCAATTGATGCAGACGTATTCGTATGTGACGTTGAGGGCAATATTATAATGTGTAAGGAAATGGCAGACGTTCTGCCGTTTTTAGGCGAGCTTCCCGGCTGTGATTATCACAGAGGCAACTTTGTCGGAGACAGTCTTCTTAAATCAGTATACGAAGGCGGATACGTAGGCAAGGGGAGCGTAAACGGTCAGTCATCATATATTGTCGGCTGTCCCATTTACAGCAGGAATACGATAAACGGAGCAGATCAGATTATCGGCTCTGTCTTTGCCATTACTCATAATAATTCAGACCGCCTTGCGCATGCCGTTACGAGAATGTTTATAATAAGTGCAATTGCCTGCTTGCTCATAGGCTTTATCTGTATATGGCTTCTTACAAAGAATTTCGTAAAACCGCTTAAGCAGATGAGCACCGCGGCAAAGAAATTTGCTATAGGTGACTTCTCTTACAGAGTCAGTATAAGCAGTGACGATGAGCTCGGCAAGCTTGGTATGGCGTTTAACGAAATGGCAAATTCCCTTGATGCTCTTGAATCCTCAAGAAGAAGCTTTGTGTCAAACGTGTCGCACGAGCTCAGGACGCCGATGACCTCTATAGGAGGCTTTATTGACGGTATTCTTGACGGAACTATTCCGAGGGATAAGGCTGACTATTATCTTAATATCGTAAGCAGTGAGATTAAGCGTCTTTCAAGACTTGTAGTAGCTATGCTGAATATGAGCAGAATCGAGTCGGGAAGCTTTGAAATGAAGCCGAGCAATTACGACCTTTCTGACCAGATTATTCACGTTCTGCTTACCTTTGAGCAGAAAATCGAAGAAAAGAATATCGAAATTCAAGGACTTGAAAATATTAATCCTGTCTATATAGTTGCAGATACCGATATGATTTATCAGGTAGTATACAACATCTTTGACAATGCCGTAAAATTCACAAATGACGGCGGTTACATCAGAATTGAGATGATTGAAACCGAAGATGAAATCGAAACCCATATCAAAAACAGCGGTATCGGTATCGACAAGGATGAACTTTCAAGAGTATTTGAAAGATTTTATAAGGTAGATAAGTCGAGAAGTCTTGATGCAAAGGGTGCAGGGCTCGGACTTTATATAGTAAAAATGATGGTTGATATGCATTCGGGTTCAATCTGGGCAAAAAGTGATGATGAAAGCTCAGCCGAATTTATCTTCAGATTGCCTAAATCATATAAGCCTATTAATAAAAAGGAGAAAAAATAACTATGGACGATTTTGAAAATAACGGTTTTTCGGGATACACACCTGAAAGCAATGATAACGAAAGCAGCTATACACCACCTGAGAGTGACAATAGCGTGGACGAATATTATAATCCGCCTAAAAACGACGATCAAACGAGTGAATATTATACTCCACAGCAGAATAATGATACGGCATATCATTATTCATATACGAATAACACCCCCAAAAAGAGCGATATCGAACAACCGATTTATAAAGAAAATGCACAGACTGATGCTAATTTCAATTCCTATTCGCCATATGGGAATAATGCTAATATGCAAAAGAAAAAAACTAACACGGCAGCAGTTTCCATAATAGTAATCCTCATAGTGTGCATTATTGCTGCAATTATCGGAATCGGTGCTGCAATATCATCACGCACAAACAGCTCAGGCACGACCGAAAAAGAAAGCAAATTAACTACAGCCTCGCAGAGTGACGGCGAAGTAAGTGTCAAGGAAAGCGCAGATACACCGCTCAAGAGCGATAACGGAAATTATACGGTTGCAGGTGTTGCAAAAGAATGTATGGATTCCTGCGTAGGTATTACTGTTTACTCTCAGCAGTACAGTGCTTATGAATATTTTTACGGCTACGGCTCGGGCAATAACAGCAGTGCACCGTCAAAGTCAGGTGAAGGCTCAGGTGTTATTATGAGCGAGGCAAACGGCAAAACGTATATTCTTACCTGCGCTCACGTTATTTCAGACGCTGACAGCTATACCGTTACTCTTGATAACGGCAAAGAATATGAGGCTCAGCTTGTAGGCACTGACGCACAGACCGATATAGGCGTAATTTCAATAAATGCTACAGGGCTCAAGATTGCAGAATTTGCAGACAGTGATCAGCTCGCAGTAGGCGATCAGGTAGTTGCTATCGGCTGCCCCGGCGGTCTTGAATTTATCAACAGTCTTACAAGCGGTTATATATCTGCTCTTGCAAGACCTATTTCATCTTCAATCGGCTACGATACTGAATGTATTCAGATTGATGCCCCGATTAACCCCGGCAACAGCGGTGGCGCACTCTTTAATATGCAGGGTCAGGTAATCGGCATTAATTCCTCAAAGATTGCCGCAACTGAGTATGAAGGTATCGGCTTCTCCGTTCCGTCAAACACTGCAGTTCAGACGGCAAACAGTCTTATAAGAGTTGGCTATGTTGAGGGCAGAGCAAAGATTGGCGTGCTCTATAATCCTATTACAAGCTTCAACAACGCTTCGGCAGTAATCAATTCACTCGAGCAAAAGGGCTTCAAGGATTGTCAGGGCGCAATGGTTATCAGCGAATTAGAGCCTGAGTCAGACCTTATAAACAGCGGTATCAAGAAGTATGATATGATTGTTGCAGTAAACGGCAAGACTATGACCTCACAGGACGTTATCACCTCTGTGCTTGCAGATTCAAAGCCGGGTGATACTGTCAAGCTGACTATTGCAAGAATTGACGGCAACGAAATTAAAACGTTTGAGGTCGATTGCAAGCTCATAGAATCAAAAGATTAAAAAACGACGGCAGATGTGTGTACTATGCATCTGCCATTTTGTCAGGACGTGGAATATGAAAAAAATATTGCTTATCGGCACAGGCGGTACGATTGCCTGTACTAAGGGTGATACCATTCACCTTGACACTCCGTTCAAAATTCTTGATTACGTTCGTTTTGAGAATGTCGAATTTGAGTCAGTTTCACCGTTTGCAGTGCTTTCCGAGAATATGAGTATAAAGCTCTGGAAACGGCTTATTGATTATTTGTCAGTCATTGATTTTTCACGGTATACAGGAGTTATTATTCTTCACGGAAGCGACACGCTTGCATTTACTTCGTCGGTAATTGCTAACGCTTTTCCAAATGAAAATATTGTTTTCGTTGCGGCGGATAAGCCTGTTGAAGATAAAGAGAGCAACGGTATTAAGAATTTTAACAACGCTGTTGACTATCTGCTTTGCGAAAACCGCGGAGTCTGCGTTTCGTATAACGGCATTCACAGTGCAGACTCTATAACAAGCGCAAATATTAATGATGAATTTGTTTCTCTCACTTCAACACTTCCTCCGCTGAACAGTAAAATAATTTACGACAAAAATATACTAATTGTAAATCCTTATGTAGAAATCAACTTCGACAATTACAATTTGGAAAATCTTGACGGAGTATTAATTAATATGTTTCATAGTGCAACTGTTCCTGACAGTGCAAAGGAGTTTTCAAAAAAGCTCAGGCAAAGAAATATTCCCTGCTTTTTTGTTACCCATAAGCAAAGCGCCGATTACGAAACAGCACAGGGACTTGATAACATTATCTTTAACTGTACTATCGAAAACGCCTATGCAAGAATGCTGCTTATAGAATAAAATCCACGATAAGTAGACGAAATCCAATTTGAGTGGATAGATTTATATCAGATAACCTGCTACCATATAGTAAGAGGAGGTGGGTTATGAAAGATTATATTAAATCCCTTGCAGCACTTGTTTTATCAGCAATATCATCTTATGCGGTATACTATGTCCTGCGGATTTTAGATATAGTGAGTTACTTTGAGCTTGCTGAGGAGGTAGATAATTTACAGACATATTGTGTAATCGTTATTTCATTTCTTTTATTTAATTTTCTGTACGGATATGTTTTAAGTTATTCCGTTATCAAAAATGCGATATTACAGGGAAGCTATTTGTTGTTAAGCGGAATGCTTTTTATTGCTTTTAAGGGAAATATATTTATTGATATATTTAGCTTTTTTAATTTAGCTCTTTGGGAGTTATATGGCATTATTAATAGTAATATTTTTGTCAAAGCTATAATATTTATTGCTTGTATTGCATTTCCCGTTTTATTTTCGTCGATGGGTGCTTTACTATCAAACAAAATGAAAAAGAAAAGTCTTAGTTGACAAAATGAATTTTTGTGCTATAATGATTAATAACTTAATATTAAACCGATGATGCGGAGATAAAAACAGGAAACGAATTCACAGAGAGCCTCGTTGCTGGAAAGAGGTAATAAACGGCTTGTTAAATGGACCGCTGAGGGCATAGTCAAAGGCGAGAGCCGAGTATTCTATGACGCGTTGACCTGCGTTAGTGGTCGGAGATATGATAGTATCTTGCAGAGTGTATGGTTTACCATAAATCAAGGTGGCACCACGGAATGAAATTTCGTCCTTGACAGTATTATTACTGTCGAGGACTTTTGTTTTTGCAGGATCTTCAAAATTGAGGAGTGAGATTTTATGACAATCAGACCGACGTTGGAGCAGGTTAAAAAGCTTTATATGGATTACAGGGCAGTTCCGCTAAGTGCCGAAATACCGATGACAGTCAGCGCAATAGACGTACTCAAAAAGCTTAAAAAAGTGAGTTCGCACTGTTATATGCTCGAATCCGTTGAAGATACACAGGAAACAGGTCGTTATACTTTTTTAGGCTTTGACCCTAAGGCAGAGATAAGCTGTAAGGACTATAAGCTTACAATTATTGACGAATACGGGGTTAAGCATATCGAGGATAATCCGAGAGAGTATATAAAAGCTCTTCTTGAAAATCACAGAAGTCCAAGACTTGAAAATCTGCCTACCTTCACAGGCGGTCTTGTAGGCTATTTCAGCTACGACTATATCAAGTACAGTGAGCCGGGTCTTAAGCTCGATGCCAAAGATGACGGCAATTTTAAGGACGTTGACCTTATGCTCTTTGACAGAGTAATCGCCTTTGACAACAAGGAGCAGAAGATAATCATTATCTCAAATCTGCTGACGTCTGACGTTGAAAGAAGCTATGAAATAGCTACAAGGCAGATTGAAATTATTAAGGATATTATCGAAAACGGCGAGGCAGACAATCCACCGAAACCTGTGCTGAAATCCGATTTTAAGCCTTTATTTACAGCCGAGCAGTACGGCAAAATGGTCGAAAGAGCAAGACGGTACATCTATGAGGGAGATATATTTCAGGTTGTGCTTTCAAACAGAATGGAGGCTCAAATGGAGGGCTCGCTCCTTCATACCTACGAGGTGCTTCGAAAGCTCAATCCGTCACCTTATATGTTCTATTTTTCAAGCGATGATATTGAAATCGCAGGTGCTTCTCCCGAAACACTTGTAAAGCTTGATGACAAAACGCTTTATACTTATCCGCTTGCAGGTACAAGACCGAGAGGTAAGACCGAGCAGGAGGACAGGGAGCTTGAAGAGGGACTTCTTAAGGACGAAAAAGAAATCAGCGAGCACAATATGCTTGTTGATTTAGGCAGAAACGACCTCGGGAAAATCAGTAAATTCGGCACAGTCAAGGTTGATAAATACCATAGCATTTTAAGGTTTTCTCACGTAATGCACATAGGCTCAACCGTTAAAGGCGAAATACGTGATGACAAGAACGCTCTTGATGCGGTTGACGCGGTGCTTCCTGCCGGTACACTTTCAGGTGCACCGAAGATTAGAGCTATGGAAATCATAAACGAGCTTGAAAATAACAGGCGCGGAATTTACGGCGGTGCGATTGGGTATATAGATTTAACGGGAAATCTTGACACTTGTATTGCAATTCGTATTGCGTTTAAGAAAAACGGCAAGGTGTACGTTCGCTCAGGTGCAGGAATTGTAGCCGACTCCATTCCCGAAAAGGAGCATCAGGAATGTATAAACAAGGCAAAAGCGGTTATAAAGGCGCTTGAAATGAGTCAGGAGGATACAGATAACTGAAATGATACTTCTTATTGATAATTACGATTCGTTTTCGTATAATCTTTATCAGCTTATCGGTGAAATCAATCCCGATATAAAGGTTATAAGAAATGACGAAATGACAGTTGAAGAAATAAAAGAGCTTGCTCCTGAATATATAATCCTTTCACCCGGTCCGAAAACTCCTGAGGATGCGGGAGTATGCATTGAAGTGGCAAGGACGCTTGGCAGCACGTCAAAAATTCTCGGTGTCTGCCTCGGGCATCAGTCAATCTGTACAGCCTATGGTGCGACTGTCAGCTACGCAAAGCAGCTTATGCACGGCAAGCAGAGTGTCTGCGATATAGACAGCACCTCTCCGATATTCAGGGGACTCGGCGACAAAATAACGGTAGCAAGGTATCACTCGCTTGCGGCAGTAGAAGAAACTATGCCCGACTGCCTTGAGATTATCGCAAGAACTGATGACGGCGAGATAATGGCAGTCAAGCACAAGGAGCTGAATGTTTACGGGCTTCAGTTTCATCCAGAGTCTATAATGACTCCGCAGGGCAAAATAATACTTGAAAACTTTTTTGGAGGAAATGATAATGATTAAGGAATTACTTGTAAAGGTTGCATCAAATCAGAATTTAACGTACGACGAGGCTAAAACTGCAATAGACGAAATTATGAGTGGTGACGTTTCCCAGACAATGACGGCTTCATTTCTTACGGCACTCGCTATGAAAGGCGAAACTGAGGAGGAAATTGCAGGTGCGGCAGACGGAATGCGCTCAAAGGCAATGGAATTTAATATCGGCGGTCACGCTCTTGACATAGTAGGTACAGGCGGTGACAAATCAAATTCCTTCAATATTTCAACTACTTCTGCACTCGTTGCCGCAGCAGCAGGTGTAAGCATTGTAAAGCACGGTAACAGAGCGGCTTCCTCAAAGAGCGGAACGGCAGACTGCCTTGAAGCACTCGGTGTAAAAATTGACTGCGAGCCTGAGGTAATGAAGAAGTCACTTGACGAAAACAATATAGCATTCCTCTTTGCGCAGAAGTATCACAGTGCAATGCGCTTCGTCGGTCCTGTAAGAAAGGAAATCGGAATAAGAACTGTATTTAACATTCTCGGACCTCTTACAAATCCCGGCAAGGCAGACAGAATGGTGCTTGGTGTGTTCAGTGAGGAATACGTTGAAAAAATTGCCAAGGCACTTGTCAAGCTCGGTGTGACTGACGCAATGGTTGTTTACGGAATGGACTGTCTTGATGAAATCAGCGCTACAGCCGAGACTAAGGTTGCCGAGGTAAGAGGCGAAAATATTAAGTATTACACAATTAAGCCTGAGGACTTCGGCTTTGAGAGAGTGGCTAAAGAGGAGATTCTCGGAGGTACACCTCAGGAGAATGCAGAAATTACAACAGCAATTCTTCAGGGCAGGGGAACTAAAGCGCAGAACACTGCCGTAATTCTCAATGCAGGTGCCGCTATCTATGCAGGAATTTTGGGATATACTCTTGAAGATTCTATCAAAAAGGCAGAGGAAATCATCAAATCAGGCAAGGCTTATGAAACGCTTCAAGGCTTTATAAAGACAACTAACGAGGGATAAAATGGTGTCTATACTTAATACAATAGCCGATTATACAAGAGAACGTTACAAAAAAATAATTGACAAAAAGCCTCTTGAGATAGTTAAAGAACAGGCGCTTGAAATGCCAAAGGGAGATTTTGAATTTGAAAAGGCTCTGA
Source organism: Eubacterium sp. (assembly GCA_022511225.1). Classification (GTDB taxonomy): domain Bacteria; phylum Bacillota; class Clostridia; order Oscillospirales; family Acutalibacteraceae; genus Eubacterium_R. The sequence goes on from JAFLRZ010000008.1 coordinate 75,061, forward strand.
AAAAAGAACGGCTCGCCTTTATCTGCGAGGTAAAAAAGGCATCTCCGTCAAAGGGCGTTATTGCAGAGCATTTCCCTTATCTTGATATTGCAAGGGAATATGAAGAGGCGGGGGCAAGCTGTATTAGCTGTCTTACCGAGCCGAAATGGTTTATGGGCAGTGACAAGTATCTTAAGGAAATTACCGATACCGTTTCAATTCCCGTGCTTCGCAAGGATTTTACAGTGAATGATTATCAAATATATGAAGCCAAGCTCCTCGGTGCAAGTGCAGTTCTTCTTATATGCGCACTGCTTGACACCGACACAATCAAGGAGTATATCGGTATTGCAGACAGTCTCGGAATGTCGTGCTTAGTTGAAGCACACGATGAAGAAGAGGTTAAATCTGCAATTTCGGCGGGAGCGAGAATAATCGGTGTGAATAACAGAAATCTTAAGGATTTCACAGTTGACGTCAATAATTCTACAAGGTATCGCAATATGATTCCTGACAACATAATTTTTGTTTCAGAGAGCGGTATAGCAAGCCACGAGGATATTCAGGTGCTTCTTGACAATAAAACCGATGCTGTTTTAATAGGTGAAACATTTATGCGTGCAGAAAACAAGGTACAAATGCTTAAGGAGCTTTTATATGGCGAAGATTAAGATTTGCGGGTTAAGGCGAGTGGAGGATATCAACTATGTAAATGAGCTTGAGCCCGATTATATAGGATTTATCCTTTCTGACGGCTTTAAGCGGAGCATTACAAGGGAGCAGGCGATACTGCTTAAATCGAAGCTTTCGACAGGTATAACGGCAGTCGGCGTGTTCGTTGATGAGAATGAAGAGTATATCAATTCCTTTATTGATGAGGGAATAATTGATATTGCTCAGCTTCACGGGAATGAGCCTCCTGAGCTCGCAGAAAAAATCAATTCAAAAGTGATTAAATATTTTAATCCTTTGACCTTTGATAAAATTAATGAATACAATGCCGATTATTTTCTGTTCGATTCAGGGACAGGCACGGGAAAAGGCTTTGACTGGAATGAAATTCCGAAAACGGATAAGCCGTTTTTCCTTGCAGGCGGAATAAATGAAGATAATATAAAAAATGCAATAGAGCTTGTTAATCCCTATTGCATAGATTTGTCCTCAGCGGTTGAAACAGACGGCTTTAAGGACTATAATAAGATAAAAAGAATTATGGAGTGTGTAAGATGAGTAAGGGCAGATACGGTGTTCACGGCGGTCAGTATATCCCCGAAACACTGATGAACGAAATAATAAATTTAGAAAAAGCGTACGAGCATTACAAGAATGACCCCGAGTTTAATGCAGAGCTTGACAAGCTCTTTAAGGAGTATGCAGGCAGACCGTCGCTTCTTTACTACGCAGAGAAGATGACGAAGGACTTAGGCGGAGCTAAGATTTATTTCAAGCGTGAGGACTTAAACCATACAGGAAGCCACAAAATCAACAACGTTCTCGGTCAGTGCCTTCTCGCAAAGAAAATGGGCAAAACGAGAGTTATTGCAGAAACAGGAGCAGGTCAGCACGGTGTTGCAACAGCTACTGCCGCCGCTCTTATGGGTATGGAATGTGAAATCTTTATGGGCAAGGAGGACACTGACAGGCAGGCTCTCAACGTTTACCGAATGGAGCTTCTCGGCGCAAAGGTGCATCCTGTAACTACCGGCACGATGACGCTTAAGGACGCTGTAAACGAGGCTATGAGAGAGTGGGTTTCAAGAGTAGACGATACGCTTTACGTGCTCGGCTCTGTTATGGGTCCTCATCCGTTTCCGATGATTGTAAGAGATTTTCAGTCTGTTATCTCAAAGGAAGCAAGACAGCAGATTTTAGAGCTTGAGGGCAAACTCCCGACGGCAGTAATGGCTTGTGTCGGCGGTGGCTCAAATGCTATGGGTATGTTTTATAATTTCATAAATGACAAGGATGTAAGGCTTATCGGCTGTGAGGCAGCAGGCAGAGGTGTTCACACAAGCGAAACTGCGGCAACAATCGCAACAGGAACACTCGGTGTATTCCACGGGATGAAATCTTACTTCTGTCAGAACGAATACGGTCAGATTGCTCCTGTTTATTCCATAAGTGCAGGTCTTGACTATCCGGGAATCGGCCCTGAGCACGCATATCTTCACGATACAGGCAGGGCAGAATACGTTCCTGTAACTGATGACGAAGCTGTTAATGCTTTTGAGTATATCGCAAAAACAGAGGGTATTATCTGTGCTATTGAGTCTGCTCACGCAGTGGCACATCTTATGAAAATTGCACCTGAAATGAGCAAGGATGACATCATTATCTGCAATCTTTCAGGCAGAGGTGACAAGGATGTTGCCGCTATTGCAAGATATAGGGGGATTGAAATAAATGAGTAATATATCAAAAGCATTCGAAAACGGCAAGGCGTTTATAGGCTTTGTTACCGCAGGCGATCCTGATATTGAAACGAGTGAGCAGATTATGCTCAGTATGGCAAAAGGTGGATGCGACTTAATCGAAATCGGAATTCCTTTCAGTGACCCGATTGCAGAAGGCCCTGTAATTCAGGAGGCAAACCTTCGTTCACTTTCTCAGGGCACTACTACCGACAAGGTGTTTGAGCTTACAAAAAAAGTGTCTGCGCAGATTGATATTCCTTTAGTCTATATGACGTATCTTAACGTGCTTTTTGCATACGGCTATGACAGATTCCTTGAAAAGGCAAAGGCAGCAGGCATCAGCGGTGTTATAATTCCCGATATGCCCTATGAGGAAAAGGCAGAGCTTCAGGAGGTTGCACAGAAGTACGATATTGACGTGATTTCTCTTATCGCTCCGACGAGTGATGACAGAATAAAGATGATTGCCGCCGAAGCGCAAGGCTTTGTCTATACCGTTTCTTCTATGGGCGTAACAGGTGCAAGAAGCGAAATTAAAACTGATCTCGAGTCAATAGTTGACTCAATTAAACAGGCAACTGATATTCCCGTTGCTATCGGATTCGGTATCAATACACCCGAGCAGGCAAGTAAGTATTCTAAGATTGCAGACGGCGTAATCGTAGGCTCTGCAATAGTAAGGCTTGTAGGCGAATACAAAAAAGACGCACCCCAAAAGGTATATGAATACGTAAAATCAATGAAGGGTGCAATGTAATACATATTAGTAAAAAAGCTGTCTCAATGTGAAGTTGAGACAGCTTTTTTACCGTTATTTTGTGATTGACTTTTTAATTTTCGTATTACCCTGACTTGCTGCTTCCTTCCACAGTGACGGATAAAACAGCAATAGTAGTGGGAATAGCTCAAGCCTGCCTGCAAGCATATCAAATATCAAAACGTATTTTGAAAAAATACTAAATGCACTGAAATTGCCTGTGGGTCCCACGAGCTCAAGACCGGGACCGATATTATTAATCGTTGCAGCAACAGAAGTGAAGCTTGTAACAAGATCAAAATTATCAAATGAAATAAAAAATACCGAAACAACAAAAAGCGCAATAAACGTCAAAAAATAAGCGTTTGTTGCTTTAATAATATCGTGCTCAACAGTCTTGCCTTCAATCTTAATTTTGAATACTCTTTTCGGATGAATGTATGACTTAAATTCCTTGAATATCGTTTTAAGAGAAACCATAATTCTCGATACTTTGAGTCCGCCTCCGGTACTTCCGGCACACGCACCCACAAACATCAGAAGCACGAGAACAGTCTTAGACGTGCCTGACCATAAATTGAAATCTGCCGTCGAAAAGCCGGTTGTCGTTATAATAGAGCTTACCTGAAATGCCGCCTGCGTAAATGCTTCAAATACGTTGTCGTAAATCTTGACTGTGTTAGCAAGGATAATTGCTATTGAAACAGCAATGATGATGAAGTAACAACGCACCTCTTCCATCTTAAGTGATTTCTTAAATTGCCTGAAAAGAATCAGGCAGTATGCGTTGAAATTGACACCGAAGAGTACCATAAATATTGTTACAACCCACTGAATATAGGGCGAGTAGCTTCCCATACTGTCGTTTTTAATGCCGAAACCGCCTGTACCAGCTGTGCCGAAGGAAGTGGTGAGCGCATCAAACAATGGCATACCACCTATAAGCAGAAATACTATTTCAAGCACGGTCATTACCATATAGATGCCGTAAAGAATTTCTGCAGTCGTGCGCATTTTAGGCACGATTTTGCTTACCGACGGACCGGGGCTTTCTGCCCTGAGCAGGTTGATATTTGAGCCGCTGCTCAGCGGAACTACTGCGAGAATGAATACAAGCACACCCATACCGCCTATCCAGTGGGTAAGGCTTCTCCAAAACAGTGAGCAGTGAGAAAGTGCTTCAACGTCAGTCAATATGCTTGCACCCGTTGTAGTAAAGCCTGAAACCGTTTCAAAAAGCGCATTCGTAAAGCTCTCAATTTCGCCTGTTATGCAAAAGGGCAGAGCGCCGAAAATACTCAGAAATATCCAGCTGAGCGCCGTAGCCACACAGCCTTCTTTTAAGTAAAACACGTTTTTAGCAGGCTTTTTTATTGCGAGAATACAGCCGAATGCAAAGCAGATTCCCGAAACGGTAATATATGCAATTCCCTGACTTTCGCCGTAAATGAGCGCAACTATACACGGAAGCAGAAGCAGTGCCGCCTCCAAAAGCAAAACGTATCCTACAATTCGTCTTATTATAGAAAGTCTCATATCTTAATCCTTATTTCTATTCAAGAATCTCGCTTATATCAACAAAGCCCTTGTGAGTAGTTACTATCATTACACTGTCACCCGGCTTTATGCAGTCTTTGCCTGACGGGATGATGATTTTTCCCTGACGGTTGATGAATGATATAAGAAGATTCTTTTTAAGCTTAAGATTCATAATCGGAACGTCAGTAACCTCGGAGCTTTCCTCAACCCTGAATTCAATTGCTTCTACCCTTTGGTTGAACATATGGTAAAGAGTTTCTATGCTGTTGCTTCTTCTTGCACTTCTTGCTCTAACGTAAGCTAAGATTGTAACAGCGGTAATATATCTTGGGTAAATGACACTTCCAAGGTCAAGATTGTTGATAACGTCGCCAAAGGAAAGACGGTTTATTTTAGTGATAACCTTTGTGCTTGATTTCGTAACCTGATTTGCATAAAGCGTAAGCAAAATGTTTTCTTCGTCGGAATCTGTAAGCGGAACGAAGGACTCAACAGTGTCTATGCCTTCTTCCATAAGCAAGCCTTCATCTGAGCCGTCACCATTGATTATTATAGCTTTCGGAAGCAAATCGTTAAGCTCCTCACAGCGCGCCTTGTTTTTTTCGATGATTTTTACGTCAACACCCGAGTTAATCAATTGCTTTGCGAGATAGTATGCAGATATTCCGCCGCCTACAATCATTGTGTTTTTAACGTGCTGAGTCTTAAAGCCTGTTTTCTTAAAGAAGCCTTGTACCTCCTTTCGGGGAGATACGAAGGAAATAATGTCACCTGCAAGCATAGTGAAGTTACCTGACGGAATAAAAATTTCACCTTTACGCTCAATAGCACAGATGATAATGTTTTCAGTCATTGCACCTAAGTCGGAAATGCTCATATTGTCAAGCATACTGCCCTCAGGGATTTTGAATTTTACCAGCTCAGCCTGTCCATGCGCAAAGGAATTTACGCTAAGCGCTCTGGGAAGATCTAAAATTTTAGCTATTTCCCTTGATGCTATAAGCACCGGGTTGATTATCATTGCAAGACCAAGCTTTTCGCGCAGGTATTCTATTTCAAGATTGTATTCGGGATTGCAGACTCTCGCAATAGCTGCACATTTTGCAATTCTTCTTGCTACGGTACAGCAAAGAAGATTAAGCTCGTCTGATTCCGTAACGGCAATTATAAGGTCGGAATCGGTAATACCGGCTTCCTTTTGCACACCAAAGCTTGCACCGTTGCCTGCCACACCCAAAACATCGTAAAGATTGCAGATTTCCTGCACTGTTTCAGAGTTCTTGTCAATAATAGTGATGCTGTGACCCTCACCGCTCAACTGCTCAACAAGAGTTCGTCCTACAGTGCCGCAGCCGACAATGATTATGTTAAGTCCCTTAGCTTTCTTTTGCCAGATCATACTTCATTTCCTCGGTTATTAATATATTAAGTAAAATATAGCACTAAATAGTGTAAATATCAAGAAAATAATTTACTTCATTTTCTGCTAAAAAATACGGGAGGATAATATCCTCCCCTACAAGCAAACAATGACACTTCTGCTTTATCGTAGGGGAGGCAATCTGCCTCCCGTCCTAATTGCTGAAATTTATTGATTATCTTCTGTTGTTATTGCGGAAATTGTTTTTTTTCGGCTTTTTGCCTGAGTCGTCAATATCATTTTCAGGGGTCATACCCTCAAGCTCGATAAGTGCATCTCTTCTTGAAAGATTAATTCTTCCCTGATCGTCAATTTCAATACATTTTACAATGATTGAATCACCGACATTCACAACGTCCTCAACCTGTTCTGTTCTCTTAACGTCAAGTCTTGAGATGTGTACAAGTCCTTCCTTACCGGGAGCAATCTCAACGAACGCGCCGAAGCTCATAATTCTTGTTACAATACCGTTATAAAAAGCACCAACCTCAGGGTCTGTAGCAATGAGCTTAACTATATTTGCTGCGCCCTCGCACTTCTCGGCATCAACACCGCTGATGAATACTCTGCCGTCTTCTTCGATACTGATTTTAACGTCGTAGTCAACCTGAATTTCCTGAATAACCTTACCGCCCTTGCCGATAACGTCACCAATCTTATCAGGATTAATAGTGAGAGTGTACATCTTAGGAGCATACTTTGAAAGCTCTTTTCTCGGCTCGCTGATAACAGGAAGCATAATCTCGTCAAGAATATAATTTCTTGCCTTGTGAGTTTTCTCAAAAGCTTCTTTGATGATTTCAGGAGTAAGACCGTGAACCTTAAGGTCCATCTGAATAGCAGTAATACCGTTCTTAGTACCTGCTACCTTGAAGTCCATATCACCGTAGAAATCCTCGAGTCCCTGAATATCAACCATTGTCATAAAGTCGCCGTAAACGCCGTCATCACCTGTTATAAGACCACAACTGATACCTGCAACAGGAGCCTTGATAGGCACACCTGCAGCCATAAGTGAAAGTGTTGAACCACAGATAGAGCCCTGTGAAGTTGAGCCGTTTGATGAAAGCACTTCGGAAACTACTCTGATTGCATATGGGAACTCATCAACTGACGGAAGAACAGGAACAAGTGCCTTTTCAGCAAGTGCACCATGACCTATTTCTCTTCTTCCAGGTCCTCTTGAAGGCTTTGTTTCGCCTACAGAGTATGACGGGAAGTTGTAGTGATGGATATATCTTTTTTCAGTCTGCTCGTCAAGTCCGTCAAGAAGCTGTGCATCGTTCATAGGACCGAGAGTTGTAACTGAAAGCACCTGAGTCTGACCTCTTGTGAAAAGACCTGAGCCGTGTGCTCTTGTGATAAGATCAACCTCAGCATTAAGAGGACGGATTTCGTCAATGCCTCTGCCGTCAACTCTCTTGTGCTCGTCCTTAAGCCAAGCTCTTACAACGTGCTTCTGTACAAGATACATAATCTCATCAAGCTTAGCCTCGTTGCCCTCAAAGCGCTCGTCAAACTTTTCGTGAACTGCAGCATAAATAGGAAGAAGAGCCTCGTCACGAACAAGTTTGTCATCTGTATCAAGTGCTTTCTTGACATCCTCAATGCAGAAATCCTCAATCTCTGCCATAATTGCAGGATCGGGATCTGATGACTCATAAGCAAACTTAGGCTTGCCGACCTCGTCAACAATTCCGTTGATGAACTGAACAATCTTCTTGTTCTCCTCGTGGCCTGCCATAATAGCGTTGAACATCGTTTCGTCATCAATCTCGTTAGCACCTGCTTCGATCATTGCAACAAGATCGGCAGTTGAAGCAACTGTAAGCACAAGATCGCTCTTTGCTCTCTGCTCAAGGTCAGGGTTGATAACGATTTCGCCGTCAACAAGACCTACGTTTACTGATGAAATAGGACCTGCCCACGGAATATCTGATATAGCAATAGCAGCCGATACGCCGATTGCTGCAGTGATTTCAGGTGAGCAGTCAGGGTCAACAGACATAACTGTTGCAACTACTGAGCAGTCGTTCCTTAAATCCTTAGGGAAAAGCGGTCTGATAGGACGGTCAATGCAGCGTGATGTGAGAATAGCCTTCTCACTTGCTCTGCCCTCACGGCGAAGGAATGAACCCGGTATTCTGCCTACGGAATACATCTTCTCTTCATAATCAACTGAAAGAGGGAAGAAATCAACACCCTCTCTTGGCTTTGCAGAAGCAGTTACAGTACAAAGAACTTCTGTTTCGCCGTAGCGAGCCATAATTGCGGCATTAGCAAGTCCGGCCATTTTGCCTGTTTCAAGTGTAAGCTTTCTGCCTGCAAGCTCGGTTTCCCAAATTTTGAAATTTTTGAAAAACATTTTACATACCTCATTTCTAAATATTTTTATCTAATAAAGGAGGCGCAATAGTAATAAATTCAGCTTACAAATCACACGTAATAAGCTCAATTTACTACTATTGTCTGCCCCTCCTTGTATTACTGAAAAATGTAAACAAGGCAAGCGCTAAAGAAATAACGCTTGCCTGAATGACAAATTATCTGTCAAGAGTATCACGGATACCAAGCTTCTTGATGATTGAACGGTATCTTTCGATATCCTTCTTGAAAAGGTAAACGAGAAGATTTCTTCTGTGACCAACCATCTTGAGAAGACCACGACGTGAGTGGTGATCCTTCTTGTGAACCTTAAGATGCTCAGTAAGCTCGTTGATTCTTGTTGTGAGTACAGCAATCTGTACCTCAGGAGAACCTGTATCGCCCTCGTGAGTAGCATACTCCTTAATAATTGCCTGCTTTTCTGCCTGTGTCATAATTTTCACCTCATTTATATTATTTGCCGATTTGCGAAAAACACAGTATCAGGCAGGTGAATGCTCGTAAGCTTACTCCCGAAACCGAGTGATTCGTATTCAGCGATATGGATTATAACACATTATCTATTATTTGTAAAGAATTATTTTTTAGTTGAATATTTTACTTATCACTGCTATAATTGATTACGATTAAAATGTTATATTTTATACTATTATTAATACAAAGGAGACTGTTATGAATATTTGCGTTTTTGGTGCGGCGAGCGATATTATTGATGAAAAATATAAAAAGGCAGCTTATCAGCTTGGCTGCAGTATGGCAAAAAGAAACATAGGTCTTGTTTTCGGCGGAGGAAATGCCGGTGTTATGGGTGCGACTGTTAATGGCGTGCACGACAACGGAGGTTATACGCTCGGTGTTGCTCCAACGTTTATGAAGGATTATAACATTCTTTATTCTAATTGTACAGAGTTCAAGTTTACCGAAACGATGGCTCAGCGTAAAAATTTTATGGAGGATAGTGCAGACGGCTTTATAATTGCCCCCGGCGGAATCGGCACGTATGAGGAGTTTTTCGAAGTCTTTACACTCAAGCAGCTTGACCGCCACAATAAGCCAATATGTATTTTTAACTGCTTTGGCTATTATGACAAAATGCTTGAGATGCTCGGTTTCACTGTAGATGAAAAATTCCTGCAAAATGATTCTATGAAGCTTGTAGAAGTGTTTGACGAGATTGAGCCGATGCTTGACTATTTCGCAAGTTATAAGGGCGAAAGCGTTAACGTTATGAAAATCAGATACAACAAGTAAGTCATAAAAACTTATAATAATTTCAAATTTAATATTGACATAAATAAACTGCGGTTATATAATCATACTAAATTTATAGGAATTACTAAATAATTCTTGATTTGAAAGGAAAAAGAAAATGTTTGTTTATGCTGATAATGCTGCAACAACCAAGATAAGCAAAACGGCTCTTGACGCTATGATGCCGATTTTTGAAAATTATTACGGCAACCCGTCAAGCCTGCACACTACAGGTCAGGAGGCTGCCGAAAAGCTGCTTGAAGCAAGAGAGTCTGTTGCAAAGAATTTAGGTGCCGAGGCACGTGAGATATACTTCACCTCAGGCGGCAGCGAGGCTGATAATCAGGCTATCCGTACAGGTGCAATCCTCGGAAGCAGAAAAGGAAAGAAGCATATAATTTCTACAGCTTTTGAGCATCATGCAGTGCTTCACACACTGAATAAGCTTGAAAAAGAGGGCTTTGAAATTACTCTGCTTGACGTTCATAAAAACGGAATTATCACCGCAGAAGAGGTTAAAAACGCAATCAGAGAGGACACTTGTCTTGTTACAGTTATGTTTGCAAATAACGAAATCGGCACCGTTCAGCCGATTGCCGAGATAGGTGCTGTATGCAAGGAAGCAGGAGTTCTTTTCCACACTGATGCCGTTCAGGCAGCAGGTCACCTCGAAATAGACGTAAAGAAAATGAATATAGATATGCTTTCTATTTCAGCACACAAATTTTACGGTCCTAAGGGAGTGGGTGCTCTTTATTGCAGAAAGGGAATCCTCCTTCAGAATCTTATAGAAGGCGGTGCTCAGGAAAGAGGAAAGCGTGCAGGAACAGAGAATCTGCCTGCAATAGTAGGAATGGCTGCCGCATTTGATGAGGCTTGCAATAATATGAAAGAAAACGGCGAGTATGTTTCTCGCCTTAGGGACAGACTTATAGAAGGTCTTTCCGCAATTCCGCATTCTGTTTTGAACGGTGATGCAAAATGCCGTCTGCCAGGCAACGTAAATATGTGCTTTGAGGGGATAGAGGGCGAAAGCCTGCTCCTTCTGCTCGACAGCCGTGGAATAGAGGCATCAAGCGGTTCAGCCTGCACGTCAGGTTCACTCGATCCGAGCCACGTTCTGCTTGCAATAGGACTTCCTCACGAGGTCGCACACGGCTCGCTTCGTCTTTCAATAAGCGAGCACAATACTGAAGAAGAAATTGAGTATATAATTAAAAATGTTCCCGAAATTGTGGAATATTTAAGAAATATATCTCCCGTATGGGAAGCACTTTCAAAAGGAGAAATGAAGCATGTTATATAGTGAAAAGGTAATGGATCATTTTCAGAATCCGAGAAACGTCGGAAAGATGGATGACGCTGACGGTGTCGGCGAGGTTGGAAACGCAGTATGCGGCGATATAATGAAGGTGTATATCAAAGTTGAAGATGACGTTATCACAGACGTTAAGTTCAACACCTTCGGCTGCGGCTCTGCAATTGCAACTTCATCTATGGCAACAGAAATGATTAAGGGTAAGAAAATTGAGGAAGCACTTGAGCTTTCAAACAAGGCTGTAGTTGAAGCACTTGACGGTCTGCCTGCACACAAAATCCACTGCTCAGTTCTTGCAGAAGAGGCAGTTAAAGCGGCTGTTAAGGATTATTATGACAAAAACGGTATTGACTACGATCCGTCACTCTTCCCTGATTGCGGCAGCTGTGAAGAGTGCCATATGAAATAAATGGGAGAATCCTTATGAACGTATCTGAAATTCAGAATCAAATATTAAAGCTGAAAAAGGAAAACGATATATATATCCTTGCTCACTCATATCAGGCGAGAGAAATTACCGAGATTGCTGATTTTGTAGGTGATTCATATGCTCTGTCCGTAAAAGCGGCAACAGTTGATGCAAAAACAGTACTGATGTGCGGAGTGCGTTTTATGGCTGAAACGGTGAAAATTCTTTCACCTCAGAAAAAGGTTATCCTTGCAAGTCCTGATGCCGGTTGTCCTATGGCAGAGCAGATGGATAAGGAGCTTATCGAGCAGTTAAAGGAAATGAATCCCGAATATAAGGTCGTGGCTTATATAAATACAACGGCAGAGCTTAAAACGATTTGCGACGTGTGCGTTACCTCGTCATCTGCCGTTAAAATCATAAAGGCAATGCCTGAAAAGGATATTCTGTTTATCCCTGATATAAACCTCGGAACTTACGTTTCAAAGCAATGCCCCGATAAGAATATAAAGCTTGTTTCAGGCGGCTGCCCAACACATTGCAGAGTCAGCGAAAAGCACGTGCTTAAGGCGAAGGAGGAGCATCCGAACGCACTTTTGCTCGTTCACCCTGAATGTACTCCCGACGTTGCAGTGCACGCCGATTACATAGGCTCAACAAGCGGTATCATTGACTATGCAGTAAACAGTGATGCAAAGGAATTTATCATCGGCACTGAAAATAGTATTTCGGAGCATCTTCAGTATGAGTGCCCTGACAAGATGTTTTATCCGCTTTCAAAGGATCTCGTTTGCCACAATATGAAAATCACAACGCTTCCTGACGTGCTCAACTGCTGTAAGGGCATAGCAGGCGAGGAAATCATACTCGATGATGAAACGATTGCGAGAGCAAAGAAATGTATTGACAAGATGATAGAGTACGGCGGATAAAATCTAAAAACGCAAAAAATACTTGACTTTACAAATATTTATGGTATAATCATTAAGCCGCATATTATGGGTATAAAGTTATATGGCATCATATACACCTATCGTAGCGAGACTTATGAAGGAGAAATAAAGTATGTACGCAGTTATCGTAACAGGCGGAAAGCAGTACAAGGTATCAGAGGGCGACGTTCTCTATATTGAGAAGCTCGGCGTTGAGGCTGAGGAAGAAGTTACTTTTGATAACGTTCTTGCAGTTGGCGCAGATGACAGCTTCAAGGCTGGCAAGGATTGTGCAGGTGCTACTGTTTCTGCAAAGGTTCTTAAGAATGGCAAGGGTAAGAAGATTACAGTATTTACCTACAAGCCAAAGAAAGACGAAAAGCGCAAGAAGGGTCATCGTCAGCCATACACAAAGGTTGAGATTACCAAGATTAATGCGTAATGATTGAAGTTGAATTTTACAGCGGTATCAACGGCTTATGCGGTTTTATGGTGACAGGTCACTCAATGCAGAATGAGGACGGGGAGGACATTATTTGTTCTTTCGTTTCAAGTGCTTGTCTTATGACTGCAAACACTATTACTGATGTTATCGGACTTGATGCAGATGCTCAGTCCGAAAGCGGCAGAATGAAGCTGATGATACTTGAAAATGCCACAAGGGCGCAGGATATTCTTAAGGGACTCAGGCTTCACTTAACCGAGCTTGAAAAGGATTATCCTGAAAATATCAAAGTGATAAATCGGAGGTGTAACAATGCTTAAGTTAGATTTACAGCTTTTCGCTCATAAGAAAGGTATGGGTTCTACAAAGAACGGCCGTGACTCAGAGTCAAAGCGCTTAGGTGCTAAGAGAGCTGACGGTCAGTTCGTTCTCGCAGGCAATATTCTTTATCGCCAGAGAGGAACTCACATTCATCCGGGTAACAATGTAGGCATCGGTAAGGACGATACACTTTTCGCACTTATTGACGGTACAGTTAAATTCGAGAGAATGGGCAAGGACAGAAAAAAGGTTTCTGTTTATCCTGTTGAGCAGTAATTAATATAGTATTGCAACGGGGACTGCATAATCGCAGTCCCCGTTTATTCTTTTAAATAAAATTGCAACCTTTCTCGTTTTTAATGTGTTTTATATAGTGGGAGGTGATGATTGTATGGCTATTGTAAACTTTGACAAACAGGTATTTGATAATTTATATCAAAAATATTCAAGTATGATTTTCAGAACATCATATAATTTTCTTCTTAACAAAGAAGATGCAGAGGATATTGTTCAAGAGGTTTTTATTAAATACTTTATTTCCAATAAAAAATTTAATGACAGTAACCATGAAAAAGCATGGATACTTAAAGTGACCGCAAATTTATGTAAAAATGCTTTGCGCTCTAAACACCGTCAAAATTTGCAATTAGATGATACAATAAAAATCATTGACAATACTTTTGAAAAATCAAGAGATGATCATATTGATTTAGAAAATACTTTGAGTAAGCTGAGTGCAAATCAAAGGCTTGCTGTTTATCTTTTTTATTATGAGCAAATTCCTATAAAGGACATTGCTAAAATAATGAAAAGCAATGAAAACACAGTAAAATCGTACTTGTCACGCTCAAAGAGTAAAATGAAAATATATCTTGAAAAGGAGTAATTTTATGAATTATAAGGAATATAATAATCAAATAAAGCTGACTGAAGATTTATATGAAAAAACACTCACTTCTGTTAAATCAGAAGTTTCAAAACACAACCAAATACAAAGAAGAAAAAAATATGCGTATTTATCCTTTGCTGCTTGTTTTGTTATACTTGTAAGTTCATTTTCCACAGTAAAATATTTTAACAATAATTCTTCTGCCAATGTTTCAGAATCTGCAAATTATACACCGACTAAAAATCCGGATGCTTCTGCAAAAAATGATATTAACATAATAATTGAAACAGGGGATATGAAATATCCGCATAAGATTATTCTTGACAATAAGATATATTCGCAGTATTACTTTGGAGACGCGAAAGGTGATACAAATAATAATATTGTATTAAAGCAATCAGACATAGGTGAAATGATATGCGAACTCGATTATTCTAATCTTACTGATGACTTATCAACGTTTGCACCTATAACTGCTGAAATGGCGAAAAATAACAAATTTTATAAAGCAAAGGTTTATAAGTACGCAAAATCAAAGGGTGATAATTTAATTATAGTTCAGGTTAGCAAAGAGTATTATATATTCTATCTGAACGGTTTAACTGCTGAATACACTGTTAGAGATTTGTTGGATGTATATACTGCAAAAGGTGCAAATAAAATTACTGGTATTGAAGTATGGCAGAATGAATTGTATGATTACACTATTGAATTACCTGAATATGAAGATATTACAGGACAAGATGTGCGACCGTTGCTAATAGGCACCGTAAAAGATAAAGACACTATTTTGTCAATTGTAAATCTGCTTATGAATAATAGTAAAGTAACTTCAAATTCAGATGTTAGTGATTATTTATATGATTACGAAAATGGTTTGAGTCAAAACAAACTTATGTCGGAATATGGTATGTATGAATTGCATCTTGTTTTTGCAGACGGACAGGAATTAAAGCTTGACAAAAATTCTTTAAGCATTTCGCTGCAAAAAGGTTTATATTATTTCAATATTTGTGATAGCGGAGACACGTATTATTCATTAGAAGATGACGACTATAACAGAATTGTAAAATTGATTGAATCATCATTATCATAGATTATAAACGCGGATAGTTTTATATAGTCCAATTTATTTTTTTAATGCATATAAATTTTTGTATGGGCGAGCATTGCTCGTCCGTTTTAATTGTGGCAAAATGAATACGATTGATATGTGCAGTGTGAGATGATTGTATACAGATAAGAGTTATTGATTATTCTTATTGTGATAATATATCCATAGCTTTGCAAGTGTATGCTTACACTCCTTAAATTTGTCGATGTCATAAGGAATCATCAAAGCTGACTTTGACGTGAATCCTGATGCCTCAAATTCTTTGAATTCTCGGTAAAATTCGTGTTCGTTTTCCGTGATATATTCAATATCTGAAAGCGAGTCTTGAGCCAGTCTGCCAACAAAGTAGGTGTTATCTCCGTGTGGTGTATTCCTGATAAATCCTAGCAAATAATATCTTTCGGTTTCAATATCGTATTCGATAAAGTCCAAAAACACGTTACTGCCGTCAAATAGGCGCTTTTCAAGAGAAAAGTCGCTTGTTCGGTAAACGAGAAGCGATGAACAGAGGTCATCACGGTAGACAATGAGATAAAACCGCTCCCCGTCAGGCGAAAAGCAACCACTCTGATCCTGAGGTTGCTTTCCGTCTTTGCCATTTGCATAGCGAAGCTTCAACATAAGCTTACGCTCTGCAAGACTGTATACTGCCAACAGACCCTCGTTAGACCTGACTACAAACACATCGCCTTTTGGAGAGAAAACAGCATTATAAGCGTATTTCAAATCGCGAAATTTTGCAAGCTCAATGTTATTCTTATCAAAAAGATATACTGTTTGACCTGTGCAGCCGACACTGTATTCACCATTTGTTATATAAGTCCAAAAGTTTCTCAAGTGAAGCCTCCGTAAAAATTCATTATGTTTATTGCTTAAATAATTATACTCTTGATTTGTTCTGCTTTTTGTATTCGGATACAGAAAAAGCAACATTTTCATTATCTCTGTACTCTTTACGTGATATAAGTACCAAGCCTAAACTATTGCAAATTTCATCAAGATTATTCAAGTCGCTATACATTCTACAGTCTTTAAGAATTTCAAGTGTTTCTTTTTCTGTAAATCCAAAAGGCTCTAAAATTCTGTGTTGTCGCATAAATGCATTGTTTCTTGAAGTAACAACGAATCTGCCATTATCTGCTAACACTCTCGATATTTCTTTTAAGGTTTCAGGCATTTCTCTTGATTCATCCAATCCGTTAACAGTACAAATTGTTTCAAATGATTTATCTTTGAACGGTAAATACCAAAAATTTGCACAAATAGGAATAATTCTTTTCTTTTGATATTTCCCAATACCAACAGCATTTCCAAGACAATCAAAGCCTATATCAACTGTGTATAATTCACAATTCTTTGGCATATACAGCGCAACCGAAGCGGTTCCGCCACCCGCACCTGTTGCCAGCTCCAATATTTTATCGGTTTGCTCTTTACAAACTAATTTGCCAAAGTAACGATATCTGTTCCATAAGGAGCCTGTTCCTTCGATTTTTGTTATTGTTCTTTTCTTGCCTATACTTTTTTTAGCGAATTTCTTGAACTCTTTTATTTGGGCTTTGGTGACACTTCCGCTTTTATCACCTTTAATCCAAATACCTGTTTCTTTTTGCTTATATGAATGAAAAGCCTTCAAAATATTTTCTTTTGTTTTGTGTATTTCCTTTATGTATTTGATATAAATTTCATTCCAATCAGAAACCTTCCCACTATTGATTTCATCATAAATATTTGCAATTGCTTCAGGATATTCCCAAAAGATAATTTCAATAAGTTCACGACTCCAATCGGGATTTGTCTTTTCAGGAAGTAAAATGGGAACTCCTTTGATTACAGAGTAACTTTCTTTACCATCCACTGAAACAAGTATCTTTTTATTTAAAATCAATTCCTCGAGGCTTTGAGGCGCAACAAAAATCATATCATTTCCTCCCTGGATATGATGCTTAAAGTGATTGTATAAGGTGTTTAGAAAATCCCTATTTATCGTTATATTGTGTGTATTTATTATATCACATTTACTTGTTATATTCTACAGCCATTTTACGAACGAAAGCAAGATACAAGGTTCGAGCCCTTAAGCAATAAAAAAACGCAGTAACAAAAATGTTACTGCATTTTTTATGGTGGGAACAACAGGGCTCGAACCTGTGACCCTCTGCTTGTAAGGCAGATGCT
>JAFLRZ010000009.1 GCA_022511225.1 Eubacterium sp.
AAAGATTTATTCTTCTTGGTCAAAAGCTAAAGTGGTAACAACTAAAAAGTAAAAATTACGAAAAGCCCCGACAATATATCGGGGCTTTTGTTGTGTGCAACACATAAGTTAAAATCGGTTTTAAATTGTATTATTATTTTCTTATATGAATCACAAATGTATCTAATGTATGGCAGAATAAATATTGTATAAGAAATATATTAGAAATAATGTCTCAACTTTAAAAAGAGGAATATTAATACTACGATAACGGAACCCCAGAAATAGAACAGTCCAATACCGTAGGCATGTTTTTTTCTGAAATTACCTAATCTCTCAGAAAATCTTTTCATTATTTAGAGCTCCTTTATTGTATTCTAAATTTTACTACATCATTTTATTATTGTATCTTATTTAGATTAGGAAAAAATCTAAAAATTACTTTTCCAATGATATTATCTTCGTTAGTGATGTACTTGTTTTTCCAATATCTTGCATCGAGAGAATTGTTTACATTGTCGCCCAACATAAAATAACAATCATTCTTGACTATATATTGTCCATTTATTTTTTCACAGTAAGTATTTATGAAATCTGCCTTACCAACATAAACATCATTAATATAACAATTAACCCCATTATAATCAACAGTATCACCAGCTTTTGGAACATAATAAGGTCCAAAAACGCCTTTATAATCTTCTGCAAGGAATGGTTCGTCCAGTACAGAACCATTTATATAAACCTGTCCGCTTTTAATTTCTAAGGTATCACCAGGAAGCCCAATACACCTTTTTACAAGAATTTTATTAGTCGAATCAGGACTTTTGAAAGCGATAATATCCTTCCTTTGAGGAGAGCTTTTCGAGTATGATAGTCTGTTAACATATACCCTATCGCCTGTATTAATGGTAGGTTCCATTGAGCTACTCGGAATAACACCAAAGAAGCATACGGTGTTTAATAATATTAATAGTGCAAGAGCAAACCAAAATACAATCCTATAAGCACAAGTATTTTCGATTACATATTGCTTAAAACTATTGTCATTGGTATTATTCTTTGAATCGAATTCTTCATTTTCATTCATCGTTATAAATCTCCTTATTTATTTATATCATTTTCTTAACTAGAAGTAAAGGCAAAATGAGGTGGACATAACGAATGTGACGACAAAGCAAAAAGCAGGCAGTTAGAGCCTGCTTTTACTTTATTCTAAATCTCTCAATAAATTCTTCATTAATATTTGATAAATCATTATTGTGTTCTTTGATATATTTTGCTAAAGCACTTATATCCATATCCCAACTACATTGGAATGATATATATCATACTTTTCAATATATTCATCATATTCATTTTGATGTTTACATTTTAAACTTTTGTCGCTCAAAATTATGCTCCTTTATATTTGTTTTAACCAATCGAATTTGATAGGTTTGAATTCGAATTAGAAACCAAGAAGTTAGCGAATCACTTACGAGTTAGTTATCAATAATCAATGATAACCAAAATAACAGTTTTACTCAATAATAAAATCCCTCAATTCTCTTAAAGTAATATCAATTGGTTCTATGCCCTTATCTTTACAATATTTGAAATTGAATGCCCCGAACCGTAGCTTAATGGCACTCAGCTTTTTACACACTAATACTAAATGACTCGACTTTAAGATTGCATTACAACAACTATTATAACATATAACAACAGTTAAACAACAGCCAACATTCACGTTAAACAATATACTATATCATCTAAACATTTGGTATTTTGTCAATAAGATATTAGTATGACGGATAGATTTTAATAATCTATATCAAATTCAACCGTATTATTTGTGACATCTAACTGCAATTGGTAATCATTAATTAGATTTTCAATTTTCTCACATTCATTTTTCACAAACGAACTGTCAAAGTTGATGATGTCATATTCTATAAAGTTGCTAGCCCTATTAATTCTGCTGATATGCCTTTCTTTAGGCATTTTTAATGATAAGTTGCTCAACATACGCTTACGCTCTTGCAATATTGGCAGCATCAAAAGAATCTCATCTATTGTTAATTTTGTAGAACCTACCACAGTCGTTGCATTGAAAAGCTTAATAGCGTGTTTAGTAGTTCTGATTTTTTCAATAACCTCAGTCAACTCTCTGTAGTTTTCCTCGAAGTTAAAGGCTGGTCTTACAGCCTCCACATCTTCAGATTTTTCAACAGTAAAGACGCTGTACTGCTCTTCAAGACTTTGCAATTTGCTCAATTTTTCATTGAGTTTTCGCAGCTCTTTATTAGCTGCTGAACTTGTGAATTTCATTTTACTCTCCTTTCAATTTTATAATATTTTCATTAAATAACAAAAGCCCAGAGCAATATATAACTGTTCTGAGCTTTATTGATTAACTTATAATTTAATTGTCTCACGCTTTTACACTTTGTCAAGTAAATTATCAAATATTTTGAAATTTTAATAACATCAAAATAAACTGTATTTTACTTTTTCAACAGTAACATATAAAAAAATTTAACAACTAAAATAATCAATAAACATATCATAGAAGACTTTATGTTGAGTTGCTTTATAATTTATGATATTATGTTAAAGTAATATTTGACATACAAAATAATTATCAATTTAAATTTCGATAAAAACATTGAAAATGATAATTCACTTTATGAAGGATAACAATTGATGAAACAGGAGCAAAATTCATCAAAAAATTGCACGTCTTGAAAAAATTGCAAAAGTTGAAAACAAAAAAAATTGAGTCGATTCAGATGATTAAGAAATTTAAGGAAAATAAAAATGGAAAATAAAAAATTAGATAGTCAATATATAGAATCACTAGAATATATAAGGTGTAATTCACATTTGATTCAATCGACGCTTAAAGACTACTCGCATCAAATAACATCTTTGCAGTCTTCATTAAAACCGATTGTTGAAGCAACATCAATAATAAAAGATATTGCAAGAACAATTAAATTATACTCATCTAATATAGACGTACTGAAAGGCATAAGTTCTATTTATTTAGAAATTTCTAAAACAATTCCGCCAGTAGTTGAATGGTTTAGATCTTTCAATTTTTCTCAATTACTTGCCCCGTTACTAGATATTGATTCACGGCATATAGATGAATTACACACAATTTATCTTATGGCCATGTATGAATGTAAATGGTTTCCATATGCTGGCTTAATAGCCGATTACACACTTTTTGAAACGGTTGATGAAATTATTGCCACAAGCCGTGGAATAAGTAAACGTAGAGAGAAAAGAATTGACAATGCAATACTTGCTTATTATACCGATAAAAAAGTTAAGATCCTTAGGAGTAACTGGCAAAAATTAGATTTAGATTACTGCTTGAAAAAGTCTTTACGTCAGTCAATTGATGCTTATTTTCGTGGCGAATATGTGTTGACAATTTCTTGCCTTACAACCATGTGGGAAGGACTTATTTATATAAAAGCACATAACGCACTACCAGAGGAACGTCAAAGACAAAAAATGAGCATCACGAAACAGGAATTATCCGAACTTACTATGGCAAATGATTACGATTTAATAATTAGTGATTACTTTAATAATTTTATAGTATCACAGTGCAATAATGTTACAGAGGTGGTAGAAGGTGTTCCAAATCGACATGGCACATCTCACAGTTGGTATAAAAAATATCCTAACAAAAAAGCTGCACTAAATGCAATTTTGTTAACTGATTTTATAATAAATCTAAAACCTATTACGGTTTCGAAAAACGAAAGTAATTGATAAGTGGAAAATAGAATATTAAATTAGAAATATTAAAAGCGATAATTGACTTGTTTAAGCAGCTGAACTATGCAAAGGAAATATAAATCGTGAATATTAAAAGATGTACTGATGCTTATTGATAAAAAGCAGAGTATCTGCTATAATAAACTTAATATTGTTAGGGAGGTGAGACGATGAACGGTCATCTGATGCATAAAAATGATATTGTATCAAAAATTGAAAACGGTATTGTTGTTGATAACAGTAATATGTTACCGCTTCAACTAAGGAAAGGTGCGAGCATTGAAGGCTGGATGGAATCTCGTGCGATTGACAGGCATAGGACTAATTCCAGACTGCTTAAAAAGGTTATGCGCATAACTGATACAAGTGATATTGCAACTGTTCTTCGTGCTCACGCAGCCACTGTTACGGATAACTATTGGTTCAAGGCAGACGGTGAAGAAATCGAGTATAAAGATATTCTTTTTAATGATGACAGCTATGCTGATGTTGCACTTTTCGGTACTTTTGAAAATGTGTCAAGTGCTGAAAAACTTGATTCAAAAAACTCTAAATCGCCAGAGCTTACGAATATAGGAAGCTTTGAAAAGTGTTGGAAGCTCCATGACGGGAAGTGGTTTATGTATAAAAGGGAAACTGAGTTTGAGCAGTTTTCTGAGATATTCATTTGCAGACTCGGACAGCACTTTGGCTTTGATATGGCGGTATACGAAAAGCACGACGACTGCGTTATCACTGAGGATTTTACAGAAAACAAAAAGTATGACTTAGAGCCAGCAGTTGCTTTTGTCGGAGATAACGAGGATTACTCATTAAGCTACAGCAAATTGTTTGAATTTGCGCCTGAAATTGCAAGTGACTATGTTAAGTTAATCTTTATGGATACGCTTTGCTTCAATATGGATAGGCACACAAATAACTATGGTGTTTTGCGTGATGCTAACACAGGCGAAGTCGTAAAACTTGCTCCAAATTTTGATAACAACATTGCACTTATTTCAAGAGGCTACACTTCAACAGATGTTAGCGATAAGGACTTGTTGATTGCGCTTTGGAATGAATTTATCAACAAGAGTGACGTAAAATTTGAAAAACCGATCCTCGAAAGAGAAACGGTTCAGAATATTGCAAACAGCATAGATATTGATGTTGATAAAAAATATGTAGTAGACTTCGTAATGAATAGGTATCAAAAAATATAATGCTCTTTCAAAGAGAGGCGTTTAACTAAAAATGATTACCAAAAAAGGCAAATTGGTAACTAAATTGTCGACTAATCCCACAGATTGTATTTATTATTCACGGTAATATAGGCGTATATCGCAAAATCAAGTCTGGACTCTCGCACCAAAAATAGCGAATACCCATTTGGGTATTCGCTATTTTTTATGTGAACGAAAGGTTAGCTTAAATAAAAGTTCTATCTCTCGCAAATAAACAGGCTCAATGTCAAATTCAATTTTGACGTTGAGCCTGTTTTAATTATATTAATTTATTTGAACAAAATATCAAGCAGTCTTTGTGATGCCTTTCCGTCATTCATCTGATTATATTCAGCATTGAAACGTGAAAGCGACGCTTTGTTTCGTTCTTCGTCATAATCAATTTTTTCAATTGCATCAACAAGCTCTGCCTCTGTTTTGAGTACTTCACCGGGCAGACTGTTTATATCAATGTAAAAGCCTCGCACCTCATCACGATACTCCTCCATATCATACATATAAAACAGCATTGGTCTGCCGAGAATTGCATAATCAAAGAACACACTTGAATAATCGGTAATCAGCAAATCGGAGATAACGTAAAGCTCGTTTATATCGTCATAATCAGATGCATTATAAACAAAACCGCTGTATGCATCAAAATCAAATTCATTTGCAACAAGATAATGCGCTCTGAACAGAATTATATAATCCTTCTCAAGCTTCTCCCTGAAATAGTCAAAATCAACAGGATTATTATATACATATCCGTTATGAGCATCGTGCTGATTATCTCTCCACGTTGGGGCATAGAGAATAATTTTTCTCTTGTCATTTTCAAGACCGAGCTTTTTTTTGATTTTCTCAATATCGCCGCTGTCATAATTGACAAGGTAATCATTTCTTGGATAGCCTATCTGCAAAACCGCATCCTTCTTGCCGAATTTCTCAAGCCTCCATGCCGTTATAAATTTTTCGGTTACAAAATCACACGGTGACAGAAGATAATCAAGTCGCTTTGCATCATTTCTGTATTTGCTTCTGATTTCTGTAAGTGAATTCATTGCGTTATTGGAGTTTTCAATATCATATCCAAGCTTTTTCAAAGGTGTTCCGTGCCAACACTGAACGTAAACCTGCTCACTGCTCGGAGTCCAGAAATCAAGGGCTCTGGAATTAAAAATCCAGTATTTAGCCATATGCAGATATTTTTCACATTCCTTGCTCTTGTTTCTTATAACCGTCGTGTTTCTGTTTGCCTCAAGAAAGCTGTATTTCTCAGGCTCATCAAACAGCCAGACAAACCTATAATCAGCATACTTATCATCGCAGAGCATTTGCTCATAAACCGCCTTTGGACTGCAAGCATAGCTTTTTCCGTTATATGAAGCGAAAATAACAAGCTTTTCGTCAACCTTAGACGCTGCTCCGGCAGTTTTATAGCTCACTCTGCGAATCAGATTGCGAGTGTTTCGCATAAAGATACGCAGGAATGTTGATTTTTCAGCAATTTTGATATGTGTTTTCACAAAATTCTCCTGTTCCGATGTGCAGACCTCAGTCTAATTTGTTTTCCTGTTCTGCTTCTTTTCTTTGTTTTATCTGAATCGCCTTTCTCATAATAACGGCAATAGGATAAAACATTTTGAAATGTCTGAATGCCTTTTTATCGTTGTCATCCTTAATGAAATGAATATCGGCAGTTTCCATATATTCCTTGTATTTTTCTCTTGAAAGTCTGCCGCCGACGTATTCCTCGATGAGAACCTTTTCACTTACAAAGGTTTTTCCTGTTTCCTCAACCTTAACGTCGAGGTCAAGAGGAATACCCTTAATCATATAATCCGCGAACATTCCCGGCAGATTTACTCCGCACTCAGTGAAGGCATAGCCGGATGCACCAAAGCGCAAATTGAGTTCAACAAAATACATTTTGCCGTCTGCGGTTTCAATAAGATCAACGTCATAAAGACCGTCGAAATTGAGGGTTTCTATAAACTTCAGAATATCATCTATAAGCTCCTGATGCATTGAGCAAGGAAGAGTTCTGCCAACAACGGCAACACCTCTGTGCTCCTTTTGCCCTCCTTGTTCTGCAACGAAGAAGCCCGGACCGATAACACCATTCTTTGTGCTGACCCCCAAGAGGGAATATTCTTTATTAATTTCAACGAAGTCCTCAACAAGCATTTCAATAGGCTTCCTTTTGGAGAACTTAGTCAAATAGCCTCTCAGCTCCTCCTCGTTCTCGCATTTTCTCATTCTGCCCTTTGAGCTGTTCTTGCTGATATTAGGCTTCATAAAGCAGGGATACGTTACGGTTTCAGGTATCTCGAACTCTCCCTTATATGCCTGAATAACACATGAATTGAGAACGGGAAGATTAGCTTCAATTGCAAGATTCTTCTGAGCCTCCTTGCTCATAAGATTGCATATTCCGTCCTGCTCATTATTGATGTTCGGAATGAGATAATATTTGCTGAGCTTGTCATAGTAATGGTCTGCAACGTACGCAACAAGGTCGTCAGCAGGGATGAGCAGCATTTTTCTGTTAGGATCGGCAAGCTTTATAAGGCGCTTGACAATCCTTCTGTTCTTTCTCCTTGAAACGCATACATAATAACCCTTGATATACTCGCTATATGTATCCGGCTGCATTTTCTTGAGCAGATTTGACTGCTTGGGTCGAACCTGAAATATTCTCAGAACCTCAACCTCATATCCTGCCTTTCCAAGTGACCTCGCCATAGTGAGATTCGAGCAGTAGTTTCTGCCCGAAACAAGCACTCTCGGAAGAGGAGAATTTGGATCTCTTCTGTTCTTTTTCTTTGTCTGAGGATAGCTTAAAAGGTGATATTTCACGGGTCGGAGCACCTTCTTTAAGCGATACGTCAGCACCTTGTAAATAGATTTTATTGTTCTTTTTACAGTTTTCTTTATCTTATTTTTAAAACGTCTTCTCTTTGCTCTTTTGATTTCCTTTGAGAAATATTCATAGGGAAGAGGGTCTTGCTCATCACGAAGAAGGGTTATATCGGAATTATCAATGCATTCCTTAAGCTCCTTCTTGCTCATAAAGCCCTTGATGTGGTCCTCCCATGCAATTTTCTCATAAATAAAGGTTTTGTTATATTCATCAACCTTTTCCTCTTCAGGAGTGTGGGGCTCGCCATAAGCCTCCTTAACGAACAGCTCAGGAAGATTGACTCCGCTCTTGAAATATGAGTAGTTCGGACCACCGCTTCTGAGGTTAACCTCGTTGAAATAGACCTTGTCGCCCGATATTGCAAGCTCAAAATCAAACATTCCGAAATAATGGAAGCTCTGCATCATCTTTATTATCTTGTCCTGCAAATCTCCCATTTCCTCAAACGGAACAAGCTTTCCCGACAAGGTTACGCCCTTTTCATACTGAGCAACGTTTGTCTTTTTTATAATAGCGGGAATTATTATTTTATCATCAAAGCATATTCCGGAAAAGTCTATCTCGTTGTCTATCTCAAGAAATTCCTGAACGAGAACGCTGCGGTTTGCAAACTTCCTGCGAAGTCTGTTAAGATGCCTATACAGCTCCTCCTCACTGTTACAGCGAGCCATTTCTTTTTTATATCCCGTTATGCTCTCAACCGGCTTAACAAAGCAAGGGTAAACCATATCGCTCGGAATTTCGATTTCAGGGTTGTCCAAAGGTATAGTCCATTCAAGCGGAGTTGGTATTCCGGCACGTTTTGCAAGCTCGCTTTGAACGATTTTGCTCATATGCACAGTCATAGAACCTTCTCCGCCGCCAATAATTTCAGGCATTATGAATATTTCAGACAGTGCATTTCTGTTTAAATCCATAACTGATGCAGTGTAGTCATCAGTAGGGAAGAGAACGGGCTTGTAGCCAAGCTCCATATCTCCGTATTTAAGCAGCTCATCAAGAAATTCGACGTCGTTGCCGTCCTTAACCTTCCTCGAAACAATCTCAACCGAGTTTCGAACGTATTTACTGCATCTTGCAATTTCGGATTTGCCCTTTCTGAAAGCACTTGCAACCAAATCAACAGTGTATCCTGCCGAGCCGAGCGACCTTATAACACTGAGTCCCGTTGCATAATTTCTTGAAAGAACTACTACTAAATTTTTATTTGATTCCATTTTGATCTCCAAATCAAATTTTTTATCTTTCTTTTATTTTGAGCTGTTAAAATCATAATACTGCTCAAGCACGCATTTCATTCCTTTTTTCTCAGTTGCATAAGGAGTGGAAAGCAAAACTATACCGGGCATTGCGTTGACTTCAATAAGCTCAGGACCGTCTACAGATACTGCGATATCCCATCCTAAATATCCCTCGATATGCTTCTGCGTGCATGCAGTAGTTACCATATCAATAATCTCTTTAAAATACGGAATTTTGAAGCCTTTAATCGTAGTCTTGGTCAGAGGATGCTCTTCAAAGGCATTTCCGTACTGGTCTGCACCGTTGGTTACAACGATACCCGTTTCCTTGTCAACAACCGCGCACATTCCGCCGCTGTGGAAATTATCTACTATTGATTTTCCTCCGCCGATTCTGAATGAGGTATAGGCAATGTCAAACATTTTTCCGTCGGAGGTAACAGGTTCATGATTTGATGAAACAGTTACGACTCTGATAGTGTTAACAGAGCTGTCAGCCATTTTGTTGATATCCTCATGCTGCTTAACAAACTGCTCAACAACACCCTCGGGATAATTCTTCAGCTTGTTATACACCTGCGAATGATTGCCTTCACTGAGGTCAAATGCCTCAACACCAAAGCCCTTGTGTCCTTGAAGCGGCTTATAAATAATTCTGTCGCTCTGAGCGAATTTTTCAACAAATTCTGCCTCACTTATCTTTGTGTTAACACACCAAGGTCTGATAATACATTCAGCAAAAAAGTCGTTTGTTAATTCCTTGTTGCAAAGAACAGAAACAAAGCTTCTGTCAATATCATATTTTTTGCCGACCTGCTTTGAATTATATGTTAATGCAACGCTGTCCTGCTCTTCATCTGTCAGCTCATAGAAGTGATAAATAAAATATTCCTTGGTGGTGCAGTGAGTTCTTTCTTTTGCAATTTTAACCTTTTCCTTCGTTTCTTCTCTGCTCCAGCCTGTAGCGTTCATTATTTTGCCGCGATATTCCTCAACCTCTGCTCTTCTTGCCTTCTTATTTTCTTCTAAATATTCCTTGTAGATTCTGTTGTGTTCCTCTTTGGGATATTTATAAAGTTGAAGTCTAATATAGTTTTTATTGCTGATTCCAAGCTTGTTTTTTGCCCTTTTTAACTGTTTTTCAGCCTGCTTGTGAGTGCATGAGGTTGCGAGCATAATGGTTTCTACTCTGCGCTCGAATACTTCTTCGTTTGCCTTAATCTCAGAAATCATCTTCTCAAGCTCAGTATTCAGACCTGATTCGCTGTTGAAAATACTTTTGCTGAAAGGCGTGTCAATACGGTGCATCAGGGTAGCCATTGCTTTGAAGGCGTGCTTTTCGTCCCAATCCATTTTTTCGGCTATCAGTTTAGCTGTTTTTTGCAATATCCCATATTCCATTGCAATATCTTCCTCTTCGTAAATATAAAAGTTAAAAGCATTGTAGTGTTTAAAAGTTATACCGTATTTCTTTTTTACGGATTTCATCTTGGCTTTAGCCTCGTCAAAGCTCCATCCGGTTTTATTAACAATACTGTTTATATCGTCAATCTGCTGCTTAGACAGCTTTCTAATGTTATTTTTAGGTTCTGCCTTTGATAATTCAAACATAAAAATCACCTTATCCTTTGACTTTATATAATATTCTTACTAACGCAGATAAAAAATAAAATTTTCTGAAGTATTCATATGGCTTCATATCATCTTTGCTTTTTACAAAAAAGATGTCTGCACTGTTCATATATCTTCTCACCTGAGAAGCACTTATATCTCCTCTTGCAAACTCCTCCATCAGCACTTTTTCACTGATAAACAGCTTGGATTCCTTAACCCTTGCATTCTCGTCAGCAGGTTTGCCTTTCATAATATAATCGGCATACATACCGTAGAGGTTTACTCCAAGCTCATTTAGTGCATAGGTTGAGGCACCCGCCCTGAAATTGATTTCAACAAAATACATTTTGCCGTCTGTATTCTCAATTAAATCTATATCAAACATTCCGATATAGCCTATGCCTTCAACAAAGCGGCTGCATTTTTCTATTATCTCATCAAAACCATCGGGATTCACGGTTTCACCCATAAGAGCAACGCCCTTTCTGTCATGATGACCGCCTTCAACAACCCTGAACACTCCTGACGTGATTGCTCTGTTTCCTGTTGAAAATCCGAGGAGGGAATATTCATTCTTTATTTGAGCATACTCCTCGGCAAGCATTTCAAAATCGCCATTGCCTGCATATGCAGCAAGAACCTTAAAAAGCTCATTTTGATTTTCGCATTTTCTCATTGCGTCCTTTGTGCTTTTCATACTCACATTAGGCTTAATAAAGCAAGGATAATGCACGTCATCGGGAATACTGAATTTTCCGTTTTTCGATTTAATAAGACAGCTCTGAAGCAAAGGCAGCTTGTATTTTTCAGCCTGCCTCTTCTGCTCGTTCTTATCCATCAGTCTTATTATTTCTCCTCCTGTGCCGTTCACACATGGCGCAAAAAAATATTTGCTAAGTTCATCAAGGCTTCTGTCTACAGCACAGCAAACGTAGTCATCAACCGGAACAAGAAGCTTTTTCGTCCCTTCGGCAAATTCAAGCAGACAGTCTGCTATTGCGTTCTCGTCCGAACCGACAACAAGCTCCCTGTATGAAGAAACGTACTTGCTTTTTGCGTCGGGCTTCATCGTTCTGAGGAATTTCATTGCGTTTGGCTTTTCCTTAAAAACCTTAATTACCTCGACCTCATATCCTGCCGAGCCAAGTGCTCTCGCCGTTGTGAGAATATTGCAGTAATTTCGACCTATAACAACAGCTTTTTCCATTATTCTCTTCCCAAAGCCATCAGAGCTCTGTGCTTGACGGCGCTTAATCTTATTCTTTTATAGAAGCTCCTGCCCGGAGCAGGGTCGTTTTTATCAGTAAGGAGAGTGAAATCAGAATCCTTAATGCATTTATTCAGCTCATACCTGCTCATATGGGAGTGAATATAATCCTCCCACGCAACCTTCTCATAAACAAAGCTCTTGCCAAAGGACTTAATCCTTTCCTCAGCCTCGCTGTGTCCTTCTCCGGTAAGCTCTTTTATTAATATATCGGGAATATTGACTCCGCACATATAATAAGCATAGTTCGGGCCACCGCTTCTAAGGTTGATTTCATTGAAATAAAGCATATCACCGCACGCGAACAGCTCCATATCAATCATCCCGAAATAGTGAAGCGACCTGAGCATGTTTTCAAGCTTTTCCTTGCTATCTCCCAAAACCTCAGCATCAAGCATAACACCCGACATTGTTACACCCTGCTCGTGTTTTGAGATTCTCGTTTTCTCAATCACACCGGGGATAATAATTTTTTCGTCAAGGCATAAGCCTGATAAATCATATTCAATATCAATATTAAGATATTCTTGAACAATAATTTCTCTGTCGCTGAAAAAAAGCTTCATAGCATTAAGGTGTTTCGAAAGCTCACTTTTGTCATAGCAAACTCTCATCTCGGACTTGCTTCCGTTAATGCTTTGAGCAGGCTTCACAAAACAGGGATAAATAATATCCTTTGGAATAATAATATCCCTTCTTAAATCAATAACCCATTCTGAGATTGTTGAAATTCCGCACTCCCTTGCAAGCTCGCTTTGCCAGCTCTTATCCATAGCCTTATGAAGCGGAATCGGGTTTTCGCCCACTGTCACAGGCATAAGAAAATGCTTGCTGAGAGCATCATAATTATCTGCAACGATTGAAGCGGTGTAGTCATCGGCAGGGAAAAGAACTATCCTTTCACCTGAGCCTGCATATTTCATCAGCTCACTTATAATGCCCTCTCCGCTGTCTCCTTGAATCTTCCTTGACAGAACCTCAACCGATTTGCGAACGTATTTACTGCAAGCTGCTATAACCGAGCTGCCGCTTTTCTTAACGCTTGCAATCAAATCAACAGTGTAGCCTGCAGAGCCGAGTGAACGTATAACTCCAAGCCCCGTTGAATAATTCCTTGAAAGCACTATAACGAGAGGTTTTGAACTGCTCATAAGAACTCCTAATACTATATACTCCCTAATATATATACTATAACAAATAATTATTATAATATATAACGTAGATAATGTCAATTTATAAAACGTTGATTTAATAAAGAAAAGCTCTCATCACACAAAAAACGTGTGATAAGAGCAAATCTAATCAGTGATTCTCAAATATTATGTTATATATAGAGATGTTTTTACGCACTTTGTCCAAGTGCAAAGGCCTTTTTATTGAGTTCAAGGAATTTTTGCGGTACTATTGCCTCTAATGCAGACAACCACTTATCCTCGGATATATCGGGAAAATACTTCGAAAGTCTGCCCATAAGCGCAATATTAACTGCTTTTGATGAGCCTGCCTCTTCAGCGAGCTTTAAGAAATCCTTTGCATCTACCTTTGCCCCTGCCTTCTGCATTTTTTCAATAAGATTTTCGGGATAAACTGCATTACCCACGATAACGGGCATAGGCTCCATTTCCTGAACGTTGGTAATGATTTGCCCGTCAGGCTTTAGAAACTCAATCCATCTTGCTGATTCAAGCTTTTCAAATGACACTATAATATCAGCTTCACCTTTATCAATGACGGGTGAATAAACCTTATCACCGTATCTTACGTACGTGACAACTGAGCCTCCGCGCTGGCTCATTCCGTGTACCTCGGACACTTTAACGTCGTAACCCTGATCAAGCAGAACTTTACCCAAAAGCTTGCTTGCAAGGAGCGTTCCTTGTCCGCCGACACCTACAATCATAATATTCTTTGTTTCCATATTAATTCATATAGCCTTTCTTAAAAATCACATATTCTTGTTTCAGCCTAACAAGAGGTGACGAATTGTTCATACTGTTATTTTTCCTGATCGTCCAATGCACCGAATTTACACATCTGTGTGCAAACCTTACAGCCAATACAAAGCGTACCGTCTATTTGTACCTTTTTGTCCTTTACGGATATTGCAGGGCAACCAATCCTCATACAAGCCTTGCAGCCCACGCATTTATCAGCATTTGCTTTAAGCGGTGGATTGTGGACAGTGCCTTTAATCATAACGCAAGGTCTGCGACTGATGATAATTGACGGCTCGTCGGCAGAAAGCTCTTCTTTGAGAACTGTTTCAACCTCGCTGAGATTATATGGGTCAACAACTCTGACTCTGTTAAATCCAACTGCCTTGCAAAGTGCCTCTAAGTCAACCTTGCTTGCAGGCTCACCGCGAAGATTTTTGCCCGTTGTCGGGTTCTGCTGGTGACCTGTCATACCGGTTATGGAATTATCAAGAATAATAACGGTTGAATTACTGCCGTTATATGCAATATCTGTTATACCGGTAATACCTGAATGAATAAAGGTTGAATCACCGATAACGCCAACGCTATTCTTTTCTCCTTCCTTTCCCATAGCCTTGTTAAAGCCGTGAAGACCGGAACAGGAGGCACCCATACAAACATTTAAATCCATTGCATTAAGGGGAGCAACTGCGCCGAGAGTATAGCAACCAATATCGCCGTATACCATACATTTATTCTTGCTGAGTATGTAGAACACACCTCTGTGAGGGCAGCCTGCACACATAACAGGTGGTCTGTTTGGTATTTCATCATCAATTGTTATAGTTGATGGCTCAGTCATGCCCATACATCTTCTGACAAGATTTTGTGAAAACTCACCGCATATCGGGAAGGTATCCTTACCGCTGACGCTGATGCCTAATTGCTTACAATGATTTTCTATAATAGGGTCAAGCTCCTCAAGAACAATAACCTTGTCAACCTTGCTTGCAAAGTCAATAATAAGCTTTTCCGGAAGGGGATAAATCATACCCAGCTTTAAGATGCTGACACTATCGCCAAACACCTCTTTTGCATACTGATATGAGGTTGATGAAGTGATAATACCGATTTTAGTATCATTCATTTCAACCTTATTAAGCTCACAAGATTCAGCCCACTTGATTAAATCCTTCGTTCTTTGCTCTACACGCACGTGTGCGTTTCGTGAATTTGCCGTCATCATTACCTTTGTGGGGTCTTTAACGTATTTAACCTGCTCGGGAACAAATCTGTCCTCAGGCTCAACAACACTTTGTGAGTGAGAAACTCTTGTGCACATTCTCAAAAGCACGGGAGTGTTATATTTTTCGGAAATCTCGTATGCTTTTTTTGCAAATAATCTTGCTTCCTCTGAATCTGACGGCTCAAGCATGGGAATTTTTGCCGCAATAGCGTAATGACGGGAGTCCTGCTCATTTTGTGAGGAGTGCATACCGGGGTCATCGGCAACACAAATTACAAGACCTGCATTTAACCCTTGATATGAAATTGTAAAGAGGGGATCAGCTGCAACGTTAAGTCCAACGTGTTTCATTGCGCAGGCAGCACGTCTACCGCCAAGAGTAGCACCATGTGCCACCTCGAGAGCCACCTTTTCATTTGGCGCCCACTCACAAAAAATTTCATCATACTTGGCTGCTTCCTCGGTAATCTCAGTACTTGGAGTGCCCGGATAGCTTGAAATAACAGTGCATCCTGCCTCATAAAGACCTCTTGCAACAGCCTTGTTGCCAATCATTAATTCTTTCATTTTGTTTCTTACCTTCTTCTTATGAATTATTTTGGCTTGCTACCAGATGGTCGGCACCATATCTCTTACGCAGAGTCGGTTTTTCAATTTTACCTGTAGCATTTCTTGGGATTTCATCAAATATTACTTTTTTAGGACGCTTATATCTTGCAAGACCAAGGCAAAATTCGTTGATTTCTTCCTCGGTACATTCTGTTCCGTCCTTGATTTCAACAATTGCAGCAGTAATTTCGCCAAGTCGCTTGTCTGCAACACCGATAACTGCAACATCCTTGATTTTGTCAAACTTTCTTAAGAAGTCCTCTATCTGAACGGGATATATATTTTCGCCGCCGCTGACAATAACATCCTTTTTTCTATCAACAAGGAAATAAAAGCCGTCCTCATCCTGCATTGCCATATCTCCTGTAAAAAGCCAGCCGTCTTTAATAGTTTCGTCAGTTGCTTCAGGATTGTTATAGTAACAAGTCATAACTCCCGGTCCTTTAACACAAAGCTCACCAACGTCGCCCTGCTTAACAGGAATACCGTTTTCGTCAACTATCTTACATTCCCATCTGTAACCGGGAATACCGATTGCGCCAACCTTATGTACGTTACCAACACCAAGATGAACACAACCGGGACCGGTTGATTCAGAAAGACCGTAGTTTGTGTCATAATCATGATGCGGGAAAATTTCGAGCCAACGCTTAATAAGTGACGGAGGAACGGGCTGAGCACCGATATGCATCAGCCTCCACTGGGACAGCTGATATTCACTAAGATTAATATTACCGCTGTCAATAGCATCAAGAATATCCTGTGCCCATGGAACAAGGAGCCATGCAATCGTGCAGCCTTCGTTCGACATTGCCTCAAGAATTGTCTTTGGCTTTGCACCTTTCAAAAGCACTGCTTTACTGCCGGCACAAAGGCTTCCCATCCAGTGAAACTTTGCACCCGTGTGGTAGAGTGGGGGAATACAAAGAAACGTATCGTTACGGGTAATTGAGTGGTGAATCATTTCCATTTCAGCCGCTTGTGAAAGGCTTTGGTGCTTGTGTAAAATAGCCTTTGGAAATCCCGTAGTACCTGACGAAAAATAAATTGCACCGTAATCCTCGTCAGTAATAGGAATATTTGGGGTAATACTTGAGCAATCAGCCACAAGCTCACGATAGCTTTCTGCAAAATCAGGGCAGTTATCTCCAACGTATATAAGAAGTCTGCCCTTGCTGAGTCTGTCTGCATTAGCCTCAATTCTGCCGATAAATTCCTTGCCGAATACAATCATATCTGTATCTGCAAGCTCTGCGCAATATAGAATTTCATCAGCATCATATCTGAAGTTGAAGGGAACTGCAATAGCACCGGTCTTAAGTATTCCAAAATAGATAGGGAGCCACTCAAGGCAGTTATACATAATTATTGCAACCTTGTCACCCTTTCTAATGCCTCTGCTAATAAGCATATTAGCAAATCGGTTAGCCTTTTCGTCAAAGACGTGCCACGTAATTTCTCTCCTGTACGGCTCGTATCTGCCGGGCTCTATAAGGTCATATTCCTTCCATGTAACTCTGCGATTGTCAACCTCCTCAGGATTAAGCTCAACAAGAGCCACCTCGTCAGGATATAATTTTGCATTTCTTTCAAGCAAATCAATAACAGGCATAATTTACCCCTTTCAATTTGACGCGTAAAAGCGTTAAAGTATATTATTTATAATTTATCATATATTATTTGCAATGTCAATAATCGACAAAAACAAAAGAATGGAAAAAGGGACGCCCTGCATAACGAAGTACAGCCTCACAATTTTGCTTTTTTGGAAACTGCTGCGTTAAAAATACTCGAAATGCGACAGCATTTCTGCATTTTTATGCCTCGTTATGTAGGTCGTCCCAAACCATCCTTTTGCAATCAATATTTAATACTTTGTTTTTTCGATTTCCTCTGTCTTTTTCTTGTAGCAGGAGAAACAGTCATCAACAAGCTTTTTATCTGGCTTAGGTGTGATAAGTGATACTATCGGCACAATAACAAGGCCTCCAACCATAGCTATAACACCCGAGTTAATTGATGACTTAAAGATATAAGCAAGCACCGGTCCCCATGATGAAATGTCAATACCGCCGAGAGTGATTACAAGCTGCAACACGGCAATACCGCAGCCCCATACAAAGCAAACTGCTGTTGCAAGCTTAGTAATTTTCTTTGAGTAAAGAGAATACATATAAGGCGCAAGGAACGCACCTGCAAGAGCACCCCATGATACACCCATCATCTGTGCAATAAAGGTTACTGTTGGGTGAGAATCCTTAAAGATAGCAATTGCAGCAGAAACTACAATAAAGAATATAATGAATATTCTCATTATTGAAACTTGCTTTTTATCGCTCATTTCCTTCTTTGACATAGCCTTTACAATATCAAGAGTAAAGGTTGAGCTTGATGTAAGAACGAGCGAAGAAAGTGTTGACATTGATGCAGAAAGCACCAGCACAATTACAACTGCTATAATTACACCTGAAAGGGTTGAGAGCATTGACGGAACAATCGTGTCAAAAAGAGGAGCTCCGGTCTGAGGATTATACGTGATTTTGTCAGCATAAAGTCTGCCGAATCCGCCAAGGAAGTAGCATCCGCCGGCAACGATAATTGCAAATATCGTTGAGATAACAGTTCCCTTGTGAATGTCATCCTCGCTCTTAATAGCATAGAATTTGCCGACCATCTGAGGAAGACCCCACGTACCAAGTGATGTGAGAATAACAACGAAGAGAAGTGCTAACGGATCAGGACCGAAGAATGACGTGAACGCACCGCCTGTCCAGCCTTCGGTTGAGGCATCAGAAATTGCTGACAAGGATTTTGCGGCTTCAACAAGTCCGCCGTTATCGTGTAATACGGCAAAGATTACTGCTACTATACCGAAAAGCATAATGATTCCCTGAATGAAATCATTAACTGCAGTTGCCATATATCCGCCTACGATTACGTATATACCCGTAAGAATAGCCATAACAGCAATTACAACCCAGTACGGAATATTAAATACCATACCAAACAGGCTCGAAAGTCCGTTATAAAGTGATGCAGTGTAGGGGATTAAGAAAATAAATACGATAATTGAGGCAGCGATTTTTAAGCCCTTGCTGCTGAATCTTTTGCCAAAATAATCAGGCATCGTTTTAGCATCCAGGTGCTGAGTCATAACCCTCGTTCTTCTTCCGAGGATATTCCACGCTAAAAGAGAGCCGATAAAGGCATTACCCAAGCCTGCCCAAGTTGATGCAAGACCGAAATTCCAGCCGAACTGACCTGCATAGCCTACAAAAATTACTGCTGAAAAATAAGACGTACCAAATGCAAATGCCGTGAGCCAAGGACCGACACCGCGATCTCCAAGTACAAAGCCGTTAACGTCTGTTGCCTTTTTTCTTGTGCGGTAGCCTACTATTATCATAAGGGCAAAAAACGCAACAAGCAAAATAACACTGAGAATTTGTGTTGAGTTCATACTAACTCCTCCTTCAATTTACGCTTTAGTAATTTAAAGCTTTTAAGTAGCAAAGTGATTATAACAAATCGAACAGCAAAAGTCAATATATTTCATAATATAAACCCCAAAATTTTGATTGCAAAACTAAATATTTGATGTTACAATCTGTTTGGTGTTTATTATGGTCTGTATTTTATTGGTACTCTTTGCTTTGTTAATATTGGATTTGTACATTGTCGACTCTGCCGCAAGATATTTGTGCGACAGAACCTATACTAAAAATCCAAAATTATTTTTTGGGCAAAGAGAGAAAAAAGTAAATACAAAGAGCAAGAGCCGTCAAAGAGCAAAAAATCTTGAAAAAACTGTTACTCAAAGGTACGAAATAACCGCAGATGACGGTGCTAAGCTTGTGGGTCATTACTACCCCTGCGATAATGCAAAAAGGGTAGTAATCGCAGTCCACGGCTGGAAATCAAGCTGGAGCTATGATTTTAATGCACAAGCGGAATTTTTGCATAACAATGCCTGCAGCGTATTATTTATTGAACTTCGCGCCCATGGAGAAAGCGAAGGCAGATATATGTACTACGGAAAACGGGAAAGATTCGATTTGCAAAAGTGGGCAGAGCTTGCAGAAAAAGAGATTGCAGACGGTCTGCCGATATATTTTTACGGAATGTCAATGGGCTCAACCTTATCGGTAATGGCAAGCGATTTGTTTGGCAGCAGCGTAAAGGGAATAATAGCTGACGGCGTGACACCTACTCCGCGAATTGTTATGAAATCCATTGTGAAATCCATTAATCTGTCTCCGGCTCTATTCTACTGGCAAATCAGAATTGATTTGAGGCTAAGGCTTAAATGTGACGACAATGACTACACGGCACTAATGGCTTTGGAAAACTGTAAAACACCGATTCTTATGCCTTACGGAACGGCTGACGTACTGACAACACCCGCAATGTCAATGCAGGTGTTTGACAAAATAAAAGCACCAAAAAAGGCTATTCGGTTTGACGGTGCAGGACATATGAAAAGCTATTACACCGACCCCGAAAAATATCAGAATGCTTTGCTGCAATTCTTTTGTGATTGCGAAAACGAATAAATCAAGAAAAAGAGAAGGAACGTTGAGTTCCTTCTCTTTTTGACGCTTAAGGTATAGTGGAAAATAAACAAGAACAGATAACCGATTAACCTAGTATATCCGGCTGTAATATATCCTAATTTAGAAATAAACAGAGCGTTAAGCGTTACATTTATTACTGCACCGATTAATATGGTATGGTAATAACTGTTATGCCTTTTTGAAAAATGTTGCAAACAGTATACCATATTACTGATTTCTTTTCGGCAGACAAATTTTTATAATTGATTATACCGCCCGAAATAATGTTCGTGATTTTCATTATTTGTTTAATGCTTCCAAAATCATATTATAATTTCTTTCGCAAGCCTTGAAATCATCGTACTTGAACCAAAAACTAAACTTAGTTTTATATAGTTCATCTTCTTTAAGCGGGTGTGTAAGGTTATATTGCAACGATTTTTTCATCTCATCCCAATTATACACAACATCGCCGCAGCACATATTTTGATCGGTTCGTAAACAAAGCCTCTTTCTCTATCATATTGCTCAAAATCTGCAAACAGATATATAACCGGTCTGTGTGCCAATAAAAAGTCAACCGATATAGATGAGTAATCGGATACTAAAATGTCGGCTTTGTTGAGTAAATCATAGATATATTGTTAACAGCGTCAAGCTTATCGGTGCAGCCTATAGTGTCGTTTCGTGAAAAACCGTTAAATACCAGGTTTTCATAAAATGATTTTTTTGATTTTAATAATTGCCCTGATTTTTAAACAGTCTTGCAAATGCTAATCATCAGTGATAAAATATATGTAATAACCTAATACCCCAATTTCAGCACGTTAATTTACATAATATCGGAGACCCATAATGAAAAAAGCACTATCAACACTATCAATTTTATTTTCAATAATTATTCTGATTTTTTGTATTTGCCTTACG
Organism: Eubacterium sp.; assembly: GCA_022511225.1. Lineage (GTDB taxonomy): Bacteria > Bacillota > Clostridia > Oscillospirales > Acutalibacteraceae > Eubacterium_R. The sequence goes on from JAFLRZ010000009.1 coordinate 21,261, forward strand.
GCTACCGTATATGCCGATGAAGAAGTTGAAGCAAGCGATAGCCTTACTGTTGACTTGTCCGTTAAATCAATCAAGCTTGCTAAAAATGAGTTCAAGCTCGGACTAAAAGAAACGTATCAGCTCATCCCTAAAAATCAAGACGGTATTGCCATAACTTCAGGACTTACTTATAAATCAAGCAACACCAATATTGTGTCAGTATCCTCAAAGGGTGTTGTTAAGGCTAAAAAAATAGGCGAATCAACTGTCACTGTAAAATACAAAAACGGCAAGAAAATAACTTGCAAAATCACTGTAAAAAATGCACCCTCATCAGTCACTTTGGACGTGACGTCTGCAACTATCGGCGTTAATGAAAAATCCCTTGATCTTACTTCAACTACACATAACGGTTTCTCAAAGCAACGAATATACACAAGCTCAGATACAAAGGTCGCAAAGGTAAACAGCTACGGAGTTGTAACAGGAGTATCAAAAGGCACGGCTGTAATTACATGCGAGACATTTAACGGTAAAACCGCAAGCTGTAAAATAACAGTAAAAAAAGAACCTGAAAGCATCACCATAACCAATGATAATAAAAAGGTCCAAAAAGGAACAAATCAATATAAAATAAAAACTAAGCTGACGAGTGGCTCTGCAAGCTATAAAATCAGTTATAAGTCATCAGACTCCAAGGTTGCAACAGTATCTTCAAAAGGTGTAGTTAAAGGTATAAAGAAGGGTAAAGCGACTATTACGGTTACTGCCTTCAACGGTATAAATGCAAAAATAAATATTTCGGTCGTAAACGAGAATAACTGTTTGTCGCTCAACAAAGTTGCAACACAGATTAGTTATGATTACGATAACGTTAAAAAATACGTTTTCGGCAAAAGCTCGCAGGGCAGAAATCTTGAAGCGTATATCATAACTCCTGAAGACAAGAAATATGAAGAAACGTATGTGATGACGTTTGCCATTCACGGCTTTGAGGATTCTTACAAGCGTGACGGTAAAGTGCTTGTAGAGGAAGCAAATAAGCTGATTGAATATTATGCCAAAAATCCTGAAAAGCTAAAGAGCTTTCGACTCGTTATCGTGCCTTGCTTAAATCCCGACGGTACGATTGCAGGAGAAAATAATCTGAGAGCTTGTTCAGATGCTTTCGGCAGATGTACGGCTAAGCATATTGATATGAACAGGGATTTTAAATCAGGCAGATTCAAAGCTACTGAATCACGCTCAATGCGTAAACTTTTAGAAAAATACAAGCCTGATGTTTTTACAGATTTTCACGGCTGGCTTGATGAGGTTTACGGCACGAGTGCTATGTGCAGCATTTTTCAAAATAATATGAATTTGTCAGGTAAAGGTGTGAATTATTACGGCAAAGATTACGGCTATATTGTAGCGTATGTCCATAATAAGTATTCCTGCCCCGCAGCACTTGTAGAATACACCTCACCCAAAAAGGTAAACCACAAAAACACTTATACTTCGATTAATAAGATTATAAAAAAGTACAGCAGTAAAAAAAGCTCATAACCACATAAAATAAATATTTTTGTAAAAAAAGAAAGAACTTGGGGCGACCTTCATAACGAAGTGGTGTGTCCCAAGTTTCTTCTTTTTACATCTTGTTATCTTGTCATATTGAATTAATCATATTAAGCATTTCAACATAAAAATCCCTGACGTCGTTCTTTTTCATCATTCCGCCTTGAAGTGACATATGATCGCCATCATAAACCGGCATAACGTTCCAGATGCCTGTCGTAATATCATTTTTGTCAAAATCCTTTGACGGTGCGTTAAACGGAGCCGTTGCCGAAATTGTGTTTACAAGTCCGTCGTTTTGCTGCCAGGCTTCATCAACAGCATATCCGTTTTCGGTAACTCCCGTGTATTTGCCCATCAGCTTCGCACTCTTTACGTACAGTGTCTCGGTTTTATCTTCGTCAGGGAAGTAAGTGCCGTCCTCAGCCTGAATAGTTGAGCTGCAGGGGATTGAGAAGTAATATACGTTTTCAAGTGTTGAAATGCTTTCATTCAGCTCAAGTGCATTATCTATGTACATATCGTACGACGCACTGTCTTCGGGAATTCTGCCGTCATCATTTTCCTTGCTCGCAATAGAAATAAGGCTTGATAAGAATGTCTGAATTCTGTCCTTGAAGCCTTCAGGCTCTTCGGCATCTGCATCTATGTTGTAAGCTGATGTGCCGTTGTGCGGTGCAGCAAGAGTGGTAACGCTGTATAACCAATCAGCCTTGCCGCCTGTAAAGAAATCTGAGATATCATCCGTACCCGTTGCTTCCTGCTCTTCCTTGCTTCCGTTAGCCAAAAGCTCTGAAAAAATACGAACTGTTGCTCCGCCGAAGGAATGACCGAGAATATTGATTTTGTTTTCACTATCCCACTTATCAATCAATGGATTTTCACTGAAATCTTCGCCAAAACGCTCGTGATTGCAGCGTTCACTGTGAGCTTTGCCGTAATCAACAACGCTTCCCGTAAGCTGAGCGTAAAGCTCGCACGCTCTGTCCCACGCACTGTCTGTAGGTGCAACAGATGCAGCGTAGCAGTCGAAGCCCTGCTTGTTCAGCTCTTTTATTAAATCTCCGCCGAACATTCCCCAGTATGGCATAAGCTTATACTGAGCATCGTAGCTTCCCCAGCCTGAAAGACCGTGAACAAATACGTATTTGTAATTTGTGTTCCACTTGCTGCTGTCTGTTGCCGTGCCTGAAGCACTCTTGCTTGAACAAGCAGAAAGCAGCATAACGACCGATAAAATTAATGCAGAAATTTTCAGTCTTTTCATACAGGTACACCCTTTCAAAAACAGCGTTAAAACAGTGAATTCATAAGATTTTCATAAATTGCCACAGGGTTTTGCAAAAATTTTTCCTTAATCGTTTCAGCCTGCGCCATTGTAGGCACAAATAGGGTAAGTGCCATAAAATCGCTGTCAACGTCACTTACACGAAGAGTTACCTTAAAGTCATTATCTGACTTCTCAATGGTAACGTTATTTTCCTTTTGATTTATTTCAATTTTAGCGATTTTTCTTACAAGCTCAATGCTTTTTTGCCTGATAGTTATCGGCAGGTCGTTTTCAACGATATCAACAATAAATCTGCTTTTTTCGGTAATTGCGAGATGTCCGTCACTGTCCTGAGTGATTTTTCCGCTTTTTGTCAATCTCGATATAGCGTCGCTGACTTCAAAATAATTTGCGATTTTCCCCTCAACAAGTGCATCTACGATATTTTTGGAAGTAATTTTATCAGAAATGTTAGCAATAATGTAGCATACTACTAATGCGATGGTAGAGCTTGATCGAAGTCCGCCGTCCTCAATCCCTGCCGTGAACGCATCAAACTCAAGCACAGGGTTAAATTCCTTGTTATCATTATCCATAACTACACCACCTTTTAGATTTGTATTTTAACACAGATTTATCATTCTTGCAATAATATATTATTTGTGATATAAATAATATAGCAAAAGAGAATACGTAAAAAAGGAGATTATTAAAATGACAGAAATTACAAAAGACACTATTATAGGCGATATTCTTGACGTTTGCCCTGATGCAGCACCGCTCTTCCTTGAAATCGGTATGCACTGCCTCGGTTGTCCTGCTTCACGCGGTGAAACTATTGAGCAGGCTTGTATGGTCCACGGAACTGATGCTGATGAGCTTATCGAAAAACTCAATGCTCATCTTGCAGAGTAATGAAGGCATTATCAAATCGTCTTAAAGCAGTTGCCGATATGGTAAGGCAGGAATCTGTCATTGCCGACATCGGCACTGACCACGGCTATATCCCTGTCTATCTCTATAAGGCAGGGATTATTAAAGGCGCTGTTGCTGCGGACATAAATGATGGTCCGCTTAATTCCTGTAGGGAATTAGTTGAGCAGCAGGGCCTTAGTGGCGTTATAAGTATCCGCTTGTCTGACGGACTTTCAAACCTTAAACCCTGTGAATATGACACAATCATAATTGCCGGAATGGGCGGAGAGCTTATTGCAGACATACTTTCTAAGGATACTTCGATTAAGGATAAGCATATCATTCTTAATCCTATGACTCATCCTGAAATTGCAAGAAGATTCTTGTATGATAACGGCTTTGAAATAGACAGGGATATTATCGTTCCTGACGGCAGGCATCATTACTCAGTCTTTGATGCTCATTATACAGGCAAAAAAATTAACAGAAGCGATAAAGACTATTTCCTTGGCAATATTAAGGATTTCAGCGATAAGGAATATTTCAGCCACTTACTTAACTATCTTAAAAACAAATCAAAATCAGGTGAAGATTTTACCGAAATAATCAACGAAATTGAGGCGGTACTATGACTACTGTAAAAAATATATATGACTACATAAATACTATTTCTCCGTTTGACACTCAAAAGGAGTGGGATAATTCAGGCTTTCTTATCGGTGATTTTCGAAAGGAAGTCAAAAATGCCGTTATCGCTCTTGATTGCTCGAACGAGGTAGTCGAGTACGCAGAGAGCGTTTCTGCCGATTTGATTATAACTCATCATCCTGTAATTTTCAGAGGTGTTAAGCAGATTAAATCGGACTCAACGATTTATCGTCTTATAAATAATGATATCGCCCAGATCAGCGTTCACACTCCGTTTGATATAGCCGAAGGCGGTATAAACGATAACCTTGCAAAGCTTTTATCACTACACAATATAAGAAAAATTGCAGACGGCGACCTCGTAGCAGGTGAGCTCGAAGAGGGAATGAGCATTGATGATTTTGCCGAGCTCGTTGCCGATACCCTCGGCACAAACGGCATAAGGTATACCGACACCGAAAAGCTTATAAAAACAGTCGCAGTCGGCGGCGGGGCGTGCGGTGAATATGTTGAAGACGCTATGGCAAACGCCGATTGCTTCGTAACAGGAGAAGCAAAGTATCACGAAATGCTTGATGCTCAGCAGATGGGATATGCTGTCATTTCAGCAGGTCATTTTGAAACAGAGAATAAACCTTTTCTTATGATAAAAGAAACACTTGAAAAGCTTTTTGTCGACGTGAATTTTCATATCGCACCAATACAAAATCCTATTAAAACAATTTAAGGAAATCATATGGCACTTGACGGAATTTTTTTATACCACCTTAAAAATGAAATAGCCGATTTTGCGATTGACTGCAGAGTAGATAAAATATATCAGCCTTCAAAAGATGAAATCATTATAAATCTTCGTTCGAGAGAGGGGAGCAGAAAGCTTCTTATTTCCTGTAACGCTGATTCTGCAAGAATTCACTTTACTGATTTTCCGCCCGAAAATCCTGCAAAACCGCCTATGCTCTGCCTGCTTCTCAGAAAAAAGCTTACGGGTTCTTGGGTAACCTCGATTGAGCAGGACGGTTTGGAGCGTATTCTCAGAATAAATTTCAGCGGTACGGACGAGCTCGGAGATAAAACGAGCTATTCCCTTATTGTTGAGATAATGGGCAGATATTCAAACATCATTTTTGTAGACAGTGATAACAAAGTCATAGATGCATTCAAAAGAATTGATGAAAGCAAGTCAAGACTTCGTGAAATCCTGCCCGGTGTTACGTACGAAGCACCGCCAAAGCAGAATAAGCTAAATATTTTCACTGATGATATTGATGAAATAAAATCGTGCATTTATAGTAGTACAAAGGGCATATACAAAGCTTCTATGGAAACACTTATGGGCGTTTCTCCTATCGTCTGCCGTGAGCTTGAAAACGGTCTTTCGTTAGATGATTTCAAGTCACAGGCACTCTCACCGCTTCCGACAGCCGTTATTGTTGATACACCAAAGGACTTTTCTTTTATCGACGTAAAGCAGTACGATTCGCTTGCAGAGATAAAGCATTATGACACGTTTTCACAGCTGCTTGATTACTTCTTTTACGAACGTGTCAGGCTGATGAGAATTAAGGCGAGAAGTTCCGATTTGTTCAAAAAGGTAAATACTCTTCTTGAACGATCAGTCCGTAAGGTGCAAACAAGAACGGCAGAGCTTGAAGATTGTAAGGATAAGGAAAAATACAAGATTTTCGGTGATATAATCAGCGCCTTTCAGTATCAGCTCGAAAAGGGAATGCCATATTATGATTTGCCGAATTTTTATGATAATAACGAGAATATAAGAATTCCTGCTGACGTCGCATTAACCCCTTGCGAAAACGCTCAGAAGTATTATAAGGAGTACAGAAAAAAGCACGTTGCCGAGACCAAGCTTGATGCCTTTATCAAGGATGCAAATGCAGAAAGGGATTATTTTATGACGGTGCTTGATGCCCTTTCAAGAGCAGAGAACGACAGCGAAATAACCGCAATTAAGCAGGAGCTTTCTGCTGAGGGCTACATTAAGCTTGCAAGGGATAAAAAAGAAAACGGCAAAAGAAAAGCCGAAAAAGCTCTTAAGCCGATGAGATTTATGACGAGGGACGGCTTCGCCGTTTTAGTCGGCAGAAACAACGTGATGAATGATAATCTTACTCTGAAAAAAGCAAAGAATTATGACACGTGGTTTCACGTTCAGTCCTCTGCAGGAAGTCACTTGATATGCGAAACCTCAGGCAAAGAGATAACCGATACGGCTATACACGACTGTGCCGTAATTGCGGCATATTACAGTGATGCAAGATCATCGTCAAACGTACCTGTTGACTATACGCTTGTAAAAAATATTAAGAAGCCCAACGACGCAAAGCCCGGCTTCGTAATATATGAAACATATAAAACAGAATTTGTAACTCCTACAATAGAGGAGGTCGAAGGACTTAAAAATGAGTAACGTTGCAATAATACTTGGCGCCGGTGCAGGTACGCGAATGAAAGCGCAAAAAAGCAAGCTTCTGCTTGAAATCAACGGCACAACGGTTATCGAACGAACAGTACGCACCTTCAGCAGAATATCGGATATTGATGAAATTATAGTAGTCTGCAGAGAGGCTGATTTAGATGCATATGAAGAGGTGCTTTCTTCATATGATATTTCGTACTGCTTCGGCGGTGAAACAAGACAGCAAAGCGTTTTTAACGCAGTTTCAACTATTGATGAAGCAAATCTCCTTATTATTCACGACGGTGCGAGACCGCTGATTACGGAAAAAGAAATACTTGATACTATAAAAATTGCTGATGACAAGGGTTCAGCAGCAGTCGGAGTGCCCGTAAAGGATACTATAAAGGTTGTAGACAAGTACAATAAAATTATCGACACACCTGACAGGGATTCTCTTATCTCAATAAGAACGCCTCAGATTTTCAGATTCGGTATCTATAAAAACGCATTTAAGCTTGCCACTGAGCAGGGTAAGGATTTTACGGATGACTGCGGACTTGTTGAAAATCTCGGAATGCCTGTTTATACGGTAATCGGTGATTACGGTAATATCAAAATTACAACTCCTGAGGATATTTCTGTTGCAGAAAGCATACTTAAAATGCGAGGTGAAGAATAGTGAGAATCGGACACGGTTATGACGTTCACAGACTTGTAGAGGGCAGGAAATGCATTATCGGCGGAGTAGATATTCCGTGTGAGCTCGGTCTTTTGGGACATAGTGATGCCGACGTATTGCTTCATGCAATTTCGGATGCTCTTTTAGGTGCGGCGGCAATGGGCGATATCGGTCATCTTTTCCCCGATACTGATGATAAATTCAAAGGAGCAGACAGCCTGAAGCTTCTTGAAGAGGTTGTCCGTCAGCTTAATGTTAACGGCTATAAAATCGTAAATATCGACTCAACCATAATAGCACAGGTGCCTAAAATGGCTCCTTATATTCCTGATATGAGAAAGAATATTGCCGCCTCCTGCAACGTTGATTTCGGCGACGTTTCAGTTAAAGCAACAACGGAGGAAAAGCTTGGCTTTACTGGAGCGAAAGAGGGTATCTCCGCCCACGCAGTCTGCCTGATAGAAAAAATATGAAATCTGTACAATTTGTAAAAATAATGCCTCTCTAAAATAATGCCTCTCTATTGTCAGGGAGGTGTTATTTTTTTACTAATTAACACTAAATTTAATTTTTTTGTAATTATTTTAAAATAATTGTTTATTTTATTTAAAATATTTGCTATAATTATTTGAAATATGTTCAAACGAGGTGAGAGATTGAAAAAGTTTAGAATACCGATTATCATTCTATGTCTCTGCATTTTGCTCTCAGGATGCAGCTTTCGCCTCGCTTCCGTAGAGGATTTGATTTCACCCATATCTCCGAGCGGAGAGAATGCCGAGGTGCTTAAGGCGGTTGACAATTATTGCCGCAACGGCTACTCGCTTAAAGTCCCTTCAAGCGGAAAATATACAACCTCCTTCATTTACTACGACCTTGACGGTGATAAGGAAAACGAAGCAATTTCCTTTTACGAGCCGTCAGATAAAAAGGGTACCGTTAATATGGCGGTCATAGAAAAGTCGAATGACGGCTGGAAGGTAATCGAAAATATAGAGGGTGACGGCTCCGATATTATATCTATCGACTTCTGCGATCTTAATAATGACGCAAAAGAAGATATAATCGTCTGCTGGAGTATTATTTCAAAGTCAACTAACTACGGGCTTCGTGTGTACAGACAGTATCAAGACGATAAAGGCTGCCATCTTAAGGCGATGTCCTCGTCAATAATCGCAGGCGATTTTATTTGTGCAGACGTCAATGACGATAAATTCAATGAGCTTTTAGTATTCAGACCGGGCAGCTCGTCATATTCTGCAAGAGCTGAGCTCTATTCGTTTAAGAAAAATTCAGCAATACTTATCTGTGAAACAAAGCTTGATTCCTCAATTATTTCTTTTGCCTCTCTCTCAGTCGGAAAAACCGATCAGGGAACAAGCGTTTTTGCAGATGCCCTTAAGTCAGACGGAGAGTCTATGGTTACAGAGCTTATCTATTGGTCTGATTATTACGATTCAATCGTATCGCCGTTTTATGATTACGATACAGGCAAAACTGCTGACACTGCAAGAAGTAATCTGATTAAGTCACGTGATATAGATAACGATAAGGAAATTGAAATTCCGACCTCATTAAAGGTTAAAAACCTACCCGACAGTCTTACTGCAGAAAATTGGAAAAGCTACAAAAACACGGTGCTTAACCACAAATGCTATTCCTATTCCTGCAAAAGAGATAAGTATATTATCGTTATTGATGACAAAGTCTTTTCAAAGCTGACTGTAAATTATGATGAGGACAACAGAGAGCTTATTGCAGTCAACACGAAAAATAAAAAGGAATGTTTCAGAATAAAAACAGTCCTCAGCGCAGATTTTGACAGCACTTTATATCCTGATTATACACGCATTTTTGCCGATTCAGGTCTTGTATATCTTGCCTCGGTAAATGAAAAATCAGGCATAACGGTTACAATTGATAAATTAAAATCCATGATAAAATCATATTAGCAAATCACTTTTAGGAGGAAATAGTATGAAAAAGGTCTTAGTTGCAGAGGATGAAGAGTCAATCCGCGAGTTTATAGTCATAAACCTTACAAGAAGCGGCTACGAAGTTGAACAGGCTGAAAACGGTGTAGTTGCTCTTGAAAAATTCCGTAAGGATGAAAACGGATTTGACATTGCAATTCTCGACATAATGATGCCTGAGCTTGACGGACTTGCTGTTTGCAAGGAGCTTCGTAAGCATTCTGCAGATCTCGGAATTATTATGCTCAGTGCCAAAACTCAGGAAATGGACAAGGTTACGGGACTTCTCTTCGGTGCAGACGATTACGTTACAAAGCCGTTTTCACCAAGTGAGCTTATGGCAAGAGTTGATGCCGTGTACCGCCGAGTAGAAATGACCAGAGGCTTCAGGAAGAATGACACTACAGGCGACAGTATCGTTCTTGATGAGTTTGAACTTAATCTTCGCAACAGAACTCTTTCAAAAAATAACGAGCTTATTGAGCTTACTCAGGTAGAGTTTCAGATTATCGAATACTTCTTCAGAAATCCGAATGCTGCACTTTCAAGAAGTGATATTCTTAAAACCGTATGGGGTGCAAATTATTTCGGTGATGAAAAGATTGTCGACGTAAACGTTCGCAGACTTCGTATGAAGATAGAAGAAAACCCGTCAAATCCTACAAGGCTTATCACTATCTGGGGTCTTGGATATAAGTGGGCAACAAATAATCAGTAAGAATAATGTATTAATCAGTAAGGAAAATCTATGAAAAAGCTGTTTAAGGAAAAATTGCATATTCCGCGAATAGAGGGTATTACACTTCGCTGGCTCATAAACATTATAGGTGTAATTACAATATTCTTTATCATAGTTTTCATCATTGCCTGTTCATCAATCAAAAATCACTATTATTCAAGCGTTGAAAGTATGCTTTCATCGGGTATATCAAGCACTGCAGTGAGCTACTTTTCCTCAAATTTAGAGGAGGGTGTTTCGTTAGAGCAGTCAGCCGCCGATTTTCTTGACAGCTTTAGCTATAAAGAAAAAACGACCACTTGGATTATCGACAGTAACGGTGAAGTAATCCTGTCCTCAAGCGGCTTTGGGGTAAAAAAGCAGGAAATACCCGATTATCAGATGGCGCTTGTTGATGAAAATAATTTTGCAAGGTATGTCGGCAAGCTTGAAAGCGGTGAAAAGGTGATGTCTGTATGCCGCATCATCAAGGATAAGCAAAACGATATCGCAGGTGCCGTCAGAGTTATGACCTCTCTTGAACAGCTTGACAGCCAGATCGTTAAAGTCGTCGTCATAATTTTCTTTGGAATGCTTATTGTGTTTTTGATAATTCTGTTCTCAAATCTGTTCTTTATCCGTTCAATTATTTTCCCGATTCAGGAAATAAATGACACTACGAAGAAGATTGCTCAAGGCGACTATTCAGCAAGAATTGAGAAAAAATATAACGATGAAATCGGTAATCTTTGCGACTCTATAAATAAAATGGCAGAGGAAATATCGACTACCGATAAAATGAAAAACGATTTCGTATCAACTATTTCACACGAGCTTCGCACTCCGCTTACGTCAATCAAGGGCTGGGGTGAAACACTGTTTTACAGCGCGGACGGAGTTGACGAGGTTACAAGAAAAGGTCTTGAAATTATAGTAAAGGAAGCCGGCAGACTTGAAGGCTTTGTTGAGGAGCTTCTCGACTTCTCAAGGCTTCAAAGCGGCAGAATGAAACTTAATCTTGCTAAAGCGGATATTTTTGCAGAGCTTGATGAAACCGTGTTCACCTTCCGCGAAAGAGCTATGCGAGAGGGAATAGAGGTTAAATACAGTATTCCCGAAGTGCCTGCAATTGCAGATGCTGACGCTAACAGGCTTAAGCAGGTATTTATGAATATTCTTGATAATGCGCTCAAATATTCAAGAGCAGCAGGCAAAATATTCGTCAAGGCTTCATTTACCAAGCTTGAAAACAGAGATTATATCTCTATCGCAATTGCCGATCAGGGATGCGGTATCAGTAAAGAGGATTTGCCTCACGTTAAGGATAAATTTTATAAAGCAAACGTTTCTGTTCGCGGTTCAGGTATTGGACTTGCAGTTACTAACGAGATTATCAATCTTCACAACGGCAAGCTTGAAATCGACAGCGAGGAGGGTAAGGGTACTTTGGTTACGATATACCTTCCCGTTGATAATTCTCCGAGCGAAAATGAGCTTCAGGAAATTTCAGATAACCAAGAAATTAAAGAAGAAATGGGTTTAGGTACAAATAATGAGTGATAAGAAAATACATAAAACTTCTATAGGCGGTCAGGCACTTATCGAGGGAGTAATGATGCAGGGACCAAAGGGTGTAGCAACTGCAGTCAGAAAGACTGACGGCGAAATATTAGTTGAGCATCACGAAATTTCACACCTCAGGGATAAGAGCAAATTTTTCAAAATACCGCTTATCCGCGGAATAGTCGGCTTTATAGATTCAATGCTTTTAGGCTACAAGATGCTGATGTATTCTGCCGAAAAGTCAGGTATGGAGGATCTCGAGGACGTCGAGATGAATAAGTTTGAAAAATGGCTTACCGATAAGCTTGGCGATAAGTTTATGGACATCATAATGTTTATCGGCACAATTCTCGGCTTTGCACTTGCCTTTGTAATCTTTTTCTATCTCCCTGTTCTTGCGTTTAATCTGCTTAATAAGTGGGCAGACGGTGCGCTTACACCATGGCAGGGCACAATCGAGGGTGTTATTAAAATAGCCATTTTTGTTATCTACATGCTCCTTGTCAGCAATATGAAGGATATCAAAAGAACGTTCAAGTATCACGGTGCAGAGCATAAGTCAATTGCTTGCTATGAGGCAGGTATGGAGCTTACTGTCGAAAACGTAAAAAAATGCTCACGCTTTCACCCAAGATGCGGAACTTCATTCATATTCGTAATGCTCATTTTAAGTATTGTTCTGAGCACTGTCCTTTCAAAAATATTTCCTGCTATTGCGCAGGTAAGAGTGCTCTGGATGCTCCTCAAATTAGCATTTATTCCTCTCGTAATGGGACTCGGCTATGAGTTTATAAAATACGCAGGCAGGCACGATAATATACTTGTAAAGATACTGTCTGCGCCGGGGCTCTGGATGCAGAGAATTACTACAAAGGAGCCTGAAGACGATATTATCGAGGTCGGTATAGAGTCATTAAAAGCAGTAATGACAGATAATCCCGAGGATGATGAGATAGTATGATCCTCGCTGACGCTTATACCTATGCACTCGATTATCTTAATAGAAATAATATCGACGAAGCAGATTTCAAATCACTTTGCCTCTGCTCTCACCTCGCCGGTATGAAAAACAGCCAATTTCGATTTCATAAGAATGACGAAGTATCGAAAGCAGAACTTGACAATATGCTTTCAAGACTAAAAAAAGGCGAGCCGCTTCAGTACGTTCTCGGCAAATGGGATTTTTATGAAAGTGAATTTTACGTAGGCAATGGCGTACTTATTCCACGTCCTGAAACTGAGGAGCTTGTGGAGCTTGCAGTAAGCTATATCAAAACGCTTAAAAAGTGCACTGTTTATGACCTTTGCGCAGGAAGCGGGTGTATCGGCTTAAGCATTGCCAAGGCTTGCCCGAATGCAAAGATAATTCTTATCGAAAAGAGCATTGACGCATTTTTCTACCTTAAAGAAAATGCAGAGGGCATACCAAATGCTCATATTGTATTAGACGATATAAATAATTCAGACGGCTTTGAACAGGCAGACGTCATAATTTCAAATCCGCCTTATATAAAATCTGATGATATTGCCGAGCTTCAAAACGAAGTTCATTTCGAGCCTGAGCTTGCGCTTGACGGCGGAGCTGACGGTCTTGATTTTTACAGAATTATAAATGATAAGTGGTCACCGCTTCTGAAGAGCGGCGGAAGACTTTTCCTTGAAATCGGAAACGAGCAGGGAAAAGATATTATTAATGTTTTAAATAATTATAAAGATATTGAAGTAATCAAAGATATGTACGGCAATGATAGGATGGTTATTGCAGAAGGAGTTAATTATGGGTAGTTTGATAAGCTTAATCAGAAGCGGAGATTATCAGTCCGCAATTCTATACGTTGCATCATCGGCATTCGTAGTATTCTGCTGTCTGCCGATTCACGAGCTTGCGCACGCGTATGTTGCCAACAAATTAGGTGATGATACTGCAAGACTTAAGGGCAGATTAACCATTAATCCTTTTGCACATCTCGATATATTCGGCACGATTATGATATTCTTATTCGGTATAGGCTATGCAAAGCCTGTTCCCGTTAATCCGGCAAGATTAAAGCACCCGAGAAGAGATATGGCTCTCATTTCGCTTGCAGGACCTGTTTCGAATCTGCTTATGGCGTTTATTTCAGTTTCTATCAGCTACGCAATAGTTTTTTTCAGCAATAATGTGACCAATGTTGCATGGGTTCTTCATACGTTTTTCTACATCGCAGCATCGGTCAACGCTACACTTGCAATATTTAATTTTCTGCCAATTCCGCCCCTTGACGGCTCAAAGATTTTCTCGGCAATTCTGCCTGATAAAATATATTTCAAAATAATGGCATATGACAGATATATTATGATAGGCTTAATGGTGCTTCTCTTTACCGGAGTGCTTGACGGCGTAATCTCATTCTTATCACAAATAATGCTTGGTCTTGTTTCTATTATTCCTAGTCTGATTTTCGGAGGGTTAGGTTAATGGAAAAAATTAATTATAAGATAGATGTATTTGAAGGTCCTATGGATCTGCTTTTGCATCTTATTTCAAAGCATAAAATTAATATTAACGATATCCCGATTGTTGAGCTCGTAAACCAGTACGTCGAATACGTAAGGCAGATGCAGGAGCAGGATTTCGACGTCGCAGGTGAATTTCTTGATATGGCTGCAAGGCTTATTTACATCAAGACCGTTTCACTTCTTCCAAAGCACGAGGAAGCCGAGATACTCAAAAAAGAGCTTATAGGCGAGCTTATCGAATATCGTGACTGCAAGATTATGGCAAAGAAGCTTTCCGAGCAGACTGACGGCTTCAACCGTTTCGTACGTCCTGCACAGGAGGGTATAATCAATTACGATTACGAGCGTTTTCACGAGGGCGAGGAGCTTCTTAATGCATACATAAGCGCAGCAGGCAGGGGCAGAAGAAAGTTGCCGCCGCCTCTTGACAGCTTCAAGGTTATCGTTGCAAAAAAATTCGTAGCCGTTGCTACCAAGGTCAATACAGTTTTGCGAAAGCTGTGGGGTGGCAAAAAGGTTAAATTCCTGTCACTCTTCACTGATGCGCAGACAAAGAGCGATATGGTCGCAACATTCCTTGCAGTGCTTGAGCTTGCAAAAAACAAGAGAATTACTATTGACGGAGAAATGAGTAATCCGTCAGTGCAGATTTCAAAAGAGGTAAATGATGTTGAACAGTAATAAGCTTTTATCGGCAATCGAGGCAATGCTTTTTGCAGCAGGTGACGCTGTTGACCCTGCAAGGCTTGCCGAGGCGCTTGATATTGACGTTGAAGATGTTATAAAAATGCTTGCCTATCTTCAGGATACGTACGAAGAACGAAACGGCGGACTTCGTATAATCCGTATTGACGGCAAATATCAAATTTGCACGAGAGAGGAATTTGGTGACGAGGTAAGAGCACTTCTTGAAATCAAGAAGAATACTCCGCTCAGTCAGGCAGCATTTGAGGTGCTTGCAATAGTTGCCTACAATAAAACTGTTACGCGTTCCTTTATTGAGCAGATAAGGGGAGTTGATTGCAGCGGACCTGTAGCAAGCCTTGTTCAAAAGGGTCTTATTGAGGAAAAAGGCAGACTTGATTTGCCAGGCAGACCTCTTGTATACGGCACTACAGACAGATTCCTCAGATGCTTTTCACTGAATAGCCTTGAGGATTTGCCTGAGCTTCCGGAGGAGGAGCAGAAAAACGACAGCCAGACTTCTCTTTTTGAGGATGAAAAAAAGGATAGTGATGAGGCTAAGGAGGTAGAGGAATAATGACAGTGTTCTTAATCATTCTTGCCATTATCGTTGTTCTTACTACTCTGCTTCTTAATCTTTCAGCCACCTTTACCGTCATATATGAAAACGGCTGGAAAACAAATCTGAGCGTTCTCTTTTATAATAAAGATATCGAACTCTCAAAGCTCCTGTCATTCGTTATGTTTCCTGAGAAAAAATCAGAAGAAGTTATAGAAAACAACGAAAACAAGAAAAAGGAAAAACAAACAAAAAAGAAAACAGAAAAGATAACAGAAAAGAAAACGGAAGAGCCTGATATTCCTATCACCGAGAAAGTATCAAAGTCTGATGCCCAACCGAATGACGAAGCAGACGAAACGGATAAAAAAGAAACCGAGAGCAATATAGAAGATGAATCAAAAAAGCCTGCTAAGCCTAATCCAATCTTAAAAATCTGGAATGAAGAGGGCGTTGTCGGAATCCTTTCGCTTTTCTCAAATGCTCTCGAATCTGTAAATTCTGCAATATTAACTTTTTTTAGGGGTTTACATATTCACTCACTTTATGTTATGATAATAGTCGGTGGCGGAGATGCCGCAACGATTGCCCATAAGTACGGCAAGCTTTGCAGCTATTATTATCCCGTCAAAGGTGTTATATTAAACGGTATGAAGGTTGATAAATACGATGATTATATTCAACCTGACTTTATCGCTGATAAAACTGAATTTGAAATGCAGCTTATCGCAAGCCTGAGTGTCGGACTGCTTCTTAGAATGGTACTTAAGGCAGGCATAGTATTTCTTACAAATATAATTAAAAATAAAAAATCAAAATCAAAATAAATTAGGGGGATTATAAAATGAAGGAAACTCCGGTAAACAGAATAATGGAAAGCACACTCGAAAGAATGCGTGAAATGGTTGACACTTCAACTATTATAGGCGAGCCTATCACAACAGGCGGCACGACTCTTATTCCTGTGTCAAAGATTTCATACGGCTTCACCTCAGGCGGTACAGACCTTCCGTCAAAGAGCAACGCTGAGCTTTTCGGCGGCGGTGGCGGCGGTGGTATCACCATTACTCCCGTTGCATTTATCGTTATCGAAAACGGCAAGAGCAGAATGATGCAGATTAATAATTACACCTCATCTGCTGATCGTGCTATCGCAATGATTCCTGAGCTTGTTGATAAGGTAACAGAGCTTCTTAAGGCAGATAAAAAGACTGAGGACGAAGCTCAGCCAACAGAATAAGTATTATAATTTTTAATCACCTGCATATTATTATGTGGGTGATTTATTTTGTTAAAACGAGTTTTTTTGGTATTGCTTTCAGTAATGCTTGCGCTTTTTGTTCCGATTAATACTTATGCTGCTCAGTGCAGTGCCGTATCGGCAATAGTTGTTGACGCCGACACAATGACAATTCTATACGAAAAGAATGCTTTTGCTCAAAGACCGATGGCGTCAACAACTAAAATAATGACGGCACTTCTGGCTCTTGAAAACGGCAAAATGGACGAAACAGTAACCATTACTTCAAAAATGGTACAGACTGAGGGCTCTGCTCTCGGACTAAAAGCAGGGGATAAGCTTACTTTTTATGATTTAATCGTTGGTATGATGCTGACCTCCGGCAATGATGCGGCAAATTCCGTTGCCGTTCTTATCTCGGGAAGTATCGAAGCTTTCGCAGAGCTTATGAATAAAAGAGCAAGTGAAATAGGTATGAAAAACACCCTGTTCGTCACTCCCTCGGGACTTGATGAGGGTGCTCATCACTCCACAGCCTACGATATGGCATTGCTTACCTCATATGCATTGAAATTTGAAACGTTTTGTGATATAGTATCAAAAAGTTCTGCAGAAATAAAAATAAGCGGAAAGCCTTTGACGGTCTATAACCATAACAAGCTTTTGGGATACGATAAAAGCTATTTCGGTGTCAAAACAGGGTATACAAGCAAAGCAGGAAGATGCCTCGTTTCAGCAAAGAAATATAAGGGCAATAAGCTTATTTGCGTAACTCTTTCAGCTCCTGATGACTGGAATGACCACGTAAATCTTTATAAAGAGGCAATGTCAAAATATAAAAAGGCAAGTATAAGCAGTACGCTTGAATTCAACGCTGTCGGCGGAGAAAAAAACACCTTCACAGGCTCTTATGACAAGGAATATTATTTTTGCACAGATGCAAAATTCAGAGTGTATTACAGACCGTTTTATTATGCTCCCATAAATAAGGGAGATAAAATAGGCGAGGTCTGGGTGTATAATAACAACAAATTAGTGGAAAGACTGCCGATTGAGGCAGACGAGGACGTAAATTATGGCAGGAAAGAATGACGTAAGATTACAGAAATTTATGGCAGAGTGCGGTGTGGCTTCCCGCAGAAAAAGCGAGGAGCTTATCGAAATGGGCAAGGTCAAGGTAAACGGACATATCGCTCATATCGGTGACAAGGTAAATCCTAAAAGGGATATAGTCACGGTGCGGGGAAAAAGAATAAATAAGATAGATAAAATGTATTATATTCTGCTCAACAAACCGCGCGGATACGTTACGACCGTATCGGATGAGCTTGGCCGTAAAACAGTTATGGATTTAGTAGACGTTGATGCAAGAGTTTATCCTGTCGGCAGACTGGATAAGGATAGCGAGGGACTTTTGATTTTGACTAATGACGGCTCATTTGCAAATGCTCTTACACACCCCAAGCATAATTACGCAAAGGTGTACCGCGTTACAGTCAGACCGTCAGTAAATGATGAGATTCTGGACAAGCTTCGAAACGGTATCGAAATTGACGGCAGAAAAACTGCTCCGTGCGACGTTAATATTATCACAGAGGAAAACGAAAGAGTTGTCCTTGAATTTATACTTCGCGAGGGCAGAAACAGACAAATCAGAAAAATGTGCGAAGCAGTAGGTCTTGAGGTTGCAAGACTAAAGAGAATTTCAATCGGACCTATAAAGCTTGGTATGCTCCAGACAGGTAAAACACGAAATCTCACCGATAATGAAGTCAAAAAGCTTCTTCGCTCCTCAAATCCGTCTGAAAACACCGAGGGTTAAAATAAAATATAACAATTTTTGTCAAATATAGTATTGATATTACTTAAATAAAGTGGTAATATTTATAATAGGGAAGTTTTGAATATTTCGAATTTTCTGTTTTTTGCATAGACAATAAGGAGGAACAATATAGTGAGTGATTTAGAAAAATCTAACGCACTTGCAAGGCTTGAAGCTCTGTTTGATGATGGTGAGTTTACACAGATAGATGCTTTTGCAAAATCTGCCGATAAGGATGTTGAGGTCGTTGCAGGCTTCGGCTCGGTAAACGGCAGTGCAGCATACGCTTTTTCTCAGGATATTACTGTTTCTGACGGTGCAGTAAGCGTTGCCCAGTGCGCTAAAATTAAAAAGATTTATGACCTTGCAGCCAAAACGGGTTGCCCTGTAATAGGTATTTATGATTCAAACGGTGTTAAGCTTACTGAAGGCTTTGAGGTGCTCAATGCCTATGGTGAGCTTGTTAAGGCTTCTGCATCAATCAGCGGTGTCTGCCCTCAGCTTTCACTCGTGCTTGGCTCCTGCCTCGGCACGTCTGCACTGATAGCAAGTCTTGCTGACGTTATTATAGCTGTTAAAGATGCTGATTTTTACGTTTCAGCACCGAGCGATATTAAGGCAGAAGCCTCATACAAAGAGGGAACAGTTGATATTCTTTGCGATGATGATAAATCTGCAATAGAAAGTGCAAGAGATTTGATCGCTCTTATGCCGTCAAATAATCTTTCACCTTCACCTGTATTTGACTTTGCTCAGCCACAGAGCGTTGCATCGGCAGGTGCAGACGCAATGTCAATCATCAACGCTGTTGCAGATGACGCATCAGTAGTCGAGCTTAAGGGCGGATATGCTTCTTCAAACTGCAAGACCGCTCTTGCAACGGTTATGGGCTCAACAGTAGGCTTCATTGCCTTTGACGGCAGTGCCGTATGTCCCGCCTGCGCATATAAGGCAGAAGCAATGGTTAAGCTTTGCGATGCCTATTCTATCCCTGTAATCACACTCGTTAATGCTGACGGCATTATCAAGGAAAAGGAAAATCAAACACTCGTTGCTCTTACAAAGCTCACTTCTGCTTTTGCAACTGCAACGTGTCCAAAAATTTCAGTTATAACAGGAAATGCCGTAGGTGTTTCGTATATCGTTCTTGCAGGCAAGGGTGCAAACGCTGATTTGACTATCGCATGGGAGTCTGCCGTTGCATCTCCGATTGATACCGATGCTGCAGTAGCATTCCTATTTAATGACAGACTTGCAAACGGCGAAAATAGGGAAGCTCTCAAAAAAGAGTATGTTGATACTATTGCTTCACCGTTCACAGCAGCAGCTTGCGGTGCAGTTGATGATATATGTGCTCCTGAGGATACAAGAGCAAGGGTCATTTCTGCTCTTGATATGCTTGCAGGCAAGAGAGAAAATACTCTCCCAAGAAAACATAGCGTTAAGTAATTCTGTAAATAAAATTGTTATATAATGGAGGATTAACCCATATGAAAAACTATACAATCACAGTTAACGGCACACCATACGTTGTTACAGTAGAAGAGAACGGTTCTTCTGCTCCTGTAGCTAACGCACCTGTTTCAGCTCCCGTAGCTGCTCCTGCTCCTGCAGCACCTTCATCTGCTACGGCAGAAAGTATTGGCTCAGTAAAGATTGAAGCACCTATGCCCGGAAACATCCTTGACGTTAAGGTTTCTGTAGGCGATACTGTTTCAAACGGTCAGGTTCTCTGCATCTTAGAGGCTATGAAAATGGAGAATGATATTTCTGCCACTCAGGACGGCACTGTTGCATCAATCAATGTCAGCAAGGGCGACAGCGTTGAGGCAGGTCAGGTTATTTTAACGTTAAACTAAGAGGTGTCGCAAATGGCTAAAATAGGTATTACAGAAACAGTTTTACGAGATGCCCATCAGTCATTGATTGCAACCCGTATGACTACCGATGAATTTTCCGATATTCTTGAGAAAATGGATAAAATCGGCTACCACTCACTTGAATGCTGGGGTGGTGCTACGTTTGATTCCTGCTTAAGATTTCTTAATGAGGACCCGTGGGACAGACTTCGTCTTATCAGAGAAAAATGTCCAAACACAAAGCTTCAGATGCTTTTCAGAGGTCAGAATATGCTCGGCTACCGTCATTATTCTGACGAGGTCGTTGATTACTTCGTTAAAAAGAGTATTGATAACGGTATTGATATTTTGAGAATATTTGATGCCCTTAATGACGTACGAAATCTTCAGACTGCAATTAACGCCGCAAAGAAGTACGGCGGTCACGTTCAGGCTGCTATTTCTTATACTACAGGTCCTGTATTCGATATCCAATATTATTGCAATTATGCCCGTCAGCTTGAAGATGCAGGTGCAGATTCAATCTGTATCAAGGATATGGCAGGTCTTTTAACTCCTTACGGAACTTATGATCTTGTAAAGGCTCTTAAGGAAACAGTCAATGTTCCTATCCAACTTCACTCTCACTATACTTCAGGTCTTGCTTCAATGGTACAGCTCAAGGGCGTTGAAGCAGGTGTAGACGTTATAGATACTGCAATCAGTCCTCTTGCTATGGGTACATCTCACCCTGCTACCGAGTCAATGGTTGCCGCTTTTCAGGGCACTGAATACGATACAGGTCTTGACATCAAGGCTCTTACAGAAATCAGAGATTACTTTACTCCTCTTCGTGAAAAGTATCTTGAATCAGGACTTCTTGATCCCAAAATGCTTGGTGTCGATGCAAATACACTTCTTTATCAGGTACCGGGCGGTATGCTTTCAAATCTCGTATCTCAGCTTAAGCAGGCGGGCAAGGCAGATAAGCTTGAAGAGGTGCTTAACGAAGTACCGCGAGTTCGTAAGGATTCAGGTTATCCGCCTCTCGTTACTCCTACTTCTCAGATTGTCGGCACTCAGTCCGTATTCAACGTAATCCTCGGTGAGAGATATAAGATGGTTACAAAAGAGTTCAAGGATATGGTCGCAGGCAAATACGGTAAAACTCCTTGCGACATTGACCCTGAATTTAGAAAGAAGATTGTAGGCGATGACGATATTATTGACTGTCGTCCTGCCGACCTTATTACTGATACAATCGACTCCTTCAAAAACGAAATTAATGAGTTTTATGAGCAGGAGGAAGACGTGCTTTCATACGCTCAGTTCGGTCAGGTTGCCGTTAAATTCTTCGAAAACCGCCGAGATAAAAAGTTCGGACTCGACGGCAAGCACGACAACATAGAAACAAAAGTTCATCCTGTATAGGGTTGAGGAATTCAAACCGAAGCCGCCTCACAGCGGTTATTTCAGTTGCTTTTTGCCCTTTTCGCTTTGATGGGCACCAATACTGTCTGATTGCCAAAGACGGAAAGCGCCAAAAAAAGAAGGAACTCGATGTTCCTTCTTTTTTCTTTTGATGATTTAGACGGACGAGCAATGCTTGCCCCAACTACAATAAAAGCTGTCTTTGTAAAATTTTGGCGCGGTTATGCGCTTTTTCGACAGTCTGAGAAGATATAGGAGAAAAAACTTTCCTATATCTTCTTTCCTCATTTATGCACTTTAATATACGATATTCCCAATTGTCCCCATTTTGATGAAAGATAACTATCCCACGTATACGTCCTTACGTCCACTCTGTTCGTTCCGTCAACGTTTGCATCAGCAACGGTAAAGCCTTTAGAAGTAATACCTACTATCACCATAGAATGATTATTTCCGTTTCTGTTTGTACCTGTTCTGATGTGAGCCCCGACTCCTGCAGAAGTTATGAGCTTTTTCAGCCTGCTGCTGCTTGGCTTGATATTTGTTGAACCCGAAAGAGTGCAAAAACGATTTTTTTCAGTGTGAGCACAGTGACCGTAAAGCTTATACTGAATATAACAAGCATATCCGTAGCAGTACTTCGCACCAACGTATACGTATTTGCCGTTTACCTTGGCACTATATGAGCTTGAGTACTTATTTCCTATCTTATATTCACTCATCTTAACCCCAAGCACTGTGAGAACATTCTTGCTTACGGAGTACGTTTTTGTCGTAACGGGCTTTTTGTTGCTCCATTCGGAATAAAGCTTTGTGCTTTTTCCGTCGATTTTTACTGTCTTGTACGTTCGAACACGAACGTAATACTTTTTATCAGGTTCAAGCTTGGAAATCGTTTTGCTCGTAGTTTTCTTTTTTGATACGGTTACTGTTTTCTTGTTTTTGGTAAATTTACCGTCGGTTGCGTACTGAATCTGATAACCTGTTGTCTGCGTGGTTTTCTTTTTCCACTTTACAGTAAAGCCGTTTGATATAGGTGTTACTTTGCTTATACTCGTTGCCTTCGGATTGATTTTATACGTTTTCTTTACCGTACCACTGTAGTTGTTTTTGAAGATTATTTTAACAGTCGCCTGACCTACTGCTTTCCTTGAGCTGTATTTTACTTCATAGTTACCTGAAGCAATTTTATTACCCTTGTTGTCCTTTACAGTTACAGTCGGCTTCTTTGCTTTGCCGTTATAAACATAGCTCGTTTTAGAAAGCCTTATGCTCGACGCTTTGTATATTGTGGCAGTTGACTTAACATAACCGCACTCGGTGCATTTTGTCACCTTGCTGCCGTTCTTCTTGTCTGTAGCCTTTTCTAAGACCGTTTCGTACGTATGCGTATGCTCTTCGGCATATTCATAGCCATCACTTTCCTGCGAAAATGCCGATATATCAGTTAGTGCAGTTACACAAAAAAGCATTAACACTGATAATAGTAAAGATAGTATATTTTTCATAAAAATCTCCTCATATGTATGCAATTATAGCATTATAAAGAGATATTTACAAGAAAATTTTACCAATATACCGTTTTACAGACGATAGCTTAATAAAAAAGAGCACTACGATATATAATCGTAATGCTCTGAAAAAATCCGCCCAGCCGCCACCGCTGATGATAACCTGCGTCCTTAGCAGGTGGGTTAAGCTTCAATCACTTCGTGCTCCCAGCATCCTGAATATCAGGGAGGTCTGCATTCCCGTTTCTTGAAAGACAAATCCCTTAAAAAACTTGTTCGGGTTACTATAGCTGATGGTTGTCGAGAAAGGCAGATTGTAAATTATAAAATTCAGTTAATTCTCATTCGGGTCAAAATATTCAACCTCGTATTTTTCCTCAACCTTTGTCATAAGAATATCAGAAATCTGCTCGTATTCGAGTTCGTCCTCAATTTCAACAAGGTATTCCTCATCACCGTCATTTTCAACCTTAAGGATGATTACCTCAAAATCTCCGTCAACGATTTCCTCGTCAGTTTCATAATATCTTGTTATCGCAACGTAAACGTCCTCGTCTGTCTCGTATCTCTCGAGAAGCTCAAAGAGTATCTCGTTGCCGTCCTCATCGTTAACACTGATAATGTCAGGTTCATAGTTTTCGCTGTCAATAGCCATATTATTCATACTCCTTCCCTTTATTATCTGTTATTTATTATTATATATCCATTTGACTTTTTGTCAATAGTAATTAATTGTCAAAATACAGTTGTAGAAAATTAATAAAAAAAATTAAAAATGTGGAAAATAACTATTGACAATTACTAAATTGTGTGCTATTATTTAGTTGAACAAAGGAGATACCTTTGATAACATAGATCGAAGATAGGCTTTGTTTAGTTACGAAAGGAGGGCTTGTCCGATGGATAGTGAACCAAAGCAGACAAGCGCTCAGATGTAAACCAATAATAATAACGGTATTGTGTATCGGCAGTGGTAAAACGGAATTACTAACGGATACAGGCTTTATAAAGCTGTTAGTAAGTTATTAGGCAGGGTTGGAAATTACACTGAGTGCTGTAACAGTAACAACTTAATATAATTTGATTGCTACCTGCCGGCAGTTTGTGACTAAGGTCATAAAGCTAAAAAGTAAAGGTGATAATACCAATGGACAATTTTAGAGGTAATAAAAGAATTATTCTATAATTGTGAGGTACGGTCCAATGCACAAATAAAAGTATAATCGAGTTAGATAATAAATCAATTTCAAAATATGAGGTATAGACCAATGGACTAACAAGTTAAGTTCTATAAATCAAGATTTTGAGGTAAAGACCGATGTACTAAATCAAAGGGTTAAAACTAAATAAAAATTAGCTCCTGATAATGAGTTTATCAGGAGCTTAATTTTTTAAATTGCAAATTCGCCATAATTGTATTGAATGGTATTTCTGTAGGGAGCGGTGACCGCATCGCTTCGTTAATTCCATATCACTATTTTTTTATTTCCTCTTGACAATTGCACGCTAACTGTATATACTGTGAATATACAGTAATTGATTAGAGCGGTGATAATTTGAACATTTTAATAGATAATAAAAGCGGTAAGCCTATTTATGAGCAGATATATGAGCAGATTAAGGCACAGATAATAAATTCCACGTTGTCAGAGGATGAAGCTTTGCCGTCAATAAGAAATCTTGCAAAGGATTTAAGAATCAGCGTCATCACAACAAAGCGTGCTTATGAGGAGCTTGAGCGTGACGGCTTTATCTATACCGTTGCAGGCAAGGGCTGCTTTGTTGCACAAAAAAACGTTGAGCTATTGCGTGAGGAAAATCTCAGAAAGATTGAAAGCTACATTGATAAAATAATTCAGCTTGCTGCAAGCTGTAATCTTTCTAAGCAGGATATTATTGATATGATTGATATTATGGAGGAAGAACAATGAATGCCATTGAAATAAAAAATCTGTGCAAGTCATATAAAGATTTTAAAATAGATAATCTGAATTTAACTCTGCCCGGTGGATATATTTTAGGCTTAGTCGGTGAAAACGGCGCAGGAAAAAGCACGACTATTAAGCTTATACTTGATATGATTAATATGGACAGCGGAACGATAACACTTCTCGGTCAGGATTATAAAACTTGTTCAAAGGACGACATAGGTGTCGTTATGGAGGAAAACGGTCTGCCTGAATGTCTTAACGCAAAGGAAATGAACAGTATTTTTAAAAATGCTTACCTTAACTGGAATGAAAACGAATACTATTCCTACCTGAAAAAATTTGATTTGCCGCTTAACAAGAAAATTAAAGATTTTTCAAAGGGTATGAAAATGAAGCTTTATATTGCCTGTGCGCTTTCGCACGGTGCAAAGCTGCTTATTCTTGATGAGGCTACAAGCGGACTTGACCCCGTTGTGCGTGATGAGATACTTGATATTTTTTATGATTTTACAAGAAATGAGAATCATTCTATTTTAATTTCATCACATATAGTCAGTGACCTTGAAAAGCTCTGTGATTATATCGCTTTTATGCACAAGGGCAAGCTGATTTTGTTTGAAGAAAAGGATGAGCTTATTAATAACTGTTGTACAGTTTTGTGCGACGAAAATACGTTTGACAGTATTGAAAAATCAGATGTTCTCGGTATGCGCAGGACTGATTACGGCATCAGCGCAGTAGTTAAAAGGAGCGCTGTTAAAGAGGGTATGAATGTTACACCTATAAATCTTGAGGATTTATTTGTATATATGATTAGAGGTTATGAAAAATGAAAGGCTTATTAATTAAAGATTTAATGATAACAAAAAAGAATTGTCTGTCGTTGTTTGTTATTTCTTTCGGACTTTTTGTTATTTCTTTGATATCAAAAATGTCGGTGGTTTATTTATATTATTCAGTTGCAATTGTTTCCATAATTCCAATAAATACTATTGCTTACGATGAAGCGTATAAATGGAACAAATACGAATTGCTTTTGCCAATCAGCAAAAAAACAGTTGTACGTGAAAAATATTTGTTATCACTTACACTTGTTTTACCGATACTACTAATTGAAAGAATCATTTACGTTTTGGTGCACAATCACTCTGTTACCAATATATTAAGCCTGATGCCAATAATGCTTTTCTGCGGAGTTATAGTGCCAATAGTTGTTTTGCCTATTGTGTTCAAATTCGGTTATATAAAAGGAAGACTTATTTATCTGATAAGTCTTGTAGTGATAGCATCATCAATAAGCGTTGCATCACCGATAAGTATTATTAGTATAAGTGAATCATCAGGCAGTATAGTGCTCGATGTGCTGTTCACACCCTACAAGAGTGCAATTTTATTCGCAGTTATCAGCGTAACTTTACTGCTTATTTCTTATGCAATATCGGTCAGGGTTTACGAAAAGCGTGAGATATAAATTATGCGGTCGGGAATTGCTTGTCCGTTTTTATTCCTTGACAATCAAAGATTATTTTGTTAATATATCTTCAATAAGTAATAACTGTGAAAAAGAGGAGTAGCTTGTACTAATCTTTCAGAGAGTGTCCGTCCGGTGAAAGGGCATAGAGAGGTCTTGCGAAGGTAGCTTTGGAGTTGAACGGATGAACTGAGTAGTCTGTTTCGTATGTCTGCGTTAAAGATTTGAGTGGCATTTATAAAATGCAATTTGAGTGGTACCACGGAATTTTCGCTTTCGTCTCATATGAGATGAAAGCTTTTTTTATTTAAGTAGTTTTGTTTAAGGAGTTTTCATTATGGCAAAAGAATTAGAAAAGCAGTATAATCCCTCTGACGTTGAGGACAGAACTTATAAATTCTGGGTGGATAATAAGTATTTCCACGCAGACGTAAAGTCTGATAAAAAGCCTTATACTATCGTTATTCCGCCACCAAATATTACAGGCCAGCTTCATATGGGTCACGCACTTGATAATACCCTTCAGGATATTCTTATCCGTTATCACAGAATGAACGGATACGATACCCTCTGGCTTCCGGGCACTGACCACGCTTCAATCGCTACAGAGGCAAAAATAGTCGAAGCAATGCGTGCCGAGGGCGTTACAAAAGAGGATTTAGGCAGAGAAAAATTCTTAGAGCGTGCTTGGGAGTGGAAGAAGCAGTACGGCGGAAGAATTATCGAACAGCTCAAGAAAATGGGCTCTTCGTGTGATTGGGACAGAGAGCGTTTCACACTTGATGACGGCTGTAACAAGGCAGTAGTCGAGGTGTTCAATAATCTCTATGAAAAGGGACTGATTTACAGAGGTGAGAGAATTGTAAACTGGTGTCCTCACTGCCTTACGTCCATCTCAGATGCCGAGGTTGAATACGAGGATCAGGCAGGTCACTTCTGGCACCTCAAATATCCGTTAGTTGACGGAAGCGGTTATCTTGAACTTGCAACTACAAGACCCGAAACGCTTTTGGGTGATACTGCCGTTGCAGTTAATCCAAGTGACGAGCGTTACAAGGATATGGTAGGCAAGATGCTTGATTTGCCGATAGTTCACCGTCAGATTCCTGTTATTGCAGACGATTACGTAGACGTTGAATTTGGTACAGGCGTTGTAAAAATTACCCCTGCTCACGACCCTAACGACTTTGAGGTAGGACTCCGTCATAATCTTGAAGTGATTGACGTAATGACCGATGATGCTCACATAAAGGACGGCTGGGGTAAGTACAGCGGTATGGACAGATACGAGTGCCGAAAGGCTATCGTTGAGGATCTTAAAGCAGAGGGTGCGCTTCTTGAAATAGAAGATTATTCACATAATGTCGGCACCTGTTATCGCTGCGGCACTACTATTGAGCCAAAGGTTTCAAAGCAGTGGTTTGTCAAGATGAAGCCGCTTGCAGGTCCTGCAATTGATGCCGTTAAGAATGATGAAACAAAATTTGTTCCAAAGAGATATGAAAAGACGTATTTCCACTGGCTTGAAAATATCAGAGATTGGTGTATTTCCCGTCAGCTCTGGTGGGGTCACCGTATTCCTGCGTGGTATTGCGACGATTGCGGCGAAATCACTGTAAGCAGGGAAGAGCCTTGCAAGTGCTCAAAGTGCGGCAGTGAGCATATTCATCAGGATCCCGATACACTTGATACTTGGTTTTCTTCTGCATTATGGCCGTTCTCAACAATGGGCTGGCCCGAGGAAACGGAGGACTTCAAGAAATATTATCCAACGAATACCCTCGTTACAGGCTATGACATTATTCCGTTCTGGGTTATGAGAATGATGTTCTCAGGCATTGAGCAAACAGGCAAAGTTCCGTTTGACACCATTCTCATTCACGGACTTGTTCGTGACTCTCAGGGCAGAAAAATGAGTAAATCACTCGGCAACGGAATTGACCCGCTTCTTGTTATCGAGCAGTACGGCGCAGACGCACTTCGCTTTGCACTTGCTACAGGCAACTCACCCGGTAACGATATGCGCTTCTCGGATGATAAGGTAAACGCTTCACGTAACTTTGCAAATAAGCTCTGGAATGCAGCAAGATTTGTTCTTATGTATCTTGAAGACTTCGACTATCAGGGATTGCCGAATGACCTTGCAATTGAGGATAAATGGATAATTTCTAAGGTAAATACTCTTGCTAAGGACGTTACTGAAAACCTTGATAAGTTTGAGCTCGGTATTGCGATTCAGAAGCTCTATGACTTCATTTGGGACGTATTTTGTGACTGGTATATCGAGATTGCAAAGATAAGACTTCAGGGCGATGATGAAGGCGCAAAGACTACTGCCAAGGCAGTACTCGTCTACGTTCTTACAGATATTCTTAAGCTCCTTCATCCGTTTATGCCGTTTATTACCGAGGAAATCTATCAGGCAATACCTCATAGCGATGAGTCAATTATGATTTCAGAGTGGGTTAAGTATGACGAAGCACTCAGCTTTGCAGATGATGAAGCAGAGATGGAAAAGATAATGAAGGCAATTCGTGCTATTCGTAACCGCCGTGCAGAAATGAACATCCCTCCAAGCAAAAAGGCAACTGTTTATATCGAAACTGCCGATGTAGATACCTTCAGTATGGGCGCTAAGTTTATCATTCGTCTTGCTTCTGCTGCTGAGGTTAAGCTTAATGATGATATTTCGGCAATAGGCAATACTGTAACTATCATCACTGACGACGCTAAGATTTATATTCCTTTAGGTGATCTTGTTGACTTTGAGGCTGAAAGAAAGCGTCTTGAAAAAGAGCTTGCTCAGTGTCAGGATAAGCTTGACTTTATCAATAAGAAGCTTTCTAATCCCGGCTTTGTGAATAAAGCACCCGAAAAGGTCGTTGCACAGAATAAGGAAGATGCAGCAAAGCTTGAAGAGAGAATAGCAAACATCAAAAATTCTATCGAAACACTTGGTTGATTTTATGAACTATAATGAAGCACTTGATTTCATAGAAAACAGAAAGAGCCTCGGCATCAAGCCGGGGCTTGCTCGCATTAAGGCTTTGCTTAGTGCTCTTGATAATCCTCAGGACAAGATAAAGATTATCCACATTGCAGGCACAAACGGAAAAGGCACGGTCGCATCAACTATCGCAAAAGCACTTGAAAATAACGGACTTAAGACAGGTCTTTTTACTTCTCCGTGGATTTTTGATTACCGTGAGCAAATTCAGATTAACGGTGAATATATTTCAAAGAAAGACTTTGCCGATATAATCAGTAAATTTGCCGAACTTGATGCAACTCGGTATTGTACGGAGTTTGAAATAGTTACAGCTTTGTCTTACTATTATTTCTCAACCCAAAAGGTTGACTACGCAGTAATTGAGTGCGGTATGGGCGGTAAGGGTGATGCTACAAACGTTGAAAGAGAAAACGTATGCTCAGTGCTGACATCAATTTCACTTGATCACACTGCCTTTCTCGGCAGTACGGTTGATGAGATAACTAAAGAAAAAGAGGGTATTATCCGAAACAGCCCTTGTTTCAGATATATTGATACAGGTGACTTTAATGCCGATAATCTGCACCTTGCTAAAAGGGTAGTAGAATTTTTAGGGTATGACGATAATATTCCTTTAATGAAACCGCCTGCAAGACAGCAGAAGATTAACGGTGTTCTTGTTGACGGAGGGCATAATGTCAATGCTGCACTTGTACTTGCACCGCTTCTCAATGATGAAGTTGCCGTTATAGGTATGATGGCTGATAAGGATGTAGACGGATACTTGTCGCATATAGCAGTAAAGTGCAAAAAAATTATTACGACCACTCCTCATAATCCAAGAGCAATCAGCGCAGCTAAGCTTATGAACATTGCCAAAAAATATTGTGCTGATGTTACCTCCATAGACAACCCTGCTGATGCCGTTAGCTATGCAGAAAATAACGGACTTTCCCTCATTTGCGGCTCGTTCTATCTCTTAAGAGATATAGCCTCAAAAACCAATTAGCCTCCCTTGTTAAAGGGATGTGGCACGACCTTATTAATACTGTACATATATTTTTTTAAGCTCGTACAAAATTTGATAAATTATTTAATACCATTCTGTTACTATCTTAGCAGAATGGTATTTTTTTGGAGTGAATATAAATGAACGTTTCAATCGAATCAAGCGGCAGTGTGGTTATTGCCTACTTAAACGGAGAAATTGACCACCATACTGCAACCGAGGTCAGAAATAAAACAGATGATGCAATATGCAAAAATAAACCTGCACACCTGATAATAGATTTTCGTAACGTAAGCTTTATGGATTCTTCAGGTATCGGTCTTGTTATGGGAAGGTATCGACTGCTTAAGAGTATAGATTCACAAGCAACTCTTGAAGTGAGAAACGTTACGCTCAGAACAAAAAAGATTATGGAGCTTGCAGGTCTTGGCGCAATTGCAATGATAAAGGAGTATGTAAATGAAACGAATTAATGAATTTAAATTGACGATTGACAGTAAAAGCATAAACGAGGGATTTGCGAGAGTAGTTGCCTCTTCGTTCATAACACCGCTTGATCCTACGGTTGAGGAGATAGCAGACCTTAAAACAGCAGTCAGCGAGGCAGTGACTAATTGTATAGTTCACGCATATAAGAACACCTGCGGCAAAATTTACATAAGTGGTGCAATTACCGATGACAACAAAATAAGGCTTGTTATTCGTGATAAGGGGTGTGGCATTGATGATGTAAATCAGGCAATGAAGCCACTATTTACAACAGGCGAGGGCGACCGGGCAGGACTCGGCTTTACTGTAATGGAAAGCTTTTGTGACTCCGTTCGCGTCCGCTCTGCTCTTAATAAGGGTACCACTGTAACTCTTGTAAAAAAGATTGAAGGCAAAGCTAAATGGTAACAAAAAGCCGTGAGGAAATGATAACTGATAATATCGGACTGGTACATTCTATCGCAAACCGTTTTCGTGGCAGGGGAACCGACTACGACGATTTGTTTCAAAGCGGATGTATCGGTCTGATTAAGGCTGTAGATAATTTTGACGAGAGCAAGGGATTTGCTTTTTCAACGTATGCGGTACCCGTCATTATGGGCGAAATCAGAAGAATTTTTCGCGACGGAGGAGCAATCAAGGTAAGCCGTTCGTTGAAGGAAAAGGCTATCAAGGCTCAGTCGTTCAGGGACAAGTTTATTAATCGTGAGCTTCGTGAGCCTACTGCGTCCGAGCTCTCCGAAATGCTCGGGTGCTCTCTTGAAGAAACGGCAGAGGTGCTAAACGTTATCACCCCTATGCTTTCACTAAACGCCTTCGGTGAGGACGGAGAGGAAAGCTTTGACGTTCCCGTTGATGAAAGCGAACAGCTTTTTGACAGAATTTCCGTTCATCAGCTTATGAAGTATCTTGACGACAGAGAAAAGGCACTCATAGATATGCGGTATTATAAAGGCTACACTCAGGCAAAAACCGCCAAAATTATGGGCATATCACAGGTACAGGTGTCAAGAAAGGAAAAATCAATCCTCCTCCGCCTCCGAGGTCTTATGGATTAATCATACATTATTTATAACGAAAATGTAGTGCATACGTTTCACCTTTCTGTTATAATCATCTTGAGAGGTGAGGAAATGGATATACTTAGTGCACTAAATTCCGTTGTTCATACAATTGAAGATAATATATGTGAAGATATAGCAGTTGCAGATATTGCAAAGGCTGTGGCTATGAACGAATATGAATTATTGAATTTATTTCATTCTTTAACCGGAATTACGATTAAAGAGTATATTCGTAAACGGCGTCTTTCTCTTGCAGCACAGGAACTTCAGCAGAGTAATGCAAAAATAATTGATGTCGCTGTAAAGTACGGATATGATAATGCCGACAGCTTTCGCAGAGCATTTGTCCAGCAACACGACGTTCCTCCTTCAATGGTAAAAAATGAGCTTCAGGAGATAAATATTTTCCCTCCTATATCCTTTCATATTAAAGTTGACGGAGGAAATAAAATGAATATTAAAATAGTTGATGCTGATGAAATGACTGTCTACGGTATTTCAAAGCCTTGCTTCAGTAACGGTGCAAAGAGATATGAGCTTGCTCATTATATGTGGGCAGAGTCGTGTGAGCATATTCCCGAAAGAATCTGTAATGGGTATGATGGTATATGGTATGCCATATGGAGCAATAATTCATATACTATTGCAAGAGATAAGAGCAATTGTGAGTATGATAATCTCGAAAAAACAATTATACCAAAGGCTAAGTATGCCGTATTTACAACAGAAAGAGGCGGATATGCGGGTGACGAGCTTCCTAAGCTTCATAACGAGATATTCAACTCATGGCTTCCAAACAGTGAATATGAGCAGGCTTTTGATTTTGAACTTGAAGTTTACCACCTTGATACTGACAGAGAAAAACGCAGAAAAAACAGATATTATGAAATATGGTTGCCTGTTGTTAAGAAAGGCAGTTGTGATAAGTGCAGTGACGTAATAATCAGAAATGCAAAACTCTCAGATGCAAACTCAATAGCTGAAATATGCGAAAATTCATTAGGCTACAAGTGCAGTGCAACGCTTGTTGAAGATAAAATCAGCAAACTGTCAGCAGATAGAGAACAGGTGTTTGTTGCTGATGTGAACGGTGTTGCAGCAGGATTTATTCATATCGAAAAATATGATGTGCTTTATTGTGAAAGCGGTACTAATATTCTCGGCTTGGCAGTAAGTACAGCTTATCAGCATAAAGGAATCGGCAGAAAGCTTCTCGAAAAAGCAGAGGAATGGGCAGCTTCGAATGGAGCAGAATTTGTCAGACTTAATTCGGGTGCCGATAGGTGTGATGCTCATAGCTTTTACAGAGATATGGGATTTGACAATGAAAAAACACAACTCAGATTTATGAAAAACATATAGCACAATCGGGCGGCAATCAGCCGTCCGATTTTTCTGTTTCGAAATATACTGATAAAATATCTTGTTTTACTAATATCAACTGTTGATTTTTTTTACTTTTGTGGTATCATAAGTAAAGGCAAAATTAAGGAGTAAATTTATGATAAATCACATAGAAAAGAAAACGAAAATTATATGCACGCTCGGTCCTGCAACTGATGATGAAAAGGTCCTTGAAAATATGATGCTTGCAGGAATGGACGTTGCAAGATTCAACTTCAGCCACGGTACTTATGATGACCATAAGAAGAGAATTAACGAGGTTACTGCAGTGCGTGAAAGGCTGGGACTTCCGATTGCAACTCTTTTAGACACAAAAGGCCCTGAAATCCGTCTCGGTGATTTTGAAAATCCCGACGGCGTAACGATTCATTCCGGTGATAAATTCACACTCACTACCGTTGAGTGCATAGGCACTTCTGAAAGATGCTATATAAACTATGAAGGACTTCCTGCAGACGTTTCTGTCGGCACAAGGATTTTAATAAACGACGGACTTATTTCAATGATTGTCGATTCTATAACGGCTACCGATATTACCTGCACAGTTATTGACGGCGGAAAACTGACGAACCACAAGGGCGTGAACGTACCTAACATCGATTTGAAGATGCCATATCTTTCTGCTCGTGATATGGCAGATTTGCAGTTTGGCAAGGATATGGATTTTGATTTTATCGCCGCCTCATTTGTGCGTAATTCAACAGATGTGACTATACTTCGAAATTACGTTGAAGCTATCGGCTGGAAGAATGTTAAAATTATTTCAAAGATAGAAAATGCACAGGGTGTCCAGAATATCGATGATATTATTGAAGCATCAGACGGCATTATGGTAGCACGAGGCGATATGGGTGTTGAAATAGATTTTCAGCACATTCCGTCAATTCAGAAAATGATTATTCATAAGTGCTATAATGCCGGCAAAATAGTTGTTACCGCCACTCAGATGCTTGAGTCTATGATAAATAATCCAAGACCCACAAGAGCAGAGATTACTGATGTTGCCAACGCAATTTACGACGGTACGAGTGCAATTATGCTTTCAGGTGAATCTGCTGTAGGCAATCACCCGGTAGAAGCCGTAGAAGCAATGACTTCTATCGCACAGACAACAGAACAGGATATCGACTATATCAAGCGCTTCAATAACTTTTATCAAAAGGGTGATAGAAGAGGAATTACAACTGCTATCAGCCACGCAACAGTTACCACATCACATGATTTGTCGGCTTCCGCGATTATTACAGTTACCAAAAGCGGTACAACTGCCCGTATGATTTCAAAGTTCAGACCGTATACTAAAATTATCGGTGCTACCATTGATGAAAAAGTTTGGCGTCAGCTTAATTTAAGCTGGGGCGTAACGCCTGTAAAATGTGAGCTTAAGACGAATACAGATGAGCTTTTTGACCACGCTGTTGAAACTTCTCTTAATCAGGGTGCTGTTAAGAGGGGAGATACAGTAGTTATCACTGCAGGA
The DNA here is from genome assembly GCA_022511225.1 of Eubacterium sp. Taxonomy (GTDB): domain Bacteria; phylum Bacillota; class Clostridia; order Oscillospirales; family Acutalibacteraceae; genus Eubacterium_R. The sequence goes on from JAFLRZ010000009.1 coordinate 56,406, forward strand.
ATCCCCCTCGGTATCTCGGGAACAACAAATATGCTGAAGGTGCATGAAATTGAAGAGTAATTCTATAAAATATCTCAGATATGATGACAATGATTTTGCGTATGTACGTGCCCTTCGTAAGGCTGTTTTTATAGACGAGCAGGGTGCAATTTCTAATGAAGAATTTGACGAGTACGACAGAAATGCACTGTTTATTCTCATATTAAATGCAAATCGCCCTATAGCTACGGCAAGAATTGCCGATACTTCTAAGGGCGTAAAAATAGGCAGAATTGCCGTAGATAAAAATGAACGTGGCAGTGGCTACGGCTCGCTCATAGTCAATACTGCTGTCGAAAAAGCCATAGAGCTTGGAGCAGATGAGGTTTATGTTGATGCGCAAAATTACGCAATTCCGTTTTACGAAAAGCTTGGATTTAGAGTAATCGGAAGTGAAATTATCGACAGAGGACTTGTACATACCCCTATGAAGATACTAAAAGGAGAGTTCAATGAAAGAAAAAAGAAGTAAATTGCCGATTGTACTGCTTTGTGTCATATTGTTGATTGCCGCAGCAGTCGTTTTGTATTTCGGCTATAACTTTGTGCAGAACGATATAAACGGCAACAGAAACACAAATGAGCAATATAATCTTGTAATCGAGGCAGACGATTTTCAGTACGACGTAGGGCAGATGCTCGTGCAAAACGGCATTATAAAAAATGATACGGTTTGGACAATGTGGATGGACAAGCATTATCCCGATTTCAGATACATCAATGGAGAATATCTTTTGGATTCAAAAATGACTTATGAGGATATTGCCGAAAAGCTTCAGAATCCCGATATATCACACACAACTGTATCCGTCTGCATACCCGAAGGCTATTCGGTGTTTCAAATAGCATACACACTTGAAGAAAACAACATCTGCTCAGCAAACGATTTTTTAAGTGAATGTAAAAGCTGTGCTCCGTATAAAGAAAATTACGATTTTCTGCAAAGCGTTCCCGAAAACAGCACCATTGCTTACGAGCTTGAGGGATTTCTTTTCCCTGCAACGTATGATTTGGGCGAAAACAGTGAGCCGTCAGAAGTAATTGACGAAATGCTTTATGCCTTTTCAAACCAGATTTCATCCTCGTGGACCGATTACTGCGCCGACAATGATATGACCCTGTATGAGCTTATAACTCTTGCCTCAGTCGTTGAAAAGGAAACCCTCGGTGACGGCGTCGCAGAGAAGATTTCATCCGTGTTTATCAACAGACTGAATGTTTCGCAGCAGCTTCAGAGCGACGTCACAATCGACTATGGAAATAAGCTTCGTGAAGCGGGCTTTGACGATAAAATTGTTACGTCCTATAACACTTATAAATGCAAGGCGCTTCCGAGCGGACCTATATGTAATCCCGGTGTAGCAAATATCGATGCGGTTGTAAACCATGCTGATACTGATTATTTTTATTTCTTCTCATATAATAACGGAGCAGATTTCTATTTTACCGATAATTATGATGATTTTCAGGCTCAGTGGGCAGTCCTTGGCAAAACGAATACACAATAATTCAGGCACAAAATCATATTGAATAGGACTTCTGTAGTGAACGATGACCGCATCGTTCCGCCCAAAACTAAATGTAGATAACAAAAAACTGTTGACATTGTTTCAAACTTGTGCTAATATATCTTCACAACAAAGAAGAACGCTCCCGTTCTCTCCTTCAGCAAATGAGCAAAAAGGGCAATAATTACTTTTGTTTAGTAGTATTTATTGAAGTGCGGGCGTTTTGCGTTCGCACTTTATTTGTTATCATTTTATAAGAGGTGTTTTATATCAGCAAGGAAGCTCAACAAATCAATGAACAAATCAAAGACAAAGAGTTACGTGTCGTTTCTGCCGACGGAGAACAGCTTGGCATTATGAGCGCTAAGGAAGCACTTAAGCTTGCCTATGATAAGGATCTTGACCTTGTTAAAATTGCTCCGCAGGCTAAACCGCCGGTCTGCAAGATTATGGATTATTCCAAGTACCGCTACGAACAAGCAAAGCGCGAAAAAGAAAACCGCAAAAATCAAAAGCAGATTGAAACAAAGGAAATTCGTCTTTCTGTTACTATTGATGTAGGTGATTTCAACACTAAGGTTAACCACGCCAAAAAGTTTCTTGCGGCAGGTCATAAGCTTAAGGTCTCTATCAGACTTAAGGGCAGAATGATGACTCATTCTGAGCTCGGTATCGACAATATGCTTCGATTTGCAGCTCAGCTTGAGGAAGAGGCAAACGTTGATAAGGCACCGAAGCTTGAGGGCAGACAGATACTTATGTTTATGTCACCGAAAGCAGGCAAGTAAAATAAAAATGGAGGGTTAATTATGCCAAAAATTAAGACACACAGTGGCGCTAAAAAGCGTTTCAAGACAACAAAAAGCGGCAAGGTAAAGCGTGCTCATGCTTATACCTCACACATTCTTACAAAGAAGTCAACTAAGCGCAAGAGAAATCTTCGCAAGACATCTGTTGCTGATGTTACAAATCAGAAGCAGTGTAAGAGACTTATTCCTTACAAATAAGAAGAGCTTTGCCTGACGGCATAATAACATATAACACGGAGGTATATTATCATGGCAAGAATCAAAGGCGCTATGGCTACTCGTAAGAGAAGAAAGAAAGTATTAAAAGCAGCTAAAGGTTATTACGGCGGAAAGCATCGTCTTTTCAAAACAGCTAAGCAGGCTGTAATGAAGAGCGGCCAGTATGCATATATCGGCAGAAAGCAGAAGAAGAGACAGTTCAGACAGATGTGGATTGCTCGTATCTCTGCAGCATGCAAGGCAAACGGCATCAACTATTCTACATTTATGAACGGTCTTAAGAAGGCTGAAATCGACCTTAACAGAAAGATGCTTTCAGAGATTGCAATTGCAGATCCTGCAGCTTTCACAAAGCTTGTAGAAACAGCAAAGGCAGCATTATAATAACTTTAACACATCAAAAGGGGAGGCAGATTGCCTCCCCTATAAATTTACACGAACATAATTGTTTGTTCGCAGGGGAGGATATTATCCTCCCGTTTTTTATTTTTTTTGTATTTTACTATTGAATTTTTGATGTATATAATGTAATATAATATAAATTATAAATATAGTCAGTGATTTCTTTAAACGAATGTAAATTATTGGCACGCTTTATGGAGTTGTGTATGGAAAAAATCACAGGTAAAAATAATGATTTGATAAAGGGCATTAAAAAGCTTCTTTCGTCACCTAAAGAGCGTAGATCACAAAATTTGTTCGTGTTAGAGGGCGCAAGACTTGTTTTTGATGTCCTTAATTCTTTTGATAGCTACAATATCGCTGTATTTTTAATTACTGAGCAGGCACTTGAAAAGTATCCCCAAAAAGCAGAAAGGCTCTTCTCACTCAGCAATAAGTCATTTGTAATAAGCGATGATATTTCTCAAAAACTGTCTGATACTCAAAGCTCACAGGGAGTTTTTGCCGTGTGTGAAATGAAGGCTAATACCTTTAATCTTGAACGCGGTAAAAAGTATATTGCACTCGATAATGTTCAGGATCCTTCAAACCTTGGTGCAATAGCCCGTACTGCTGAGGCTCTCGGCATTGACGGAATGTTCGTTTCAGGCGGTTGTGACATTTATAATCCTAAGGCGCTTCGTGCATCTATGGGCTCTATGTTAAGGATAAAGCTTTTGCAGACGGATAATCTTGTCAATACGATTAATGTAGCGAAAGACCTCGGTATTTCATGCTATGCCACCGTTCCTGACAAGAATGCACTTGATATGAGAACAGTTGATTTTTCAAATGGAAGCATCTGCGTTATAGGCAACGAGGCAAACGGTATTTGCGAGGAAGTGAAAAGCGTCTGCACCCCTATAACAATAGCAATGGCAGGCAGAGCAGAAAGCCTTAATGCTTCCGTAGCCGCTGCGATAACAACTTGGGAAATGATGAGATGAGTAGTAATTTAAGATATTGGCTGTGGCTTCAGAAGGCTTTAGGCGCAGGTGCTTTTATCAAAGAAATAATTGATGATTTCGGCTCTGTGAAAAAGCTTTATGAAGCAAATGCAATAGAGCTTCGTATGAGCAGTGCCCTTACACCGAAGCAGATTTCAAGACTTGAAGAAACGAGCATTAACGATGTTGATGAAATAATTTATTCCTGCGAGCAGAATAGCTGGCACATAATAGATTATGATGATAAAGCTTACCCCCAAAGGCTCAGGGATATTAATAATCCGCCTGCCGTAATTTACGTTGACGGCGAGCTCCCTGATATAGACAGTCTTGTAACTATCGGCATTGTCGGCACTCGCAAGGCAAGCGAATATGCAATAAAGGTTACTCATATAATGAGCAGAGGAATCACCGAAGCGGGTGTGCTCGTAATAAGCGGAGGTGCTCTTGGAGTAGATACTGCGGCTCATAACGGAGCACTTCTTGCAAAAGGCAAAACGATAGCAGTGCTCGGCTGTGGACTCGGCACTTCATATTTGAATGAAAATAAATCATTAAGAGATGTTATAACAAATAACGGTGCTCTTGTTACGGAATATCCTCCGTTTACTTCGGCAAGCAGATATACGTTTCCTATGCGAAACAGAATCATCAGCGGACTTTCACTCGGTATTCTCGTGGTAGAAGCAAGTGTGCGAAGCGGAAGTCTTATCACTGCAAACTACGCACTTGAGCAGGGCAGAGATGTTTTCGCAATTCCCGCATCTGTGCTTTCACCTGATTTTGCCGGTACGAACAAGCTCATTGATGACGGCGCAATGGTCGCAACTAAGCCTGAGCATATCGTCGCCGCTTACGCTTCTCGGTTTGACAGTGTTGACCTTTCGAAGGTAAGATCAATCGACGAGCTTGTGAACGAGAATTACGATAAAAGTGCAAATGTAGCAAAAGATGATGACAAGGCGTCATTTGACAATCTTGAACAGGGCAGACAGGAACGCCTTGAAAAAGAAAGCAAGGCTATGGCTCTAAAGGGCGATGCAAAAACTGTTTATAACGCTCTGAAAGATAACTTTGTTCATCTTGATGAAATAATAGAATTAACCGGACTTAACGGTGCAAAGGTGCTCTCAGCCTTAACTGTGCTTGAGGTTAAGGGACTTGCAGTCAGTGCCTCCGGAAGAAGATACAAATTATCCTGAAAGGAAATGAAATATGTCAAAATTAGTAATTGTAGAGTCACCTGCAAAGGCGAAGAATATTAAAGGCTATCTCGGAAAGGACTATGACGTAATTGCCTCAATGGGTCACGTAAGAGATTTGCCTGCGGCAAGACTCAGTGTTGATGTTTCAAATAACTTTGAGCCCAAATACGCCGTAATCAAAGGCAAGGAGAATTTTGTCAAGGAGCTCAAGAAAAAGGCAGATTCGGCAGATTACGTTTATCTTGCTACCGACCCTGACCGTGAGGGAGAAGCAATATCATGGCATCTTGCTACTCTTCTTGAGCTTGATATGAACGATAAAAACAGAGTAACCTTCAACGAGATTACAAAGAACGGTGTCAAAAGCGGTATGTCTCAGCCGAGAGCTATTGATATTGATTTTGTCAACGCTCAGCAGGCAAGAAGAATACTTGACAGACTTATAGGCTACAAGCTTTCACCTTTTATTTCACAAAAAATCAGAAGAGGTCTTTCAGCCGGCAGAGTGCAGTCAGTTGCGCTTCGTCTTATCGTTGACAGAGAAGAGGAGATCAGAGCCTTCAATCCTGAGGAATATTGGTCAATCGATGCTAAGTTTACTAACCCTCCTGAACGAAAGGTGTTCTCTGCCTCATTATACAGTAAGGACGGCGAAAAGCTTAAGATAGGAAATCAGGAGCAGAGCGACAAAATTCTTGCTGACCTTGAAAATGCAGAGTATACAGTCACAACAGTTAAGAAAGGTACAAGAAAGAAGAATCCTACTCCTCCGTTTATCACTTCAACTCTTCAGCAGGAGGCTTCGCACAGACTTTCATTTCAGGCAAGAAAGACAATGAAGGCAGCTCAGGAGCTTTACGAGGGTGTTGACGTCGGTGAGTTCGGCACAGTCGGTCTTATAACTTATATGAGAACTGACTCGCTTCGAATTTCAGAGGAAGCAAGAGCAGCAGGCAATAAGTATATCGCTGATACCTATGGTGAAAAGTACCTCCCTAAAAAGCCGAGATATTATAAATCAAAGAACAATATTCAGGACGGTCACGAAGCAATCAGACCTACAATGCCGAATATGACTCCTGATTCAGTAAAGAAATATCTCACTGTTGACCAGTATAAGATTTATAAGCTTATCTGGGAGCGTTTTATTGCTTCTCTTATGGAGTCCTGCCTGCAGGAAACTATGAAGATAGAAATTACTGCAAACGATTACGTGTTCATTGCAAACGGCTACACCGTTAAGTTTGACGGCTTCACTGCTCTTTACGAGGAGAAAAGTGACGATGATAAGACTGACTCAGCATCACCGCTTCCTCCTGTGGCACAGGGCGACGTGCTTAAGCTTAAGAGCATCATCGGTAATCAGCATTTCACTCAGCCGCCTGCAAGATATACGGAAGCATCTCTTACAAAGGCATTAGAAGAAAACGGTGTCGGCAGACCGTCAACATACGTTACTATCACTTCAACAATTCTCAGCCGAGAGTACGTTAAGCGCGAAGGCAAGCAGTTTATGCCTACAGAGCTTGGCGAAGCTGTAACAAATCTGCTTAAGGAAAAGATTCCTAATATCGTCAATGTAAAATATACCTCAAAGATGGAAACAGATCTTGATAAAATAGACAGTGGCGAAAGAAACTATAAAGAGATGATTCGCCTCTACTACGATGATTTTGAGGAGCTTCTTGAAAAGGCAAAGTCAGATATGCAGGGCATAAAGATAAGACTTAAGGAAGAGGAAACCGACGTAGTCTGCGAAAAGTGTGGCAGAAATATGGTAATAAAGGTCGGTCGTTTCGGCAAATTCCTTGCGTGCCCCGGTTACCCTGAGTGCAAAAATACAAAACCGCTTGTATATAAGACAAAGGCAAAATGTCCTGAATGTGGCGGTGACGTAATAGAAAAGAAAACAAAGAAGGGTACTTCCTTCTTCGGATGCTCAAATTATCCTGCCTGCAGCTTTATGACGTGGGATGCGCCTTCGGATGAGGTTTGCCCTAAGTGCGGCAAGTCGCTCTTTAAGCGCAGAGGTAATATCCTTTTCTGTCCTGATACAGAAAATTGCGGCTTCACTAAACCCGTACCAAGAAAAAAGAAAACAGACGATTAATAACTATGAAATTTAAAGTAATCGGAGCAGGTCTTGCAGGTGTTGAAGCTGCTTGGCAGATTGCATCAGCAGGGTATGAAGTTGACCTTTATGAAATGAAGGGCATAAAAAGAACTCCTGCTCATAAAACTGATTTATTTGCAGAGCTTGTCTGCTCAAATTCTCTTAAGGCATCAAGGCTTGAAAGTGCAGCAGGACTTCTTAAGGAAGAAATGTTCATTTTAGGCTCGCTTACAGTCCCTGTTGCAAGAGAATGTGCAGTAGCAGCAGGCGGTGCTCTTGCAGTAGATCGAGAAATCTTTTCGCAGAAAATCACGGAAAAGATAAAATCAAATAAAAATATTAACGTTATCACTCAGGTTGTAGATACCCTTGAATGTGCCGATGACGAAATAGTTATCGTAGCTACAGGTCCTCTCACCGACGGAGCACTTGCAAAAAGCATAAGTTCCCTTACAGGTGATTACCTTTCCTTTTACGATGCCGCCGCACCTATTGTTACGGCAGAGAGCATTGATATGACCAAGGCGTTCGGCGCATCACGCTACGGACGAGGCGGTGAGGATGATTATCTCAACTGTCCGTTTAATAAAACTGAGTATGAGAATTTTATCAGTGAGCTTGTTAATGCAGAGGGTGCAATAGTCCACGATTTTGACGTGTATGAAGGCTGTATGCCGATTGAAAAGCTTGCAAAGAGGGGACTTGACGCACCTCGTTTCGGTCCGATGAAGCCGGTAGGTCTTATCGACCCGAATACAAATCACAGACCTTGGGCGTGCGTGCAGCTGAGAAGAGAAAACTCAAAGGGCACGATGTTTAATCTCGTAGGATTTCAGACTAATCTCAAGTTTGGCGAGCAAAAAAGAGTTTTCTCAATGATACCCGGTCTTGAAAACGCAGAGTTTGTACGCTACGGCGTTATGCACAGAAATTCTTTTCTTAATTCTCCGAAGCTCCTCAATAAGGATTTCAGCTTAAGAAGCAATCCGAATATATTTTTTGCAGGGCAGATTACAGGGGTTGAGGGATATATGGAATCAGCCGGAAGCGGAATTATTGCAGGACTCAATGCAGTAAGAAAAGCTCAGGGAAAGAGTCCGATTAACCTTGATACAGTCACTATGCTCGGTGCATTAAGTGATTATATCAGTGATGAAACCGTAAGCAATTTTCAGCCGATGGGGGCAAACTTCGGGGTTCTCCCTGCAATAGAGCCAAAAATAAAGGACAAACAGGAGAGATACAAGGCTCTGTCCGACAGGGCAATTGCCTCGATTAAACAAGCTATAACCATGTAATTTAGAGGATGAATATGAAAATTATAATTGATGCAATGGGCGGAGATAATGCTCCTTTAGAAATATTAAAAGGCACTATGCTTGCTGTAGAGGAATACGGAATTTCTGCAATTCTTGTCGGTGACGAGGAAATTATCAATAAGTGTGCATCTGACAATAAATTAGACCTTAAGAATACCCAAATTGTTGATGCTAAAGAAGTTATCACAATGCATGATGATGCAAAATCAGTGCTCAAGCAAAAGTCAGGCTCGTCAATGGCAGTTGGCTTCAGGCTTCTTAACGAAGGCGCAGGAGATGCATTTGTCAGTGCAGGTAACTCGGGTGCTATCACTGTCGGCGCAACTCTTATCACAAAGCGCATTAATGGTGTAAAAAGGCCTGCAATTGCCTCAGTTATGCCGAGTGCAAATAAGCCGTTTTTGCTTATGGACTGCGGCGCAAATACTGAGTGCAGGGCGGAATTTCTCTATCAGTTCGGTCTTATAGGCAGTCTTTATATGAAGCATATCCTCAAATATGATAATCCTGCCGTTGCGCTTGCCAATAACGGTACGGAGGACACTAAAGGCACTGCTGTCGTTAAAGAAGCATATGAGCTTATGAAGAATGCACCGTATAATTTTATCGGCAATATCGAGGGACGTCATATTCCGTTTGGTGATGCAGACGTTGTAGTTGCCGACGGCTTTACGGGTAATCTTATACTTAAAACGTATGAAGGTGTTGCCAAGGTGCTTATGAACGGCATTAAGTCGGCATTTATGAAAAATACTGTTTCAAAGCTTTCATATCTCGGTGTAAAGTCAGGTATTGATGATATGAAAAAGCAGTTTGATTATAAGGAATACGGCGGCGCAGTTCTTCTCGGAGTAAAAAAGCCTGTTGTCAAGGCTCACGGCTCAGCAGATGCAAGAACCTTCAAGAATGCTGTCAAGCAGGCTGTGTGGTTTTTAGACAATAATCTTATAGAAGAAATAGAAAAAAGCTTTGAAACAAATGAATAAAATTAAGGATTTAGTATGATTTCTCTTGAAAATAAAATTAACTACCGTTTCAAAAACAAAAAATATCTTATGGAGGCACTTACGCATTCTTCATTTGCAAATGAAAGACAGCATAAGGGTGCAAAGTCTAACGAAAGATTAGAGTTTTTAGGCGATGCAGTTCTTTCCTTTATTTCGGCAGAGTTTTTGTTTGCGCACTTTCCCGATTTACCGGAGGGCGAACTTACAAAGCTTCGTGCATCGTTAGTCTGCACCGACAGTCTTTCAGCCTTTGCAAGGCAGATTAATTTGGGTGATTATCTTTTCCTCGGCAAAGGCGAAGTAAACGTCGGAGGTGCAAGCAGACCGTCTATCCTTGAAAATGCATTTGAAGCGCTTATTGCCGCTATCTACCTTGACGGCGGAATAGAAGCAGCGAGGGAGTTTGTACTCGGATTTCTCACTCCTGCACTTGAAAATCATCAGCAAGCCTACGTTGATTATAAAACTACTTTGCAGGAGATAGTTCAGCAAAATCCGGGTGAGGTTTTAGGCTATACACTTGTTGACGAGTACGGTCCTGACCACAATAAAACCTTCGTGGCAGAGGTTCACCTTAATTCTAACGTAATCGGCAGGGGAGAAGGAAGAAGCAAAAGAAGTGCCGAGCAGGCAGCTGCTAAGGAAGCACTGAAGCTTATGGGAATATGAAAAAAGGAAATATAAGTATATTTGTGCCTCATCTCGGCTGCCCGTGTGAATGTTCGTTTTGTAATCAGCACACAATCACAGGGCATAACGATAAGCCGACTGCGCGTGACGTAAAGGAAGCAGTAGACAAGGCACTGAAACGAAAAGATTATGAATACGAAATAGCATTTTTCGGTGGCTCATTTACAGCTATAGACAGAGAATATATGCTCGAGCTTCTTGAATCGGCATATCCGTACGTGAAAGATAAAAAAGTCAGCGGAATAAGAATTTCCACAAGACCTGACTGTGTTGATGAAGAGGTCCTCGAGATACTGAAAAGCTACGGTGTCACAAGCATTGAGCTTGGTGCACAAAGTATGGATGACGAGGTGCTTGATGCAAACAAGCGCGGTCATAATTCACAATGCGTCATAGAAGCGTCAGAGCTTATAAAATCATACGGTTTTGAGCTCGGACTTCAGATGATGACAGGTCTTTATAAAGATACTTTTGAAAAATCAATCGAAACTGCCAAAAAGCTTATAGAACTTAAACCGCAGACAGTGAGGATTTATCCGACTGTTGTTCTTAAGAACACTTATCTTGCCGAGCTTTATATCAACGAGCAGTACAAGCCTTTCGGTGTTGATGATTCTGCGTACATATGCTCGCTTCTTGTACCAATGTTTGAGAAGGCAGGAATTAAGGTTATTCGTCTCGGACTTCACTCAAGTCCCGACATTAAAAAGAATATGCTTGCAGGCGGCTTTCACGATTCGTTCGGTGAGCTTGTTAAATCAAGAATAATGGTTAATAAAATTCTTGAGCTCCCGCCTGCTGATTATGAGGTCTTCGTGAACGAAAAATCCCTTTCAAAGCTTAAGGGAAACAAAAAAAGCAATATCTACCTCCTCATTGAGAGAGGTTATAATATAAAGATTATTACCGACAACCGACTGGCTGTCGATGAATTGAGGATTAAATAATGGTTTTAAGAACACTGGAAATGCAGGGCTTCAAGTCCTTTCCTGATAAAACTCAGCTGAATTTCGGCAACGGTATTACTGCCGTAGTCGGACCTAACGGCTCCGGTAAAAGTAATATTGCCGATGCTGTGAGGTGGGTACTTGGTGAAACAAGCACTAAATCACTTCGTGGCTCAAAAATGGAGGACGTAATCTTTTCAGGTACGTCATCAAGAAAAGCGCTCGGCTTTGCTCAGGTACAGCTCACACTTGATAATTCCGACGGTACTCTTAAGGAAAGAGGCGAAATCGTAACCGTAAGCCGAAGATACTACCGCTCAGGTGAAAGTGAGTACAAGATTGACGGAGAGCAGGTGCGCCGTAAGGATATTCACGAGCTGTTTATGGACACGGGTCTTGGCTCTGACGGCTATTCGTTAGTAGGTCAGGGTAAGATTGAATCAATAATTTCGGAAAAGAATGATGACAGGCGAGAGCTTTTTGAAGAAGCGGCAGGAATATCACTTTTCAGGCATAAGAGAACAGATGCAACAAGGCGACTTGATCAGGCTCAGGAAAATCTTGTAAGACTTCTTGATATTCTCGGTGAGCTTGAAAGCCGTGTTGAGCCTCTTCGCAAGCAAAGTGAAAAAGCGGCAAAATTCCTCGAACTTTCAGAGGAAAAGAAAATGCTCGAAATCGGCGTATGGGTTAACAAAATCAACCGTTTCACAAACGATCTCAGAGAGCAGGATCACAAGATTGATGCCGCCGACGCTTCGTATAAAATTTGCGAGCAGGAGCTTACTGATATTGAAAACGAGATAAACGAAATCCTCGAAAAAACTGCGCTAATCAATACAGAAGTTGATCAGCTTCGTGCTCTTGCGAAGGCAAACGAGGAGGAGGCGCTTCGTGAGGACGGCAAGGTTATGGTGCTTGAAAACACCGTAGCTCATAATAGCGAAACTATTGACAGATTAAATGCCGAAATCAATTCAACAGACGATGCAAACCATTCTATTGACTCACAGATAGAGGAAAAGAAGCAGATAATTGCCGATGGCGAGATACTGCTTGCCGCAAAAAAGGACGAGCTTAAAATGCTTAGTGCCGAAATGGAGAAGCTGACAAGCTCTAATGAAGAAAATTCAAAGCATACGGTAGAGCTTAACCAGCTTATCACGGCACTTACTGTAGAGCTTTCCGACTGCAAGGTTAGATGCTCTCAGGCAGTTTCCTCAATAGAAGAAATCAAATCACGCCGGAGTGTTGTTGATGATGCAATTTCTGCTATGGATAAAGAGGTTGATATCGCTCTTTCACAGCAGGAGGAAGCTCAGAAAAATCTTGATTTCCTTCAGGAAAGAATTGATGAAAACAATAACTCCCTTTCAGGCTACAGACTGAAGCACCAGAATAAGTCAAAGAGAGCAGAAGACCTTAAGGACAGCCTTGAAAAACTCAGCTTTGAGATTTCGCAAAAGCGTTCAAGAGCAAAAATGCTCCTTGATTTAGAGAAAAATATGGAGGGCTTCTCAGGTGCCGTAAGGTCTGTTATGAAGCAGTCGCAGAGCAATGCTCTTTCAGGTATCCACGGTCCTCTTTCACAGCTTATTACTGTTGATAACGAATACTCTGTCGCTGTCGAGGTTGCACTCGGTGCAGCTATGCAGAATATTGTTACCACAAACGAAGCAGATGCAAAAAGAGCGATTTATTACCTCAAAAATAACAAACTCGGCAGAGCAACGTTCCTTCCGATTTCAGCAATCAAGCCAAGAAATTTTGATGAAAAAAATCTTGATGATGCATTAGGCTTTGTTGCAGTTGCGGCGGATATTGTTCAGTGTAAAAGTGAATATAAGGATATAATTTCAAATCTGCTCGGACGAGTTGTTATAGTAGAAGATATGGACTGCGCTATAGGCATTTCAAAGAGATACGGCGCACGCTTCAAAATAGTTACTCTTGACGGTCAGGTTATAAATACGGGCGGCTCAATGACAGGCGGTTCGCAGGCAAAGAGTGCAGGCATACTTTCAAGAGCAAATCTCATTGACGAGCTCAATTCTCAGGCAAAGGAGCTTGAAGAAAAGCTTGAAAATCTCAAAGCACAGTATAAGACGGCTGTTGAGGAAGCAAACTATGCAGGCGCAAAGCTTCAGGGCGCAGAAGCCGATTTGCAGCAGGCAAAGGAAGAGTTAATCAGAGCTCAGGGCGATTACAGACTTATCTGCGAAAAGCTTGATGCTGCTAAGGCGCAAAAATCATCTCTTATTGATGAAAAGGAAAATGCAAGCGCAAGAATTTCAGAATTACAAAAAACTAACGAGCAGTCCGAAAAGCAGGCAGGTGAAATTGAACTTAAAATTTCCGATGCAGAGAATCAGCTTAAAGAAACAAGCTCTAATGCCACTGAGCTTGAAGAAAAGCGTGAGAAATTCAGACTCTCCGTTCAGGAAATTAACCTTGAGCTTGTGACTGTAGCCAAGGATATAGAAACTGCAAAAATCTCTATCGAAGAGCTTGAGCTTCGCAAAAATACTCAGTCAGACAGAGTTAAATCAACTATTGAGGAAATCAGCTCTATAGAAGAGAAAAACAGTGAATATAATCTTGAAATAGACAAAATCAAAGCTAACGCAGACGCTTACAGAAAAAAAGCACAGGATGCTCTCGTGTCGGTTGATAGCAAGATAGATGAAAGAAATCAGCTTGAAAAGCGTTCTGCAGAGCTTCGCACCTTTGAGAGAAATAAGAATCAGGAACGCGAAAAGCTCAACGGTGAAATTGTACGGCTTACAGAGCATAAAAATAATATGCGCAAGGAATATGACGAGCTTAACGATATGCTCTTTGAGCAGTATGAGCTGACAAAACGAGAGGCAGAAGCGCTGAATATTCAGATTGAAGATATGACAGCGGCAAAGAAAAGACTTCACGAAATCAAGGTGTCTATCAAGGCTCTCGGCTCAATCAACGTAGGTGCGATTGAGGAGTATAAGGAAGTATCCGAACGATACGAATTTCTTAAGGCACAGATTGACGATGTTGAAAAATCAAAGTCAGAACTTCTGAAAATTATCGAGGATCTTACAGCTTCAATGAGCGAAAAATTCCTTGATAAGTTTAATAAAATCAACACTGAATTTAGTATCAGCTTTGCAGACTTTTTCGGCGGCGGTAAGGGCGAAATTGTACTTCGAAATCCTGATGACTGCCTTGAAAGTGAAATCGATATTAAAATTCAGCCACCCGGAAAATCTGTACAGAATATCAATCTGTTCTCAGGCGGAGAAAAATCACTTGCGGCTATGGCACTGCTTTTCAGCGTTCTTAAGGTACAGCCTGCACCGTTTTGTATTTATGACGAGGTCGAGGCGGCACTTGATGACGTAAACGTTGAGCGTTTTGCAAAATATATGCGCAAAATGACAGAGAATACGCAGTTTATTTCCATTACCCACAGGCGAGGTACTATGGAAGAAGCAGACGTTCTCTACGGTGTTACTATGCAGGAAAAAGGTGTATCAAAGCTTATTGAGCTGCAGACTGCAGAGTTAGCTGCTAAAATGGGTCTTGAAGAATAAGGAGCAAACAAATGGGCATTATTTCAATGTTTAAAAAGGGTCTCAAAAAGACGAGAGATGAGGGCATCACAGCTCAGATGGATGAGGTGATGGAGTCCTATGAAAAAATAACAGATGAGCTTTTTGAAGAGCTTGAGGAAATTCTTATAATGGGTGACGTAGGTATGCCTACTGCCGAAAGAATTATACGCGACCTCAAAAGCAAAATCGAAAATGATAAGATTACCGACGTTAAGCAGGTAAGAGAAACAATGAAAGATATTGTTTCAGGTATCGTCTGGGGTGGTAGCTATCTGCGCCTTCGCTCAAAGCCGTCTGTAATTCTTATGATCGGTGTAAACGGTGTCGGCAAGACTACTACTATCGGCAAGCTTGCTATGCGCCTAAAGGAGCAAAACAGAAAGGTTATCCTCGGTGCTGCCGATACTTTCCGTGCTGCAGCAATCGAGCAGCTACAGGTCTGGGCAGACAGAGCAGACGTTGACATTATCAAGCACTCTGAGGGCTCTGACCCTGCCGCAGTAGTATACGATACAATTCAGGCAGGCAAGGCGAGAAATGCAGACGTAATCATTATCGACACTGCAGGCAGACTCCATAACAAGAAAAATCTTATGGATGAGCTTAATAAAATCGGCAGAGTAATCGACAGAGAGCTTCCAAACTCAACCAAAGAAATTCTGCTCGTTCTTGATGCTACAACGGGTCAGAATGCCGTTAATCAGGCAAAGGATTTCAAGGAAGCAGCAGGTATCACGGGTATCGTTCTTACAAAGCTTGACGGCACTGCAAAGGGCGGTGTTGTTCTTGCAATCAACAACGAGCTTGACGTTCCCGTAAAGTTCGTCGGCGTAGGTGAAAAGATAGAGGATCTTCAGCCGTTTGATGCGGATGCTTTTGCAGCAGGACTGTTTGATGCAAAAATCCCCGATGATGATAAGGACATAACAGATTTTATTACAAACGAAGTTAAAGAGGACTGATTATGGATTTTATTCTCGCAACAAATAATATGAAAAAGCTTGCAGAAATGCAGCGCATATTGTCGCCGCTCGGAATCAACGTTGTAACGGCGAAAATGCTCGGAATCACTCTTGAGGACGTTGAGGAAGACGGCGATACATTCGAAGCTAATGCTAAAATAAAAGCAAACGCAGCCTGTAAGGCAACCAATATGCCTGCAATAGCAGATGATTCGGGACTTTGTGTTGACTATCTCGACGGTGCACCCGGTATCTTTTCAGCACGCTTCGGCGGAGATCACGGCAACGACGAGCTTAATAACGATTTGCTTCTTGAAAAGCTCGACGGTGTTCCTATGGAGGAACGCACAGCGTATTACGTATGTGCAATATGCTGTACCTTTCCTGATGGCAGAGAAATAATAGTAAGAGGCGAGTGCCACGGTCATATCGGCTTTGAGCGTGACGGGAATGAGGGCTTCGGCTACGATCCTCTGTTTATCATAAATGGCAAGGCATTTGGAAGATATACTGCCGATGAAAAGGATAAAATCAGCCACAGGGGTAATGCACTCAGACTTCTTAAAGAGAAATTGGAGAAAATTATATGACATCAAAGGAAAGAGCATTTTGGAGAGCTAAAGCTAACGGCTTAGAGCCTATTATTCAAATCGGCAAGGATGGTATCAGCGATAACCTTATAGCGCAGATAGATGATACTCTTGATGCAAGAGAGCTTATAAAAATTCGCGTTCATCTTGAAACTGCACCCGAAGCACCAAAGGAGTTTGCACAAAAGATTGCTGAGGCTTTAGGCGCCGACGTAATTCAGGTAATCGGCGGTGTTATCGTACTTTACCGAGAAGCAGATGAAGATAGAATTGCCGAGAAAAAGAAGAAAAGAGGCTCAGGCAAGGCAAAGGCTACTGCAAAGAAAAAGGTTAAGATTAAGGGCAAAAGACAGCGTCAGAGAGAAAAGGAAGAAAAGAATCCTTACGCAAAATATGACCGCCCTAAATACAGAGGAAGATAAATGAAAATAGGAATATTCGGCGGAGCTTTCAACCCGATTCATAACGGGCATATGAGCCTTGCAGAAAATTACTTTAGTTTATTACACCTTGATAAGCTGATATTCATTCCTACTGCCTGTCCGCCTCATAAGACATCGCAGTATCTTGCACCTGAACGTGACAGATTTAATATGATTTCTCTTGCAATTGAGAATAAATCGGGCTTTGAGATTTCTTTGATTGAATTTGACAGGCAGGGTAAATCATATACGTATGACACGTTGAAAGAGCTAAAAAAAATCTACCCTGATGACGAGCTTTTTCTTATTATCGGAGCAGACCAGCTTCTCAGCTTTCACTTGTGGTACAGGTATAAGGAGATACTTGAAATTGTCACACTCTGTACAGGCGCACGAGAGGATGAAAGTCAAAGAGCTCAGATGATTTCGTATGCAGAAAATCTTGACGGACTTGATATGAGCAGATTTCGTTTATTAGAGGCAGATGTAATCAGAGTAAGCTCAACTGAATTGAGAAACAGGATAAAAAACAACGAAAGCATTTCGAATTTAGTGCCTCAAGGGGTTGAAAAATATATTTTGGAAACGGGACTTTATAATGTATAATACTGACGAGTTAAAAGAAATTATCAAAGAAAGACTTTCTGCTTACAGATATTATCACTCCCTATGCGTAGCCGAAAGTGCAAAGGAGCTTGCAAAACGCTACGGCGCAGACGAGCATAAGGCAGAGGTTGCAGGTATTCTTCACGATGCTACTAAAGAGTGCAAAAAGAAGGAGCACCTCGAATATATAGATAAAGCAGGTATCGAAATTACTGACTTTGAAAGAAAAGAGAAGAAGTTTTATCACCAACTGTCAGGTGCAGCTTTCGCAAAAACAGAGCTTGGTATTGATGATGAGGAAATACTGTCTGCTATCAGCTGTCACACAACAGGCAAAGCAGATATGACCCTGCTTGAGGAAATCGTTTATCTTGCCGACTTCATTTCAGCAGACAGAGATTATGATGATATAGAAAATATAAGGGCAGAAGCCGAAAAGGGCAAGGAATACGGACTCCTTTACGCTACACAGTATTCAATCAAATCGGTAGTTGATAAGGGTAGCCCTCTTCACCCTAACACGGTTGATGCATACAACTGGATAATTAAGAAGTATTTTAACAAAAAGGATAAAAAAGAAAAACAAGACAAAAAGGATAGTGAGTAAATGAACGCAAAGGAATTGATGGAAATTGCCGTAAAGGCAATAGACAGTAAAAAAGGTGAGGATATAGAGGTTATCGGTATCACCGATTTGACTATCCTTGCAGATTATTTTGTTATCGCAACTGCAAACAACTCAACTCACGTTTCAGCTCTTGCAGACGAGGTAGAGTTCAAGCTTGGCGAGGCAGGTGTAAAGCCGCATCATATTGAGGGAGAAAAAACTCCGTGGGTGTGCCTCGATTTTAATTCGGTAGTAGTTCACATCTTCTACAAAGAGCAAAGGCAGTTTTATCAGCTTGAGCGACTTTGGGAGGATGGACAAAAAATAGACATTACAAATTGTTTGGAGGGTTAATATATGGATTACAATTTTAAGAAAATCGAATCAAAATGGCAGAATGTCTGGTATTCTCAGAATACCTTTGCTGCAAAGCAGGATTATTCTCTGCCAAAATTCTATTGCCTTGTTGAATTCCCTTATCCGTCAGGTCAGGGACTTCACGTAGGTCATCCCCGTTCCTATACGGCACTCGACATTGTTGCCCGTAAGAAAAGACTTCAGGGCTACAACGTGCTTTATCCTATGGGTTGGGATGCATTCGGACTTCCTACAGAGAATTTTGCTATCAAAAATCACATTCATCCCGAAGAGGTTACTAAGACAAACGTAAGTCACTTCAAATCACAGCTTCAGGCATTAGGCTTCTCATTTGACTGGACGAGAGAAATCAACACGACCGATCCCTCATATTATAAGTGGACACAGTGGATTTTCCTTCAGCTCTTTAAGAAGAATCTTGCATATAAAAAAGAAATGGCTGTAAACTGGTGTACCTCCTGTAAGTGTGTGCTTGCAAATGAGGAGGTTGTTAACGGCGTATGCGAGCGTTGCGGCAGTGAGGTTATCAGAAAGAATCAGAGCCAGTGGATGCTTAAAATTACAGAGTATGCACAAAGACTCGTTGATGACCTTGATGAGCTTGATTTTATAGACAGAGTAAAGGTTCAGCAGAAAAACTGGATTGGCCGTTCAACAGGTGCAGAGGTTGATTTTGGCACAACTCTCGGAGATACGCTTACAGTTTACACCACAAGACCCGATACACTTTTCGGTGCAACCTATATGGTTATCTCACCTGAGCATCCGCTTATCGAAAAGTGGGCAGATAAGCTTACAAATCTTGATGAAATCCGTGCTTATCAGCAGGAGGCTGCACATAAGTCCGACTTTGAGCGTACAGAGCTTAATAAGGATAAGACAGGTGTTATGCTCATGGGTGTGAAGGGCATAAATCCTGTTAATGACACTGAAATTCCGATTTTCATTTCAGACTACGTACTTACTTCATACGGCACAGGAGCAATTATGGCTGTTCCTGCACACGATACCCGTGACTGGGAATTTGCAAAGAAATTCAATCTTCCTATCATTGAGGTTGTTGCAGGCTCTCAGGTCGGCGTTAAAAACGAAGCATTTACTGATTGCTATACAGGCAAGCTTGTCAACTCCTCCTTCCTTACAGGTATGAGCGTTGAGGAAGCAAAGGAAGCAATCACAGACTGGCTTACCAAAGAGGGTAAGGGACATAAAAAGGTCAACTTCAAGCTCCGTGACTGGGTATTCTCTCGCCAGAGATATTGGGGCGAGCCTATCCCAATCATTAAGTGCGACGATTGTGGCTACGTTCCCGTACCTGAAAGCGAGCTTCCGCTCAGACTTCCTACTGTTGACAGCTATGAGCCTACAGATACAGGAGAGTCACCGCTTGCAAAGATGACAGACTGGGTAAATACAACCTGTCCTTGCTGCGGCAAGACTGCTAAGAGAGAAACAGACACTATGCCTCAGTGGGCAGGCTCATCATGGTACTTCTTAAGATATATGGATCCTCACAACGACAAGGAGCTTGTATCTCCTGAGGCAGTTAAATATTGGGGCCCTGTTGATTGGTATAACGGTGGTATGGAGCATACAACACTTCATCTGCTCTATTCACGCTTTTGGCATAAATTCCTTTATGATATCGGCGTTGTTCCTACTAAAGAGCCATATGCAAAGAGAACGTCACACGGTATGATTTTAGGCGAGAACGGCGAAAAGATGTCAAAGTCAAGAGGTAACGTCGTTAACCCTGATGAAATTGTTGATCAGTACGGTGCAGACACAATGCGCCTTTATGAAATGTTCATCGGTGATTTCGAAAAGGCTGCACCGTGGAACAGTGACTCAATCAAAGGCTGTAAGAGATTTATTGAACGCTTCTGGAATTTACAGGAAATTGCCGTTGACGGTGACGAATATTCAAAAGAGCTTGAAGCATTGATGCACAAGACAATCAAAAAGGTAACTGAGGACATCGATAACCTTAAGTGCAACACTGCAATTGCCGCAATGATGAGTCTTGTTAATGAGATGTATTCAAAGGGCGTAAATAAGGCTGAGCTTAAAACTCTTACAATTCTCCTTAACCCATTTGCTCCTCACGTTACGGAAGAGCTGTGGCAGAATATGTCATTCGGCGGAATGGTAAACGAAGCAAAATGGCCTGAATATGACGAGGAAAAAACTAAGGAAAACTCAGTTGAAATCGTACTTCAGATTATGGGTAAGGTTCGTTCAAGAATCACAGTTCCGGTTGACATTTCCAAGGAGGACGCAATCGCTCTTGCTAAACAGGATGAGCGTATTGCTCAGGCTATTGAGGGCAAGCAAATCAAAAAAGAAATCTATGTTCCCGGCAAGCTTGTAAATATCGTAGCAATCTAAATTTTATTAATAAGAGCGGTCATAGCAATGATCGCCCAAACTACTACATAATAAGGATAAAATTATGTCTAAGAAAAAGATTTATACAGTTGCAACCTCTCACCTTGATACAATCTGGTCTTGGGATTTTGAAACTACCGTCAGCAGATATATTTATGATACTCTTGTTGATAACATCGCTCTTTTCAAGAAATATCCAAGCTACGTATTCTCCTTTGAAGGCTCATATCGCTATGAGCTTATGGAGGAGTACTATCCCGAACTTTTTGAAGAAATGAAGGAATATGTAAAGCAAGGCAGATGGAACGTCTGTGGCTCGGCATATGAAAACGGCGACACAAACTGTCCTTCACCTGAAGCACTTTTCAGAAACGTTCTTATCGGCAATTCATATTTTTATGAAAAATTCGGCAAGAGAAGTGTAGACATTTATCTCCCTGACTGCTTCGGCTTCGGCTGGGCATTACCGAGTATTGCTCACCATGCTAATCTTATGGGATTTACAACGCAGAAGCTTGCTTGGGGCTGTGCCTACGGAGTACCGTTTGATATTGGCAAATGGTACGGTGTTGACGGTAATTATATCTATGCAAGCTGTAATCCTCACGATTATTATTACACGTTAACTAAGCTTCGCGACTGGGATTTTGTAGAGAATAAGCTTAAGGAAAACGAGAAATACGGGCTTGATTGGACTTATATGTTCCACGGTATCGGTGACCGTGGCGGTGCACCTGAGGAAAAGTCCGTAAAATTTGTAGATGACGAAATTAAGAAGAACGACAGCAGTGATATTGAGGTAATTGCCGCATCTGCCGATCAGATTTTCCACGATATCGATGAAAAACTTCCTGAAGATGTCAAGTCTAAGCTTCCTGAGTGGAAAACAGAGCTTGTTATGCAAAATCACGGCGTCGGCGGATATACCTCCCGTGCAATCGGAAAACGCTGGAATGCCAAGTGTCAGGAGCTTGGCGATATGGCAGAGCGTGCAGGCGTTATGGCAGATTATTTCGGTACTGCCGATTATAATGAAAAAGTCCTTGAAAAGTCTTGGAAAAGAGCTATTGCTCATCAGTTCCACGATGATACACCGGGCACCTCTGTTCAAAGAGCATATCGTCGTTCTTGGAACGATTATGCAATGTCAATCAATCAGTTTTCCGGTGAGCTTGAGGCTTCTCTCGCATCACTTACTACTCTTATGAAATCTGATTTCTGCACCGGTATTCCCGTAATGGTTTCAAACTCTGTAGAAGCTAAGAGAGTGAGTGCCGTTACAATGAAGCTTAAGGATATTAATTCACCGTATGTTCGTGTCTATAATGACAAGGGCAGGGAGATTAAGAGCCAGACGTCAGTTAATAAGGACGGCATTATGGAGGTAGTCTTTATTGCCGAGGTTGAAAGCCTTGGTGCGCGTGTCTACGATATAAGACCAAGCTCCGAGCCTTGCTGCGTTAAGTCAAATCTTATGATTGAAGACGACGTTATGGAAAATCAGAAGTACATCGTCAGACTAAATAAAAACGGTGATATTCAGTCAATCCTTGATAAAGAGGACGATGAAAGAGAGCTTCTTGCAAAGCCGATTGTACTCGGTCTGTTTAACTACACAGGCTCAAAGGATTGGCCTGCTTGGGAAATGAACTTTGATGAGGCAAATAAAGAGCACGACAGAATCCCTGCCTGCGTAACAGTCAAGATTCTTGAAAACGGTCCTGCAAGAGTGTCATTCGAGGTTGTTCAGAAAGATAACAAGTCAGTGTTCAAAACGATTATTTCTCTTACAGACGGCAGTAGCGTTGTTGAAATATTCAAGGAAATTGAATGGCAGTCAATGCGCACAATGTGCAAAAACCGCTTTGCTCTCACTGCTCAAAATCCAAAGGCTACATTTGATCTCGGTCTCGGTGCTATCGAAAGAGAGAATATGAGCGAAAAGCTTTTCGAGGTTCCTGCACAGAAGTGGGCAGATATTACCGATAAAAGCGGAGATTTCGGTGTGTCAATCATCAGCGAGTGCAAGCACGGCTGGGATAAGTTTAGCGATAACACACTTCGTCTTACTGCTATTCATACCCCGAAGAAGAACTATAGAATCGACTCAATGCAGTCAATGATGGATTTAGGTCTTAACCGCTATTCCTTTGCAGTTTTCAGCCATAAGGGCAAGGTCGGCACAGAAACTCAGCTTGAAGCAAAGAAGTTTATTCAGCCGCTTTTAGCAACTGTTTTTGACAAGCATCAGGGTCCGCTCGGCACAAGCTACAGCTTCGGCTCATTAAGCACTAATGACGTTATCGTAAGAGCAATCAAATTACCGCATCATAATATCGATAACGGTGAGGTTATCGTTCGTTTTAACGAAGGTGCAAATAAGACTGTAGATGATTTCAGATTCACTCTCGGAGAGGGCGTAGAAAGTGCAAGAGAGCTCTACGCAAGCGAGGAATTTCTTGCAGACGCTGCAGTTGAAAACGGTGCTCTTGTAACAAGCTTTAAGCCTTATGAGGTAAAAACCTTTGCACTCAGACTTAAACCGTCATCAGTCAAAGGTGAAAAGGCGGTCTCAACTCCTGTAGAGCTTGAATATAACGAAACCTTAATTACAAAGCAGAATCAGAAGAGCAGAATTAATGCTATACCTCGCGAAATTATCTCTGAAGTAATTACGGCTTGCGGTGCAAGCTTTGAAATTTCGCAGAATGATACCAATAACGCATTAGTATCTAATTCACAGAAGATAATTGCAAAAACAGGTGGTAAGATAAAATTCCTTTGCGCAGGCACTAAAGATGATAAAGCAACGTTTATCGTTGACGGAAAAGAAATACAAAAAACAGTAAATCTTTCCGATAAAGCCTTTGCCGGTTGGGATTTATATGACCTTGGCGAAACTGCTTTCGTAAATACAGGTCATCTCGGCTTTGAGGCTACTCATTCTCACGATACAAACGGTAAAGACCTTTACGCTAAGGGTATGTATTTCTACGTCGTAACTCTTGACGTAAACAAAGGCAGTGAGATTATTCTTCCAAGTGATAATGAATTGCTCATTTTGTCTGCCTGTGAGGTTAATTCACCAAAGGCTTCACTCGTTACACCGCTTATGGATGAAGTGCCTGAAAGAGAGGTTACATTCCATAAGAATCTTAAAGAAATGTTATGGTATCTTCAGTCAAAGCTTATCTGGAATATCAACGATAAGGACGATTATTTCAGACATAACAATAACGGCAAAAACGGCAAGAGAGTGGAGCAGGGCAAAAAGAATATTAAGTCAAGAACATTTGAAACAGTCGGACACTAAACTATGAAATATAATTTTGATAAAAACTGGACTACTGACAATAACGGCTTTCCGCTATATGACAGCGAGGTTGAGCGTTATATATCAGTAGTGCCTGACCAAAGACAGCTTACTCATCTTCAAAAGCCGTTTTACGCTTTTATCCACTTTGGTATGAATACTGCAACTGCACGAGAATGGGGAACAGGCGAGGAAACTCCTGCCGATTTCACTATCACCTCGGTTGACGTCAGGCAGTGGGTAAGTGTAATTAAATCAAGCGGTGCAACAGGTATAATACTTACCTGTAAGCACCACGACGGCTTTTGCCTCTGGGATACGGCTTATACCGATTTTTCTGTAAAAAATTCTAATTATGACGGCGATATTGTAAGAGAACTGTCACTCGAATGTGTAAGACAGGGGATTGATTTCGGAGTATACCTCTCACCGTGGGATATGCACGATAAACGCTACGGAACGAGTGCATATAATGACTATTTCTGCAATCAGCTTACAGAGCTTCTCACCAATTACGGCACGATATTTGAAGTGTGGTTTGACGGTGCTAAAGGCTCAAATGCCGTAAGCTTTGAGTATGATTGGGAAAGATATTTTAGCGTTGTTCGTTCCCTTCAGCCTGACGCAAATATTGCAATATGCGGTCCTGATCTTCGCTGGGTAGGCAATGAGGGCGGCAAAACGCGTAACAACGAATACTCCGTTGTTCCTGCAATGCTTCAGGATTCCGAAAGAATTCATGAGCTTTCTCAGCATTCTGAGGGTATGGCTGATGAGCTTAAAAAGATTGACTCAAAGGATGAGGACTTAGGCTCACGCAAGATACTCCAAAAGTATAAAAAGCTTTGCTTCTATCCTGCCGAGGTCGACGTGTCAATCCGCAAGGGCTGGTTCCATTCGGATGATGAAAATATGACAGTCAAATCAGCACGTAAGCTTTTTAATATTTATCTTAATTCTGTCGGCAAGAACTGCACGCTTCTTTTGAACGTTCCGCCTGCCAAAAACGGCAAAATTCATAAAAAAGACGTAAAGGTGCTTAACTCACTCGGCAAAAAAATAAAGGCTGTAACACAAAACCTTGTATTACAGCAGAATTTAGGCGAGCTTGATAAAAGTATTCCTTATATTGATTTTGAATTTGACAGTGCTCATAAGCTTAAATGGGCGGTGCTAAAGGAGGATCTCAGCTTCAGCCAAAGAGTAGAAGCATACGACCTTTATATCAAAAAAGCAAACGGAAGATATAAAAGAATTTTCAGCGGTACAGTAATCGGCTCGCAAAGAATTATTAAGATTAATAATAAAAGCGCCGTCGGCGCCCGACTTGTAATAAGACAAAGCCGTTCAAACCCCGTGCTTTCGTCAGTTGCTTTTTATGAATAAACTTTTAACCCACTGTTTTTTGAAAATAGTGGGTTTTTATATGTCACAAAATATGTACCTTTAACGAATATAGAAGTGAAAGGAATTCCTAAAAAGCTGAAAGGAGGTTGAATATGTTTGACAATGCGCTGATACGGCTGATTAAGAATAATACCGAAAAGGGTATGTCAGCCCTTATGGAGCAGTATACGGGGCTTGTATATACAGTCGTAAAAAATAAAATATCGGCTGTTTGCAGTGCTGAGGATATTGAGGAAACAGTCAGTGATGTTTTTGTTGCCTTTTATAATCAGATTGATAATGTCAATCTTGAAAAGGGAAGCCTGTCGGCATATTTGATATCAATTGCCAAAAGAAAGGCTGTTGATAAATTCCGAACGGTGTGCAAATCCTGTGAGATAAGCACGGATGATGACGGCTTTATTGAAATTCCGGATAGCTTTAACCTTGAAAATGAGGCAGAGAAAAATGAGCTTTACCGAAATTTGATTAACGAGATTAATTCTCTGGGAGAGCCTGATTCAACAATAGTTTTTTGCAGATATTATCTCAGCTTGCCCTCAAAGGAAATTGCTCGGCTTGTAAGCCTGAGTGATGACAATGTACGCAAGCGACTGCAAAGAGCATTAAGAAAGCTTGAAAGCAAGCTGAAAGGAGTTTACTATGAAAATAAATTTGTATAAGGTATTTGACGAATCGGATATGGATAATCTTGTAAATGTATCTGATGATAATATTACAGTGCCGATTGATTGTGAAACGGCGCAGAGAGTAAAAGCAAGAGTTTTCGATAAGCTTAGTATAAACAGCAAGGGCAAAGCCTCTGCTAACAAAAGAAGAAAGATTATTTCTTACAGAAGATTAATTGCAATTGCCGCAGTATTGGTAATATTGCTCGGCAGTATAACTACAGGCGCAACAGTTCACTTTAAGCCTGACAGTGCACTTGCTCAGTATCTTACGTTTGATGATACCGTTGACTTAAGCACTTTAGGTCAGGATCTCGATGTGCATACTGAATCAAACGGATATGAGTTAACTCTCAAGCAGGTGATGTCCGATAATTACACTATGCACCTGTTAATTGAATGCCCGACTGAAAATGATTTAATGCTATTTCCGAACGAATTAGATATACGTGTAAATGGCAGGGCTTACTTTGATGGCTTTAGTCAAACCTTACGGTTTTACGATAATAATATGTGCGATTTGATTATTCAAGGATTAAGAAATATAAAAAATAATGACACTGTAACGATAAAAGTTACAAGCCTTAGTTACTATAATTACAAGACAGAAGATTTTACCGATAATGAAATAAAGGGCGACTGGACCTTTAAATTTGACGCATTAAGAGCAGATGTTAAACAAAAGCTTGATTGCGTGAAAACAATTAAAGACGAAGAAAGCGAATATAAAATCAAACGCTTAATCGTATCACCGCTTGGAATGTATATTGATTTCAAGCAAATAAAGGGAGATAGTTCAACCGGAAGAAGCTTTGTCGAAAACTCAATTAACGGGGATTATGTTATCGTTGAGATGAAGGACGGCACACTTTACACGAACGCTGTGGGTGCAAGAGATTTTGATATATCTGTAGGAGGCACAGCAAGATTTGGTCATGCGTATCGTGGTAACATCGACGTTACTTTCTTAAAAGTAATCAACGTTGACGATATTAAGTCAATTACCATTGATAATAACGTAATCTATAAAGCATAACAGAGCAAAGCACTCAGCTAATCACTGAGTGCTTTGTTTGTTGAATTGTTTTATCATCAAGTTAATTATAAACATTTTATTTAAAATGCTTTGTAAATATTATTTCCAGTGCCTCTCCCGGAAGAAGCAGTGAACCGGAATCAACGTAACCGAGCTTTCTGTAAAAATGCTGTGCCTGTTCGTCGGATAGACTGGAGGTCATCACCATATTATAACCATCCTGCTTTATTTGATTTTCCCAGAATTCAACAAGCTTTTTTCCAAGGCCTTGACTTCTGTGTCCATCTAAAATGTACAGCATATTCATAAAAGGTGTATTGTCCCAAAACAGACTCCAGCGCAGCCAGCCGATAATTTCGTCATCTAATTCAAGCAACAATATTCTGTGTTGATAAATCAATGATTTTATTTCGTCTTTCCTTATGTGTTTGTCATTTTCTTTCAAAAATGGATAGTCATTGATTTCTGCTAATCGTATATTCATTTTTTACCTCATTTTATTTCGCTAATTATATCTGTATAAAATTGATTCGTGTATTTATTCATTTCATCGCACATTAGTTGTGTTTCAGGCAGATAGCATTTACCCTTGTTTAGTACATTTTTCTGCATAAAATCAAGTGTTTCTTTAAGTGTTTGTCCTCTTACAGACCCTGTTATCAGAGTTTTTACAACGGTGTAGGTTTTGCCGCCTTCAAGAATATGCGCATCGTGAAGAATTTTGCCCTCAATTGTTTCGGGAATTTCAGTGCGCTGAGATTCCCAAGCAATTTTGACTATCATATCAATATCTGTGGTATTGTAATTGTGCTCTAAAAGCCATTCTCTTATGCGTTCCTCGTCGCTGTAAATAAAGCCGTGAAAGCACATTGCAAGCATAAGATATTCGTAATTAATGGTATAACTGCTTTTTTCTAATATATCATCAATCTTTTTTCTGACAAGTTCAATGTGCCACATATTGTGCATAATATCCTTGTCACAATAATACGGTGTGATAAATTCCGTAAGTTCATTTTTGCTTATTTTCATACTTTTGTTCCTTTCTAAAATTATTAGTCTATATTCTATTTCAGCGCCTTGTTGATTTTATTTAGAACATTCTTCTTATCCGCCGACCATAGCGGTGCAATCAAATCCTTTTTCGCACCGTCGCCCGTAAGCCTGTGTATAACTATATTTTCAGGTATAATGTCAACGCAGGAGGCGACAATGTCGATATATTCATCAAGCTCAAGCATTTTAACCTTACCGCTAAAATATTCATCTGCAATGTCAGTGCCCTTAAGAATATGAAGCAGTTGAAGCTTGATTCCGTCAATACCGCTTTCGCATACGTATTTCACACTTTCAAGCATATCGTTTTTACTCTCGTTTGGCAAGCCGAGAATGATATGCACGACAACGTTGATACCAATCGCTTTAAGCCTCTTAACCGCATCATCATACGTATCCAGTGTATAACCACGCCTTATGTACTCGGCTGTTTTCTCGTGAATTGTCTGCAAACCGAGTTCAACAAATATCGGCTTTATACGATTCAGCTCGTCAAGAAGTGTGATAATGTCATCACCAAGGCAGTCAGGCCTCGTCGCAATTGAAAGTGCAACTATTTCGTCACGCACGATTGCCTGCATAAACTTTTCTCTTAAGCTCTCAACAGGTGCATACGTATTTGTAAATGCCTGAAAATATGCTATATATTTACCGCTTCTGATTTTGCTTTCCACTTTCTTTTTGCCAAGTTCAATTTGCTCATCAATAGAAAGAAGTGCACTTTCGGCAAAGTCACCGCTTCCGCCCTTTGAGCAGAAGATGCAGCCTCTTGTGTCAATTTTTCCATCTCGGTTAGGGCAGGTAAAGCCGGCATTCAGGCTTATTTTATAAACCTTGTCGCCAAATCTGTCACGCAGATAATTGTTAAGACTGTAATACTTCATAAATCATTTTTGCTTTCAGTAAAATTTTAATTATTATATCACAATATTTAAAATAAAAAAACCATATATTAATATTGACTTGATTTACTTCATAGTCTAAAATTATATAAATAGTATTATTAGTTGATGAGAGAAGTGATTTGATGAGAGTATTATTAAGCTGTCTTGTTTGCAGAATTGTTCATTTTGCATTGCAGAAGCTCGGCAGAGGTGCTACGACCTTACCGGGCAGAATTGCACTTAAAGTTAAAAGGAATATACTTGCAGACCTGTCCGCAAAGGTTAAGGTTATAATTGTTACAGGTACGAATGGTAAAACTACCTCCTGCCGTATTCTTGAGGAGGGACTTAAGCAGGCAGGCAAGACCTATTTTATAAATAAATCAGGCGCCAATCTTATTACGGGCATTACGTCGTCATTTATTATGAACAGCACCATAACAGGCAAAAGTAAGTATGAATATGCAATAGTCGAGTGCGACGAAAATGCTTTCAGAGAGGTTTCCCGTTATATAAGAGCAGACGTCATTCTTGTTACCAACGTTTTCAGAGATCAGCTTGACAGATACGGAGAGGTTACTCATACTCTTAACGCTATCAAGGAGTCGGTAAAAAATCTTCCCGATGCAGTCGTCTGCCTTAATGCCGACTGCTCGCTGACGTATTCAATGTCAAAGGAAATACCTAATAAGCTCGTTACCTTCGGTGTTAATGCTCAGTTTGACAGAAATGCAAAAGCACCAGAAATTTCGGACGCAAAATACTGTATATTCTGTAAGAACGAATACGATTACACTTATCATACCTACGGTCATTTAGGGGGCTTTGTCTGCCATAAATGCGGCTATAAAAGACCTGACCCCGATTTCGCCGTAACATCTGTTGAAGAGCTTAAGCCGTCACACTCAATCGTAGTTGCTGATTTTAACTCAAGCTCAAATATCGTTAAGGTCAATATAGGCGGTGCGTATAACGTTTATAACGCAATCGGCTGTGCTGCTGCACTTTCAAGCGCAGGTATTGATGAGAGCACAATTATTAAAGCGATAGAAAGCTTTAACGGCGCATTCGGACGAATGGAGCAGTTTAAGAGCGGAATCCATAAGATTAACGTTATTCTTGTTAAAAATCCAGCCGGATTCAGTCAGACAATGAATTTCCTTAAAACAGTTGAAAACGACTTTACGTTGATTCTGAGCCTTAATGATAATGCCGCTGACGGCAGGGATATAAGCTGGATATGGGACGTTGATTTCAGCGGAATATTTGAAAAGTCAAATGTTAAAGAACTTTACGTTACAGGCAAGAGATGCTACGATATGGCAGTACGCATTAAATATGAGGGCGTCGGCAACAGGCAGATTAAGATTATCGAAAACGAGGATTACGACAAGCTTGTTGACATTGCAATCTCTCAGGAAAGAGATGTATACATCGTTCCTACTTATACGTCAATGATGGCAATGCGACCTGTTATTGCTAAAAGATTAGGAGGTAAAGACTTTTGGGAGTAAGTATCAGAATAGCACACCTTTATCCCGATATGCTTAATCTTTACGGCGATAGAGGTAATATAATTGTTTTGAGCGAAAGAATTAAGGCAAGAGGCTTTGAAGTCACTACCGATAGAATTACTATGGGCAAATCCTTCAGAACTGATGATTATGATATACTTTTTATCGGCGGAGGTCAGGATTTCGAACAGGACGTTCTGCTTGATGACCTCAAAAGAGGCAAGGATATCGAAATCAGCAAGGCTATAGAAAACGGTACGTCAATGCTTGCAATCTGCGGCGGATATCAGATGCTCGGCAAATACTACAAAACCTACGACGGTAAAATGCTTGAGTATATGGGCGCACTCGATTTTTACACAGAGGGCAAAGAGGAAAGAATGATCGGCAACTACGCCTTTAAGACAAAAGAGGGTATTGAGGTTGTCGGCTTTGAAAATCACAGTGGAAGAACGTATCTCGGAAAAGGTGTTGAGCCGCTCGGCAAAATGATTAAAGGCTATGGCAATAACGGCGAGGACGGTACAGAAGGCGTCCGCTATAAAAACACCTTCGGTACGTATTCACACGGTCCTGTACTGCCGAAAAATCCAAAGCTTGCAGATTTGATTATCTCAAAGGCACTCGAGAATAATCATCCGAATATCAGGCTTACACCGCTTGACGACGCTCTTGAATTAAAGGCACAGCAGCAGGTAATGAAGTTATATATTAAGTAGCAGAGGATTTGATTATGAAACTTTATATAAGGCAAAAGGTTTTTTCGTTCAGAGATAAATTTTACGTTAAGGATGAATACGGCGAAGATAAATACTATGTAGAGGGTGAGCTTTTTTCATTTGGCAAAAAGCTTCATATATACAATCTTGCAGGCAATGAGCTTGCACTTGTTCATCAAAAGGTATTATCATTTATGCCGAAATTCACCGTCGAAATTAACAACACTGTAATTTGCGAAATCGTCAAGAAGGTAACTTTTTTCAAGCCGAAGTATATAGTAAACGGACTTGGATGGGACGTCGAGGGCGACATCTTCGCTCATGATTATGTCATTACAAGCGGCAATCGCAGTATTGTTTCGATACATAAGCAGTGGATGACTTGGGGTGACACCTTTGAGCTTGATATTGATGATAATGAAAATGAAATTGTCGCACTCGGCGTTGTACTTGCAATTGATACTGTTCTTGATGCAAATAATAACTAATTAAAATAAAGTAAATATTTTCTAATAAAAGGCTTGATTTTTCAGGCCTTTTCTGTTATAATTTTTCAGCATTCGTATAGAAAGCGAATACGCACACGGAAAAGTTAAGCCTTTGGTTATATAAACAGGCTTTTGCCATACTTTTCTGTGGAGGATTAACCTAAAAGGAGGAAATTATTATGGCAAACGTAGTTTCTATGAAACAGCTTTTAGAAGCAGGTGTTCATTTCGGACACCAGACAAGAAGATGGAACCCTAAAATGGC